>JAKSBZ010000349.1 GCA_022360875.1 Cytophagales bacterium | reverse complement strand
TGAATAATCTGACAGTTAAAAAAAAGCGGAAAAATTTACTGTAATAAATTCATAATTATCAGATTAAGTAGTGGCGGCTACACAAAATTTGAGAAACATTGATTCAAACAAGCTTTCAATATATGGTATTTAATATTTGTATTTGTATATTTGTTGATATAACATAATCACAGATATATTTTTTAATGAAAACTTGGTTACAAGTATTTTTTTTGTTGCTTTTATTTAAACCGTATCCACTTCACTCTCAGGCAAGGAGCCAGATTGTGTTTAAAGAAGGGGCAAACTCGATTGTTTTGAAATGGTACACGCCAAAAGTGCTGAACAACGAGGGGGTTCACATTTTTAGGCAAGAAAACGGCGGACAATGGGTTCGAATGACTCAGACTCCTGTCAGGAGGAAGCAAGAGTTTGAAGAGACATTGGATGAAGAGGATAATTTTTGGGAAACGCTTGCCGAGGAAATAAGCAAAGGTGTGCCGCTGAACGGGCTAATTAAAGTTCAGTTTCTGGTTAAAACTTTTATGAGTGAAAAGTATTCGGACTATCTGGGAATAAAGTGGGAAGACAAGTCTGCCAGAAAAGGGAACGTATACCGTTACAAGGCTGTCCGATTGAAAAATCAGCAAGAGTATGTTATTGGAGTTTCGAAGACGATAGAATGGAAGGGAGAAAAAAGAAAAGCAGCTCCCGAGGAGTTTGATCTTGTCTTGGAAAAGAAGGAAATCAAGCTTAAGTGGAAGCTGGATGAATACAAGTATTACGGCTACAATGTTTACCGGCAGATGGAAGGGGAAAAGGAGCTTAAGATGAACGAGCGTCCGATTGTCCCTTCGGCTAAGGTTGATGAGAAAACAGGAAAAGAAACTTATCCCGAATATTTGTTTGTTGACAAGATAAAAAAAGATAAAACCTATTACAGCTATCGGGTAGAAGGTCTTGACTTTTTTAACAGGGCATCTGAGAAGACTCGGAAGCTGGGAATAGCTTCCGGGGATGTGACTCCTCCTTATTCGCCTATAGATTTAACGGACAAAGAAGTCAATCCGCTTGAGGGAAGGGTTGTTATTTCATGGACGCCCAGATACACTGAAGACGTGGCGGGGATTTATTTGTCGCGTTCAATGAACATTGAAGGCCCGTTTGTTCGGCTCAGTAACGAGATGATGTCTTGGGATGACAGTGTTTATGTTGATACTTCCATTTCTCGGTCCGGAAATTATTACTATCGGGCTACAGCTGTTGATGGCACAGGCAATGAAGCTCATTCGCTTCCGGTGCTGATCGACTATCAGGATGTCATCCCTCCTTCTTCCCCAAGAGGAATCCTTGCTCAGGCAGATAGCGGCCTGGTTCGGATAAGCTGGGAGCCGAATGCTGAAGATGATTTGATGGGCTATCAAGTGTACCGTTCTATTGTAGCTAAATTTGATAAGGACAAATACATTTTGATCAACGGTGATCCCATTGCTGACACGCTCATCACGCAGCGGATGCCTGTAAATGTAAAAAACCGATTCTATTACTTTGCGGTGGCTGTTGATTCTTCCTACAACCGTAGCAAGCCTTCCGAACTGGTGTCTGTGCAGTTTCCGGATGTTGTGCCGCCTGAGCGGCCTCAGCTGAAGGCGGTTGTTCAGAAAGGAAATTTTTTGGAGGTTGAGTGGCTTCCAAACGTGGACGAAGATTTGGCGGGATATCATATGTACCGAAAATCAACCATAGACTCTGTTTACAGAAGGCTGAACATTGCACCGATTCCCGCTTTCGGCTTTAGATATGTAGACCGTTCGGCGGAACAGGGCGTGGTATACCAGTATGCTTTGGCAGCTCTTGACAGTGCAAGCAACCATTCCGCCTTCTCGGATGCGCTTACCGGAAAGCTTAGAGCAACGAAGAATAGATACGCATTTCATTCCGTTAACGTCGACAGAAAACGGCGAAACAAGCGAATAAAGCTGCAATGGGAAACAGATATTCCGGAAAACAAGCTCCGAGGATATGTTGTGTTTCGGAGGACGAAAAAAAGGAAAAGACTTGAACCGGTAACTTCCCTAACGAAGGAAACGGCTCATGTGGACCGCAGCCTGGATCCGAAAAAAAGATATGTTTACCAAATAAAAGCTTTTGTCATAGGAGGGAGACCATTGATATCTGAAGAGATCAGTGCTCAATAATTTTTTAAGCTATGAAGAAAATTACTGCCATTTTTTCCGTAAAATTTTTCTGTTTTTTTCTCTTGAGTACCGTGTTCATGTTGCATGCTAAAGGCCAGGAAATCAAAAAGCAAGATGCAAAAAAAGTGAAAGTGGTCAATGTAGGAACACTTTCACTAAGCCAGGGAATAGGCATTTACATTAAAGGAGATTTGGTTCATGGAGTAAAGGATGAAAAAGGAGGCGACAAACTTATACATAACAATAATGGAGTTATCATTCTAGATGGTAATTTGGAAAACAGATATCCTGATAATACATTGTTTTCATTTGTTAAAGCACTCGACTCGCTTCTTGGTAAAAGAAGTACCATTAAAATAGATAAAAATCATTATTATAAATCTTCTGTGGTGCTTCGGGGTAAAACATCTTCTTTTACAGGGAGGATCAGTATGAATCATCTTTACTTGGAAAAAGATACCGATGATTCAAAACTTTTGGTGAAGGGGATAGATAGTTTGAATTATTTAGAGCTGAAAAAAGGAAATGTATTTCTAGAAAAGCCTTTGGTTTTCAAGGGAAGTTTTGCACAAATAAAAGGAGAAACAAAAGACCACAGAATTTTGGGCAAGCCTATTATTTTTAATAAGATAAATCAAGAATATCGATTGGGAGGCAGCGGTCTTTATTTTAAACCACTGGATAGCGATAATACACCGAAAGAAGACCTATATTTTAAGATTATCCGGTACCATGACACCTTACGGGTAAAAAGAGAAGAGGGGATTGGAACTCAGCTTTCACATGGTAATTATTTTGAATGCTGGCCAAAGAGTGATGATGGCTTTTTGGCGTCATCCGATAACCCAATTAAATATAGTGAGTTGTCAATTGAGTCTAATTTAAAAGGAAACGACTGGCGGTTAAGGTGGGGAAGTTCCAATTTAGACTCGTGGGAAACACCTGTAGCTCTTGAAAGAGTGGGAACAACAAATATTTTAAAAGCTAATAAGGTGCTTTCTGAGAATTTAATAGAAGCTACTTCTCTTCATTTTGCGGTGGGAAAACAAGACTGCGAAGCGGAGGACCTGCCAAAATTTGAGCTAAAGCCCGATGAAAGCACGCCGGTTGTATTGAAAAAAGACGAGACGGGAGTGAATTACACATTGTACCGTTGTGCGGAAAATCAGAACGATACAATTGTTAATTCCAGCATCAGTAATAATAAAATTGACAACACTTCCAAAGCCATTTTGGAGAAAGGAAGCATTAGTGAAAATTTCAAAGGCGGGAAGGCAAACATAAACGAAATAGGAAAATACACGGTTACGGTGTTCAATCAGTGGGGGTGCTCGTCGGTGAGGAACATAGTGGCGGTGCATAAACCGATAGGCCTTTCCGATTTTTCTATCGAAACCGACGATTCCGGGCAAAAAGTAGGAAAAGGAAATAAGGAAGCAAATGTATTTCTAAAAGGAGAATCATTCAAAATCAAGGCGAAAACAGACGCTGGAGGCAGTCTGTCTCTTTATGTGAAGAAAGCGAAAGACGGAACCGGAAATAAAAATGCGGAAGAATTTAAACTTATTGAATCACTTAGTCAGCAAACAAAGGAAGTGACAACCTTTTCTCGCCAATTTGATGAAATAGGTAAATACTTGCTGATGGTAAAAGCGGAGAGTGTGTACGGCTGCGATACCGCAGTTATGGACAGCCTGTATATTTTGCCCAAGCCGGAAGTGATGCTTTCCTTTGTGGGAAAGAATGGCAAGAATGACAAGATAGGTAAGAAATGCAAGGGAGAAGCCGAACTGTCGGTGGCCAAGAGCATGAAAGAGTATAACGGTCATGATATAAGCGAAGTATGGAGCAATATTCTGGATGAAGGAATGCAATTGACTTTTGCAGATGAGACTCTAACCTTTTTTGATGAAGTACCGAAACAAGATCCGGAAACGGTTGAGAATCCTTTTGATAATACAGGTGAATACTTCATTTCAAAAGAGAATTCGGGAAAGATAAAGTGGTCCGGTGAGCTTCCCTCTTATGTGTATCCCAAGACGGATATTCAGTCGAATACGCTTTCTTATTTTGTGCACGAAGCACCCAGTTTCAACATAATTGTGAATTCAGAGTCAGTGAATGACAACACAACATTGACATATTGCGAGGGATCGAATGTTTTGTTGGATGTTGAATTAAAATCTAACCTGAAAAATGGAGAAGCCTTTAGTTATGAATTTAAGGAAGGAACAAAAACTTTAGCTGAAAATAAACCAATTGGGATAGTGGCGGAGCTGGGAACAAGGACAGTCTACGCTAATGTTATAAGCACCTGGAATAAAATAAGCTGCCCGGCAAAAAAGTCGGCAGATATCCTGGGAATGAAAAAACTGAAGGGGCAGGTGGAAATAAATAGGCTTAATGGTCCTGTTTGGTGGTCTGGCGTGACACAAACCTTCGTGGCGAAGGTTGGCAATGGCCAGGTTATTAAGGACGGTCTTACATATGAATGGCGCATTAACGGTAAACAGCTGGCCGAAAAATCTAACACATTGAATTATAAGTTTTCCCTAAGGAAAGACGAGTGGAGCAAAACGTTTAAAGTTTCGGTGACGGTTTCTTATGCACAGGGTACCTGCCCGACAACAGTTGAGAGTGATGTGACCGTGCATCAGCTTGTTTTGCCGACACTTTCTTTAGATAAAAACGCCATTTGCTCGGGGGAAAAAGCGCTTGTGGCGCTCTCCTGGGCAAAGGATTCTAGTCCTGATTTAAAGGATCTGAAAATTGACTGGGGAGAGTTGAAAAAGGCTGACGGGACTGATCCGGGGCAGTCAACCCGGTTTTATATTGCGCCCGAATCAGACATGAAAGTCCTGGCGGAAATTTCATATAAAGGAAAGACTCAACAGGTGAGCAGTAATATTAAAGTGCATGCTCTTCCTGTTTTTAAACCAAATCTGGCCAGCGAGTGGGCCACTTGCGGCAATCAGCTGATCAAGCCGCTTTCCGAAGTTTTCAATAATGAAACCGGAGTAACTTGCTGGTGGAAAGGTTCAGAAGTAAACGAGCTTTCCTTCAGCGAGTCCCAAGAGGTCAAACTGAAATTGAGAAATGAGCATGGATGCGAGTCTGAGGAAAAGCAGATTGATGTAACAGTTGCCAAATACGACGGAAAAGATTTGAGCTTCGCCTTGGATATTTCCGCTTGTACTAAAGCAAAAGCAAAGGTGAATGTTCCGGATGCCGAAAATTCAAAAACAACTTTCCACTGGATTTATGAAGAAAAAACTATAACCGACAAGGAAAGCAACAGTGAGTGGATAATTACGGAATCAGGGAAATACAGTGTATCTACTAAATACCAATTGAATGATAATCTGGTCTGCGAAAGCAAAACGCATGATTTTGAGGTGGGAATATTTAAATGGCCCAAAAATGAGCTGAATAATAATGAATACAGTCTTTGCGCGGGAGAAGATGTCCTGCTGGATTCGGAATATGGCTCCGAGCCCGAGGAGTACGATTTCAGCTGGTTTCTGGATGATGTTAAAATTGGCGGAGCCGTTGAGTCGACTTTGAGTGTCTCAAATGGAGGTGTGTACAAAGTAGATGTTGTCAGGTCAGGATGCACAGGAGCCAAGAAAACGTTTACCATTAATGTCACGCAGCACGAATTGCCGGATGTGCCTATTATTAATCTAGTGAAAACTTCTTTTTGTGCAGGAGATGTGTTAACCGCTTCACTGAACAATCCTAAGCTAAATACAACTTACACGTGGTATATTGATGGGGAGGCTGTTGGGAACTCGAACAAATTGCAGCATCAGCTGGCTGAAGCCGGGGAGCACACGATTAAAGTGAAGGCGGCTAATGAAAAAGGATGCGAAAAGCATTCCGAGGAGAAAAAGATTACAGTGAACAACAGGCCGAAAGCGTCTTTTGAGGCAAAAAAGGTTGTCTGCAGAGGAGCAAGCGTGACATTGTCCAGCAAGCAAGAGGCTGACAAATATGACTGGAAGGTGGGGGCGTCAACACATAATGGAAGACAGCTTGAACAAACGTTTGACCAGG
>JAKSBZ010000351.1 GCA_022360875.1 Cytophagales bacterium | reverse complement strand
TGCACTCCATTTGTCCATCTTAATTCCCGTACTTTTTCAAAACAATAATCTTCCGAAACTATGTCTTGTATTTTAACTTCAAACATCATAAAACCAAAAAAAATAATCTGAATAGCTAAATTAAAAAGATTTTTTATTTAACCCTTCAATCCACCATAAGAGCCTAAAAAATAAGTTCATAACAAGAGCAAGGTAATTCACAGGGATGAGTGGTCCTGTGGTTATGCCCTCAAAAATTTTATTTTTATCAATAAAAAACCATTATTGAAACCTTCATACGTCATATGAAGAAAACTCCCCGCTCGGTATACAATTTATTTTTTATACTTTCCGATAAGCAGTATCGGATTATCATTCTCAGTCAAGCCATTCTGGCAAATTTTTGAAAAACTCTTTATTAAATATGAATTAACATTTAATGTGTCACAATTCTTCATATAGTCGAGAAGTTGAAAAGCCGATACTTCAAAAAGTAAATAATTACTTGATTTATAGTGAATCGTTCTATAATTCGGAATTTTTTCCCCTTTATATTTAAATTGCACAACCTCTCCTGCATTCTGAAGATCCTTGCTAAGATATAATAGCCTGAGATTGGTTCTCCACCCGCCTTTGTTTGTTTTATAAAAGTCTCTGCTTAACAATAATAAGTAATCTTCGTGGCATTTGATTGTTTCCAGTATTGTATACGGTTTCTTCTCGAAAATACTTTCAGGCACGTAGTTCAACTTAATTTGCCAGGTTAATTCAACTTGACCGTTATTTATTTCCCAGATATCTCCGTCCCCTCTTGAATAGAACACTGCACCTTTGTTATCAAAAAACAATTTACCGCCATGAAACCATGTCAATGTTTTATCGTGGTTAAAAACAGTGTCTTGATTGTTTAGAAAAACAATTTTTTTATTACCTCCTTTTTCTACAGAGATTGACCGTGAAATATAAATCATGGAATCTTTCAAAACTAAAAATTGATCTAAATCATTTACATTTGACTTCATTTTACTAACAACCTTTTTATCAAGATCTATCTTGATAATATTTTCAGAGTTTCTACCATCAGCATAATAGAAACAACCATTGTAAATCTGGGGACTACCTATTGACAAAAATTCATTAGGCCCTCGCCCCCGGTCCAATAATTTTTTTATGTGTTTGCCGCTGTGATTAAAATGATGCACATCAACCATTGTAGCAACAACAATGTTTTCATCATCCAGAACAATATCCAGAGTTTTTTCATTCAAAGAAAAGCCTTTGTATTGTTCTAAGGGAGCGCAGTAAATTGTATCCAGTATCGTCTCCAAATATATCGTCAAAGTGTCCTTGATATTCTCATATTGTATTTCCTTGACTTTTGTAACAGGAGCTTTTTCGTCTTCCCTACTCTTTTCCTGACTGCATGCAATGTTTAAAAATATTATAACAATAAGCAAACAATTAATATTTTTGCACATATCAATCAATGATTTAAATGTAGTTATACATAACTACAGCCATTATCCAATCTATCAAGGTCGGGATGCAAATATTTATATTGGCTCTTATGGCGGACTAGGGGGCTGAGCATTTTTCAAGTTAATCAGGTCGTTTTATGTGCTATAATTCGCTTCTGAGAGCCTATTTAGCGCTTTAATTCAGCCTAAATATTCTTAACCTTCTAGTGTTGGATAAGAGCCTTTATATTTTTTTCAGCTTGGCAATCATGATCACCGGATTGTCATCCTCCTTTATTTTTCGAAATTCCTGTAGATGTTTAGGGAGCCGTTCGATTTGCTCAGGATGATTTTCAAACCAATCAACCAATTCCATGGCATGAATATATCCGATCATATATTTCCCTTTAGAAACCTTAATGGGAGTAAAAGGCGCAAAATTGTCTATATCGTTTTCGTACGTTTTGCTATCGGATAAAAATGCCTGTCTGCTTTCTTTCATGTATAAGCCTGCAAACTTTTTTTTACGAAAGCCGACGGTGAAGCATACAAACTGATCCGTTTCATAAATATCTTTAATCAACATAAATTGATCAGAAGACCGAATATGATTGCAGTCCTGTTGCTTTTCATAGGGCGGGTCATATTTCCCCATCTTGAAGGCGAATCTGGGCTCTAGATTCTTGTCCCCCACATGAAAAATTGTATCGGTATACTTTTCAAAAAAATTCAGTTTGCCTTTGAACTGATAAAATTGCCCTTGTCCACCGATAATCTGGAAACAATCTATTTTCTTTTTTTGAGGAAAATGTGACAAATTAGGGTAAACCTTAACAATAGAATCCTCATTGAAAACTACCAGTTTATGAGCTTCATTGCCACGAATATTTTGAACGTACACAATCAACTTATCTTTAAAAGAAAAGAAATGTGTATAACCGACTACTGGAATTGTTATCTTCCGTAAAATTTCCCCCTCCAGTGAATATTCAGCCAACGTGGAAGGCTCCCAAGTTTCTGTAAATAAAGTTCCTGTTTCTTGAAAAGGCATCTGCCATGCTATTCGTTGATATCCACCAGGATCCTTTCCATAATGTCCAATCTCCCTGACGAACTTCCCGCTCAGACGGTCAAATAAATACAGCTGCCTAAAAGCACTTATTACCAGATAGTCGTCGTTTTCATAAACATCCAAACTAGCATTGATCATATGGCTGTTTTGAGTTTCTAAAGGAATATAATCTACGGATTGGGCTATTGCACTCAGTTTCAAAGGCGATTGTTTTTTCAGTGCTCCTACCAAATCGATTTCCTGTATAAAATCAGCATATTTTTCATTTTTTTTAGAAAACATGCAGCCACTAAGAACGAAAAATAATAGTACTAGATATTGAATTTTCATAAATCAATTTTTAATGTTAAAATAGGTAGCAAAAAAACAACCCTAATGCTGCCGAATAATTTTTTAAATGCTATCAGCCTACACTGGTACAATTAACTCCTACTCCTTTTCCACAATATGCTCCACCAATGCCACCACCATAAATCTGTTCTGAACGATAACACCCGTGCCAAGTACCAATACCTTCAGCACATGAACATTCAAACTCAGAAGTTCCGGATCCACAGTCCATAAACCCACCTCCGCCCGATCCCCCTCTCAAATCCAACAATAAAAATTCAGTTCGTCCATCTCTCAAAATCAATAGAATCAAACAAACAATCCCCACAGGAAATAAAAATTGATCGATCCGCTGTCCTTGCTTCTTCTTTTCAAAACCGCTTTCCCCCGCATGACCTTCCGGCTCTATCAATATCACTCCGCCAGTAAACTGCTTTTCAAATTCTTCCCAAGGAACTTTTTCCGTTATGCCTAACCCTCTACGCCATTTCACTTCCTGAGAGGTGATAGATTCCACCCACACAAATTCCCCGCTATCGGAACTGATATGCACTAAAAAAGGATTCAGGAGTTCCCTAAGTTCTTCCCCGGTCAGCTTCAGCGGATAATGCTCGATACCAAAATAGGTCATTGTATCGGACACGCTCTTCATTGTAGGATAATCCGGCAAGGATTGAAGCGTTTCCCGCAAACTATCGGCCGTTACCCTTATGCGCAATTTCTTAAACGCATACTTAATAATCTCAAATGTTTTATCATTCTCCATAAGAAAAAATCACAATGCTGCATGTACAGCTAGGCCATACATTCACATTAAATATATTTCAAAAAAAAATCCTGATCCAACTACAACCTTTGTATTAAACACATTACAGATCAGATAAAAAAATACATTGCAACCTCATAATCTCGGCAACCTAACCTTCAATAAAAATGCAATCAGTTCTCAGATAGTCTGAGATCTTTGGTAAAAATTGATTTACATTTTTTTATTGCAGAAAAAAAGCAGAGAACCTGAAAAATTTCATTTTTAATATTACTTCTCTTTCATTACATAGGTATGAATAATATTTTTAAATAAAAAATATTATTTCACTTTGAATTATTTAAACATCTATCCTTTTAATGAAAAAAAAATAATTCACCAACACCAGTCTAAAAAACTGAAGCATCAGCGTTTAATCAGGTAATTTAAAAATTTCGCTAAGCCTGTTTCTCCGTTCCCTAAGCTTTCTAATCAATTCAAATTTTGGCATCAACTAACGTTCTGTCAACGCATCACCACAACAAAAGGAACACGAAACGCAATTGCCATTCAAAAGAAAATTGAGCGGTAATAAAAGAAGTGAAAATTCCAAAGACTGACGGAGAGACAATAAAAAAGCAGCCAAAACAAGAAATTCCAGGATCATTCCCTTTCCTGCGCTTGAAGAAAGAGCACGAGCAGTCTGTGCAGCTCATCAAATTTTGTTAAAGGCAAGGTTTCCGGACGGTCGTGAATATCGTGATAGGCTTTTATGCCTCCTCGGGTGTAAATGAAAAAGCTTTTAACGCCCTGCCGGTGAAAAATGCAATGGTCGCTGTTGCAAGCCTCGCCGCGCGGCTTCACGGAAGGCAGCATCGCCTGCTGATTTAACTCCTGCATTTTCCGAAACTCTTTTTGATGCACCGAACCGTTCACAACGGTTATTCCATCGTCGCCCGTTCCGTTCATATCCAGATTCAGCAGCCACTTGATGCGCGGCAAAATCTCTTTTTCTTGTTTGGAAAATTCAGAGGCACCTATTAACCCGGCTTCCTCTCCAGCAAAAGCCGCAAAAAGCAAGTCGTGCTCCAATGGGTACTCGCTGAAATGCCTGGCTAGGCACAAAAGCATCGCCACGCCGCTTGCGTTGTCATTAGCGCCCGGAAACACCGTTTGCGCCCCCATTTTACCAAGATGGTCGTAATGAGCCGAGACAACTAACACTGAATCGGATTTTCCTTTGCCCTTAACCCAGCCCAGAACATTCTGAGCAATGTGACTGGACTTCCAATGCTGATCCATGTGAACGGTAACCGAATCCAAGTTTTCCGGTACTTTTTCCTTTTTTACAGTAATCAGCACTCTCGGAAACTCTTTCGTTGAAACCGACCAAGTGAGTTTACGCGAGCTCAAAAAAATCACTCCTTCTACTAGCGGCTCTTTGCTGAATTTCAGATACTTAACCGCAAGCTCTTTCACTTTTCTTTCTGCTTCACTCAAACGTTCCCAGTCGTCCTCGTCCATCACCAAAAAGCCCTTTGCTGCTTCCCTAAGCCTTGCAGCCATCCGGTCCCACAGCTTATAATCTTCCGGCTCAACAAAAACCAGTGAAAAAGTTCCCTCGCCGCCCCTGCTGGAAGGATCAACCAGAAAATCAACGCCCGGAACAAGAGCCTTCCCTCCCAATTCCACCGACATTTTTCCAGGAAAAGTATTAACAGGAAACTCAAAAGAATGAAAATAACTCCCTTTATACGGAAGCAAACCAAGCGTCCGAAACTCCGCTGCAATAAAACGCGCCGCCAGCGAATCTCCTCCTCCAACGTATCCCCTTCCCTTCATCGCTTCACCGGCCAAGGTGTCAACAAGCCTTCGCCCATAATTTTTCTGAGCACAGGTTTGCTGATATTCTGTCAGAAACAACAACAGCAAAAAAAGAAGTCTTTTCATTGTTCGCAAAGGTTTTCAATGACCTGAAATATCTTTAATCATAGTCTCGCTAAAACTATTTATTGGAGGAGTCATATTTTTTTCCAATTGATTAAAAAACTCCAAAGTTCTAAGATCAGCCCAGCTTTCTTCGCGGCCGCGAATCATAAAGCCGCTGTGACCGCCCCGCTCAGGCATCTCCAAAAACAACAGATCCGACTGTTCGGCAAAGCGCTCCGGATAACAGTACCTCCCCAAAAACGGGTCATTCTTGGCATTGAGCAACAGCACCGGAACATTCAGTTTCTCCAGTTTATAAGCCGGACTTGCTCTGTAATAATAATCAAAAGCATCTTTAAAACCGTGATACGCCGCGGTAATTTCGGTATCAAAATCCAAAAAATTAGCAAACTTCATTTTGGCTTTCGGTTTCACCTCTTCAAAACTCTTCGCTTTTTCCACCACTTTTTTCTGAAGCTTACGCAAAAACCTGTTTTGATAAAACCGTTTATTCCATTTTGAAAGTTCATTGACGCAGTCGAACAAATTGATTGGCGCCGAAATCGCAGCAACGCCCTTAATTTCACTGTGATTGTGCTCCTGCAGCACATAATTAAGAGATATGTTTCCCCCCATAGAGTGCCCAGCAAGGTAAACAGACTGATAGCCTTTAGACCTTGCATGCCCGACAACTACATCCAAATCATCAACCACAGCATGATGATACATCTTTAGACTCCGGTTCATCTTCCCGCCGCAAGTGCGGCAGTTCCACGCGAAAACATCGTAACCACTGGCATGCAGACACTTAGCCAAACCGGTTATATAATGTCTGCGCGAGTTACCTTCCAATCCGTGAGAAAGAATTACGGCCTTCGCGTTATTGGCAATAAGCTCATCGACTTCCAAAAAATCACCGTCGGGCGTTTCCAGCTCAAAGCGATTAAACGGCACTGGGATATTCCGAAACATGCTGGGAAAAATACTCTCAAAATTTCCGTTTATCAGATACGCAGGATACTGGGTGTATTCAGAAAAAACAATTGGCATAACTCTGTTCACTTTTATGTGGCTGCAAAGTTATGCTATTTGAAGTAAAAAGAACAGAAGGGATATCAGGGAAAAAGAGACTCGAGGCTAATGACCTCCAGATACTTGTCAATGTCAATAAGATGCTTGCTCCGTATTTTCTTTATAAAACGCTGATCTCTGGTTAGCTCAACCTCCACAAAAAAGCCATTCAAATCAAACAGCTTGTAAACCCTTGTTGTCAATTTAAAATCCAAAAGATGCTTGCCGAAGCGCAGCAAGTAAAGATAACGGGTCTCCTCCGAGAGTTTTATAAATTCCTGACATTGCATAACAGACACTCTATTACTAAAAGCATACCAAAGAACTTCGATGTCCCTTCTCCGCCCCATTTATTGAACTATTTCAACACACACCGCAAAGCCCTCACTTTCCCGCCATAATTGCTTTTACCATTCTAAGGCTGTCAATCCCTGCTGACAGAATTATTTTTTATAAAAAATCAAAAATATATGACAAATGATCAATTTTAAAAAAACAGCTTTATACAGAAATGAATGCGCAAAACCAATAAATAAATTAGCATTTGTGCAATTTTTTTATATATTTGCTAATCTTATAGCAGTATCCTGTTTATTATAGTTCTTTTATTTTGCGATAAACGGACCTATTTATTTTTGCACCGTTTCGTTCGCTTTCGAGAAAAAGGGTAATAATACGCTGAACACTTTCATGCTCTGTTTTTTAATTTTTAGAAGATGAAAAAACAGCCGGCTTCCGTTCAGCCCAAACAGGCCAGCAACAAGGTTGCCTGCAGGATACTCGAATAATCACGCACAAACAAACACCAACAACCTATGACGAAATTTGCAGAGCTTATCGTTGACGGCAAAAGCTACCAACTGCCTATAGTGGAAGGGACCGAAAATGAGCGAGGACTGGACATCAGCAAACTCAGAGCAGAAAGCGGACTTATCACGCTGGACTACGGGTTCAAAAATACGGGTTCAACCCAAAGCGCCGTAACTTTTTTGGACGGCGAAAAAGGGATTTTGAGGCACCGCGGTTACCGCATTGAGGACTTGGCGGAGAAAGCGACATTTCTCGAAGTGGCCTATTTGCTCATTTACGGCAAACTTCCAAACGAAGACGAATACCAAACTTTCAACAAAGAAATCAAGGAGCACCAGCTTGTTCACGAAGACATAAAGAAAATTCTAAGCGGTTTTCCTTCCAATGCCCACCCTATGGGAGTCCTTTCTTCTTTGGCAACATCGCAGACTGCATTTTTCCCGGAATCGCTCGATCCTCACCGCCCTATCGAAAAGAAAGACATTACCATCAGGCGGCTGCTCGCAAAAATCCCGACTTTTGTAGCCTGGGCTCATACAAAGGAAGCGGGAATCAGACAGAATTATCCGAACCCGAAGCTTTCCTACGTCGAGAACTTCATGCACATGCTGTTCTCCAAACCCAACCAGCCCTACGAAGTTGATCCAATTATTGTCCAAGCGCTGGAAAAAATTCTTATTCTGCATGCCGACCACGAACAAAACTGTTCGGCGTCTACAGTTCGCATCGTTGGCTCTTCACAGGCCAGCCTTTATGCTTCCATCGCCGCGGGAATTTCGGCACTGTGGGGACCGCTTCACGGCGGAGCCAACCAGGCGGTTATTCAGATGCTCGAAAACATCAAACACGACGGCGGAGATGTGGAAAAATACATCAACAAAGCTAAAGACAAAGACGACCCGTTCCGACTGATGGGCTTTGGCCACCGCGTATACAAGAACTTCGATCCGCGCGCCCGCATCATCAAAAAGAACGCCGACGAAGTGCTCAGCAGACTGGGAATACAAGACCCAGTGTTGGATATTGCCAAAAAACTCGAGGAGACCGCCCTGAAAGACGACTATTTTGTAGAGCGCAAACTGTTCCCGAATGTCGACTTTTATTCCGGCATCATACTAAGAGCCATCGGCATTCCGACCCTGATGTTCCCGGTAATGTTCTCGCTTGGCCGGCTTCCGGGCTGGATTGCCCAGTGGAAAGAAATGCGCGCGAACAAAGAACCAATTGGCAGACCAAGGCAAATATACGTCGGAGAGAAAGAAAGGGATTTTGTTGAAAGGAAGGACCGAAAATAATATTTAATTCCTATCTTTGAACGAAGAGTAAAAGTTAACGCTTTTGCTCTTTTTTGTTTGTGTTTTTAATTAAAAAAGCGGTTTCCATTGATTTTATTTTACCAGCCCGATTTAGAAAACCAGAACGCCTGTTTTCTCAGTGAAGAAGAGTCCAGACACTGTGTAAAAGTACTGAGAAAGAAAAACGGCGACCAAATCATAGTGGTTGACGGAAAAGGCAACAGGCATCAAGCGGTTATCACAAACGCACAGCCCAAAAAATGCGAATTCGAAATACAAAGCACCGAATCTTTCGAACGAAACCCTTACAATATTCATATAGCCATTGCTCCAACCAAAAATATCGACCGGATTGAATGGTTTGTCGAAAAAGCCGTAGAATTCGGCGTGGACGAAATCAGCTTCATCCAGTGCGCCCGATCGGAAAGAAAAAATCTCAAACCCGAGCGGCTGATAAAAAAAGCAGTAAGCGCCGCCAAACAATCCCTCAAGTTCTGGTTCCCTAAAATCAATGCCCTCACCTCTTACAACGATTTCATTCAGTCAGCATCCGACTGCGACCAGCGCTTCATTGCATACGTAGATGAAACACTCCCCGAGCATCTGAAAAGCGCAGCCCGCCCAAACAAGAAAATATGTGTGATGATCGGACCTGAAGGAGACTTTTCTCCTGAAGAAATTAAAACCGCATTCAACAACAGCTTCCAGGCAATCCACCTTGGAAAAAGTCGGCTTCGTACAGAAACCGCCGGCATTGCGGCGGCTCATATTCTCAACCTGATCAACGAATAGGCGTTCGGCTCCGAATGCCTTCCGCTTTTCCGAACTGCGCCATCAGCTCACCTAAAATGACCGCCGTTGCCCCCCAGATTCGCTGGTCTTCCAGTGAAAAGTATGGAACTTCCACAGATTCCTCTCCGTACCGGTGCGAAAAATATTTCCAGTTGCCGGCCATATCATACAGGGTCTCAAAATCGGCAAAATACAAACGCTCCACTTCCCGTTCGTTTTTGGAAAAAACCGGTGCGCGCTGCAAGCTTGCGACATATGGAAAAACCAAAAAACCGCTCACAGGAATATAAAACTCAGTAAGCGCGCCCAGGACTTTCTCCTCCGGGACTTCCACGCCAATTTCTTCCCTGGTTTCCCTCAGCGCCGTACGGACCAAAGAAAGATCCTCGGGATCGCTCTTTCCTCCCGGAAAACTCATTTGTCCGCTGTGCGCGCCTTTGTACGCGCGGCGAAGCATAAACACCAAACGCGGGCTTCCCGATTCATTCGGATAAAACAGACAAAGCACCGCGCTTTCCCTTGGCTGCATTTTCCGGTAATACTCCGGATCGAAGCGCGAGGAATCCATCCTCGGAGCCAGCCTCAGCTGCGCTTCCTTGCCGGCAAGCGGCAAACGCATGGCTCGCTTCAAATGCGCTTCAAACTCATAGTAAGTATTCCATTTACCCGGCATGTATTTTATTTTTCTTTCTCGACAAACGACTTACAAAACTTACAACCTTATCGGTTACAGCCTCTTCCCTGAGAATCCGGCTGTGTCCAAATCCCTCGGTAAAAATGGTCTCTGCCTCTCCGTAAACTGTATGCAGATGCTCAGCATGGGCAAAGGGAGCATTCTTATCGTCTTTGTCATGGACTATCAGCAACCGAATCTGTCCTTTTTCGATAATCTCCCTGGACTTCAGAGGCATTGCTTCTTCAATTCCCTGCCCGAATTTTTCAGCAAGCAAACGCGCAACACCTTCGTGTGTTTTTTTTGAAAAATTTAGGTGCTGTCTCAGCCCTTCAAGAATCATCCAGCCTATGCTAGGCGAGCCAATCGCCACCAGCCCATCCACCTTAACTCCTTTTTGCACAGCAAAAAACGCCGCTGACCCGCCCATGCTGTGACCAATAATTGCATTAAAACCTCCAAGCTCTTCGTTCAGCCTCACAATTGTATCGGCATACTCCGGCAAACCTGTCCGTTTTCCTTCGGAAAAGCCGTGGCCTGGCGGATCAAAAGCAAGCACTTGGAAGTCTTCCTGCAGGAGTTTGGGAATATACTGAAAAAACTGCGTAGTCTTTCCGCTCCATCCGGGAACCAACAGCACCATCGGCCGGTCTTTTTCGCCCCATCGATATGTCTGAATATTAAGCCCGCGAAACACTACAGCCTGACGCTCCGAGGAATCCAACAACTGTAGATCCCTCTGAGAATACGGAATGCGGACAGGTGTCAAAAAAAGGCGAAACGCCCACCGGGAAGCGAGTGGAACAGACAAAGTCTCCACAACAGGGAAAGCCCCCCGAAGCGTGCATTTTATCAGCGCCGCCTTCCAGCTATTGAAATTCTTTTTCTTTTTTCTCATGAATTACAATTCGAACAGGTGCATCGAAACCCAAACCAAGCAAATCGGAGGCAATACCTTTGTTCACTCCAATCTCCAGCCTTCCTAAAGAATTGAAGAGCAAAAAAACTTCGCCATATTCCACCGAGTTCAGGTTTTCAGTTATCATATCTACTTTTTCCCTGCCAAACTGAATTGTAAAATCATTTTCTGCCACCAATTCTTCAAAAATCTGTCGATTGATATTGGTGATTAAATTCCCGTAATGATCAACATGTTCGACATGTCCCACAATAAGCCTTCTGTTTGCTTTCAGCCTTCTTGGCAGCAACTCAGCAGGAGCTTCAACATATTCGCCCAAACTTGCCGGCGACTCACCCTCAGCCAGCCTGGCGGCGGCTTTGGCATAAATATGCTTCGCCGGAAAACTGTATACTTGCTGCGAATCAGGCAGAGAAAGGCTTACAATCAAGCTAGGCTTTTGCTCCGAGAGCAAAGTCAGTATTCCGTTGTCCGGCCCGATAAAAAAGTGCTCCTCCAATTTCACCACCAGATGCCGGTTGGTCTTTGTCCCAAGCGAATCAATCGCCACGATATGTATTGTCCCCTGCGGAAAATCCCTAAAAACCGACTTTAACACATAGGCCCCGTGTATAATGTTGAAGGAAGCAATGTCGTGTGTAATATCCACCAACTGCAGCTGCAGGTTCTCAGACAGCAAAGCCGCCTTAACAGCCGCCGCATAGTGATCACTGGTTCCAAAATCTGATGTGAATGTAATAATAGACATATAAAAAAATCCGTGCGAGTACAACAAAAATACTGATTTTTTCTAAAAGAAGACACAGCGCCAGCAAGAATGATTTTTATTTTTTAAATTAAACTATTGGGTGTTTTGTCCATCATATAACTGATGTACAACTAAACAAAAAACTCACTTGCAAGAGCCTATAGTATTGAAAGTCAGTAAAACCATCACCTTGGAAGAGCAATTCAACCAAATTGTCAACGAGTACAAAGAAAGACTCTACTGGCATATACGAAAAATTGTAATTGACCATGATGACACCGATGATATTTTGCAAGAAACCTTCGTGAAAGTCTGGAACAATCTGGAGGGATTTCGGGAAGAATCCTCTGTTTATACATGGATTTACAGAATTGCCACCAACGAAAGTCTTGGATTTCTTCGCAAGAAGAAAAGGCGGTCGTTTTTCTCGCTATCAAACGCAGATTACGACCTGGCTTCCAAACTGGATGTCTATCCATTCCTCGAAGCTGAAAGAATCACCCATAAGCTGCAGAAGGCCATCCTCAAACTGCCTACCCAGCAGCGCCTGACGTTTAACATGAGATATTATGACGAAATGAAATTCAAAGATATTGCGCAGATTCTGGGAAAAAGCGAAGGCGCGGTAAAAGCGCACTTTCACCACGCTCGAAAAAAAATTGAGACCGAAATGCTTGACGAATCCTGAATATCCAGAACAGGCCGCAAAGAATTTAACATAAATAAAGAAATCGTATATTTGCAATACATGAAAGAAGTTCCAATGTCTCCAAAAAAACAACCCTTCGAAACGCCCGAGAACTACTTTTACGAGTTCAACGAGAGGCTTCAGAAACGAATCCGAAAGGAAAGGCAGCCCGAGAAACCGAAAGTCAGAAAGTCTATATGGCTCTATGCTTCTTCAAGTGCGGCCGCTGCTGTTATCGTTGGACTTTTCATCACTTTGCTAAACCAGGAAAAAAAATTCGAAAAGCAGCAGGAGGCCCTGGAAATCGGTCTTTTCGAGGAAATACCCGATGAGGAAATCATTAATTATCTTAGCAATTCCGATGTCTTCATGCAAAGCTTCATCCAATCGGAAGGCAAAAACGTTGACGAATTCACGTTTGAAGAATATGAAACGCTATACAACCTGCAATATGAATAAATCATTGACAATAAGATGGATTCTTGCTCTTTCATTTCTCGCCCTCCCGCTGATAAGCCGCGGGCAGATAAATGAAGAGGGATCTCACGAAGCGCGCATTCAGGCGATGCGGATCGGGTTTTACACCGATCTGCTGAAACTCAGCCCCGATGACGCCACGAAATTCTGGCCACTATTCAATGCTTACACAAAAGAGAAAGCACTGCTCGACAAAAAGCAGCACGAGATATTTCACTACACGAAATCGCACGAAAAAATTAAAGAAAAAACAGCCAAAGAAAAACTGGCAGAACTTAAGGCTATCAACAAGAACATAAAACAGTTGAACGACAGTTACGACCAAAAATTCTCTACTGTACTCAGTTCATCCCAGTTGCTGAAGCTCAAGGCTGCAGAATTCGAATTCAACCGTTTTCTGCTGCACAAATTCAAACGGCGAAGAATGAGGATGCATCAGAATATGCAGGAAGAATAATTCTGACGTTTCTGACCAAGCCATAAAAAAACGGGCGCTTATCTTTTCAATAGACAAGCTGCCCGTTTTTTATAACTTGATCTTCAATTATTGCTCGGTCGCGCCAATGTCAATCGTTCCGTTTATCCGCGGACGCCCGTTGATGTCCTTTGTTATATTATCCGGAAGCACTCCGGTTTTTCCCGCATTCATGGCCGGCGAAGAAGACTTAAGCTGACCGTCCAAAATATCGCCCGCAAACTGCGGATCAGCGCCGATGTTGCTCGGATAACTGCCGCCTCCTTTTACGATACAGTTTGTAAGCTGCGGCTTTCCATTGTTGCTTACCAAGTCGTTCTCTCCCCAAATAATACAATTGACAAACTGTGCTTTCTTATTAAATGAAACCGTTGGATGCCCCGCCTCGGCACGCTCCCCGAGGCCGTTGCCAGCAATCGTGCAGTTGATGAACCTGACTATTGCAGGCGAGGATTCATTTGAACCACAAGATATTATTCCCCCGACTTTCCCGGAATACAACCGGTCAATTTCGCTCTGACTTCCTCCGCTGTCTACTCTGCCCCTATTCTTTGTAATAATGCAGTTGGTCAATGTGGCCGGCGAATGATTGGCATAAATTGCTGCTGAGCCTGTTGCCGAACGGTTGTTGTAAATTCTCAAATTGTTGAGCTTGATATGAACCAACCTGATTGATGTTCTCTTAATGTTCCCCATCAAAACTCCCGCACCGTAATAATAATCATTCAGCGGCTTCAAGGAAGCGCCTTCTACAACATCAAATCCGTCAACAACAAGATCCCGCACAACTTTGTCCCAAGGACTCATCGGCGGAATGATGCTCAGCACATGGTGAGAACGCCCACCTCCAGTAAGTACTGTACGATTTGCCGCCCAGTCTCTTTGCTCCCTTTTAGTCTCCGCACCTGTGAAACCTCCGTAAACACCAATCGGATTGCTCATAAAAAAACCTTTCTCCGGCGCCTGATAAGTCCCTTTAGCCACCCACACTTCGGCTTCCTTCAGATCTGCTCCTCTCGAGCCCAGAATTTTCAAAGCCTCTGCCAAATCCGTAAAAGCATTTTCCCAACTGGTACCGTCATTTTTCCCTTTCGCTTTATGGTCAACATACGCTATTGTTCCTTCCTTATACTCCAGGCTTGTATTCGCTTTCAATTGAATCTTCAGCGTATCCTTATCGCTGGACTGAAGCACAAGATAAGGGGATAGTTTCAAACTGGAAACTGTCGGAGGATAGAACGTCACGCTCAAATTTAGATCAGCTCCCGGCTTCAGGGTAGCCGGCGCTCCTTTAACCTTGAAAGCTTTCTTATGCTCGCCTTCATACCAGAATTTTGAAATTGTGATCGGCTTAGTACTTTTATTTTTAAGATTCACATATTTCAACTCATAAAGATAACTCTTTGGATACTTTGTCCCCCAATCAACTGTTTTGACGGTTTCCAGACCTTCCATTTTTTTCAGCACCTCTGTACCGGAGCTCTCTTCATTATCTGTACCTGTTTCTTTTTCTGTTTTGGGTTTGGTAACCTCTTTATCAGTCTCTTCTGAAAGCCCTCCTGTGGAGCAATTAGAAAACGTCAGGCCCGCCCAAAAAAGCAAGCCCGCAAAAAAAATTGCATTTTTTTTCATGTTAAAAATATTATGTGACAAATATGATTTTTTATTACCACAACATAAAGAAATGAAACTGAATAGCAGGATGCTGTGCATCAAATCTCATTTAAAAAATGAATTCATTTCCCGGTACTTCAACCGTCTAAAATCAAAAAATAAGCACTTCGTGGTTATATATTCTTTTCAGTCATATTTGATAGCCAGCGATTTGGCAAAATAATAACATAGGTAAATTACTAGCAGTACTTAAAAAAAAGACTGACACCCAATGCCAGCCTTTTCAATATATGTTTTATCTTTTCTTACCGCTGATTATTTAACCAACTCGAGTGTGTCGTTAGCAATCATATATTCCTCATCGGTAGGAACTACCATCACTTTCACACGCGAGTCAGGCTTGGTGATTACTCTCTCCTCTGCACGGAAAGAAGCATTCACTTCGTTGTCGAAATCAACGCCTAAGTACTCAAGTCCTTCACAAACACCGGCGCGGGTAATGTCGCCATTTTCGCCTACGCCGCCAGTGAAGATAATAATATCCACACCGCCCATAGCCGCACTGTAAGCACCGATGTATTTCTTGATTCGGTAATCATACATTTTCAGCGCCAGCTCAGCACGTTCGTTGCCTTCGGCCGCCGCGTCCTCGATATCACGCATGTCAGAAGAAATTCCGGTAATTCCAAGCACGCCTGAATGCTTGTTCACCAAAGCATTCGCCGCCTTCACACCGATGTCCTCTTTGTTCATGATGAATGTAAGCACGCCCAGGTCAACGTCTCCCGAACGAGTTCCCATAATCATTCCCTCAAGCGGAGTCAATCCCATAGAAGTATCCACAGACTCACCGTTCTTGATTGCGCAAACCGAAGCGCCGCCGCCCAAGTGACAAGAAATAATTTTCTGAGTTTTGAAATCGCGGCCCAAAATATCGCATGCACGCTGCGAAACGTATTTGTGAGAAGTTCCGTGGAAACCGTAGCGTCTCAAACCATATTTCTTGTACAGCTCGTAAGGAATCGCGTACATATAGGCATGATTAGGCATTGTCTGGTGGAAAGCTGTATCAAAAACAGCCACCTGAGCCACACCAGGAAGCAATTCTTCCATTGCACGAATACCCATCAGGTTCGGCGGGTTATGAAGCGGCGCCAAGTCAATGCATTTCTCGATTTCCTTAAGCACCTCTTCGTCGATCAGCACGCTTTTGTTGAAGGTTTCCCCTCCGTGCACGACACGGTGTCCCACAGCATCGATCTCAGAAAGCTCCTTCAGGCAACCGTGTTCTTTGCTTACCAACACACCCAGAATATACTCAATCCCTACGGCATGGTCGTTAATATCTCCTTCCAGCTTTACTTTGTCGCCATTAGGCTTTGTCAGCTTAAGAAAAGAACCTCTCAAGCCAATTTTTTCAATAATCCCCTTGGCTATCACATCCGAAGCTTCCATATCAAACAATTGGTATTTGATAGACGAGCTTCCGCAGTTTAGTACTAAAATCTTCATTGTCTGTCTCTCTTTATTGGATTATTGAATTTTCACGCCGTCTTCCGTATAGGTATAGAATCCTTTTCTCACTTCTTTTCCAAGCAGCTTTGCACGCACCATTCTTCTCAGAATCGGAGAAGCTTTGTAGCGAGGATCACCGAACTCGTTGTACAGATTGTCCAGCCAGCGAGTCACACGCTTCAAGCCGAAAGAATCCGCCATTTCCAGCGGCCCCATAGGCAAGCCCATGCCAAGCTTCATCGTCATATCGATATCCTCCTTGGTCGCCACGCCTTCCAATAGCAATGAACATGCATCGTTGATGTACGGAGCGATCAATCGGGTGCTGATAAGACCCGGCGATTCCAATACAGGCGCAACTTTTTTACCCAGCATGCTGGCAAATTTGCAAACCTTGTTATAATACCGGTCGGTTGTGTAAAGCGATTTTACAATCTCCACTACGCGGGTGTCGCTAGCCGGCGAAGGAAAATGCATGCTCACGCATCGGCTAGGGTGTTTCAGATCCGCAGAAAGCTCGGTGATAACCAATGTCGTAGAATTGGTAGCAATAATGCAGTCCTCAGAAACAAACTCCTCCACGTTTTTGAAGATGCGCTTGCGGATTTCCACCGCGTCTTCCCTGGTTCTTGATTTAATCGACTCAATCACCAAGTCGCAGCCTTTTAAATCCTCATAATTAGTGGACCCTGCAATTCTGCCCATCAGCGAGCGCTTCTCTCCAGAAGTCATCTCCCAACGATCAATCATATGATCGAAGGACTTTTCAATGTCAGCCAATGTCTGGCTAATTTTCTCGTCAGAAAGCTCGATGAATACCACTTCGAATCCGCTAGAGGCAGCCAGGCGCGCAATCTCTTGCCCCAACAATCCGCATCCGACAATCCCTACTTTCGAAATAATCTCCTGGGCAACGCTTTCCTTGTTCCGGTTCAAACTGTACCCTTCGATAGGTTCTTTGAATTCAGCCATTAATCTATCTAGTTTTTTAGTTCTTCTATATATTATTCCGCCGCCTGGTTTGCCGTAATCGCTACCAGATTTACGATATCTTCAACAGAACATCCTCTTGACAAGTCATTGATCGGCGCAGCCATGCCTTGCAGAATCGGACCAACCGCTTCGGCTCCGGCCAAACGCTGTACAAGTTTGTAACCAATATTACCTGACTGCAGATCCGGGAACACCAAAACATTCGCTTTGCCTGCCACTTGGCTTTCAGGTGCTTTTTTGCTTGCTACAGCAGCCACCATAGCCGCGTCAGCCTGAAGCTCGCCGTCCAAAGCAAGCTCCGGCGCCATTTCCCTTGCGATTTTCGTCGCCTCAATCACCTTATCTGCCATTGGATGACTGGCGCTGCCTTTTGTTGAAAAGCTTAGTAAAGCAACCTTAGGATCAATTTTCGCAATCGATTTCGCTGTCTGAGCAGATGCAACCGCAATCTCGGCCAACTGCTCCGCTGTTGGATCCGGCGTTACCGCACAGTCGGCGAAAACCATGAGTCCTTCCTGACCGTATGTTTTCTCAGGCAAAATCATAATGAATGAACCAGAAACCACGCTGATTCCGGGCTTGGTTTTCACGAACTGAAATGCCGGACGCAAAACGTCGCCGGTAGCATTGTCAGCACCAGCCACTTCACCGTCCACATCACCGTTCTTTATCATCAATGTCGCCAAATACAGAGGGTTCTCCACAAGCACAGCCGCTTTTTCCTGAGTCATCCCTTTGCTTTTTCTAAGCTCCACCATCATATCGATGTAATGAGCCTTCTTCTCGTGATTCTTCGGATCCACAACATTCATTTGATCCAAATTGTCAACGCCCAACTGTTTCGCTTTTTCCTGAATTATACTCGGATTTCCAATCAAAAAAATCTGCGCAATACCCTCTTTCACAATCTGATGAGCGGCCTGCAAGGTTCTTTCTTCTTCTCCTTCCGGTAAAACAATACGCTTGTTATATTTTTTCGCGTTCTCTTTGATCTGAGTAAGTAAATCCATGGTGGTCTCTTTATGACGCTATATAATTATGTGAAACAAATGTATGAAAAAGACCCAGCTGGAATTGTGATCAAAATCATAATACTGAAAAACAATATTTGCTCACGCTGAATCTTTCACATTTTTGTAATAAATCCACCGATGCTTCAAAAACTTTAAAAATCCAACGGTGTTTTTACCCTCCTTTTTCTCGGCTGAAAAACCGAAAATTCAAAAAAAAACCAAACTTTTTTTAGTCTGGTTTTTTTTGTCTCTTTATTCTATTTCTTTTTATTTTTCTTCGCTTCCTGGCTGGCTTTCATTGCCTCCTCCAGGCGCTGCTGAAATGATGATTTTTTCTTTCCAGCGGCTTTGTTTTTTCTTCTGTTTTCCTCCAGTTTGACCTTTACCTTATCCTCATCCACAAACTTGCGGATCACAGCCTGCTGTCCCAAAGTCACCAGGTTCGACAAGAAATAATAGTAAGTAAGACCAGCCGGGAAGCTGTTTAGCACAAAGAAGAACATCAGCGGCATAAGGTACTGCACTGACTTCATTGGACCCTCTACCGTAGACATTTGGTTGTTGCTCCAGGTATAAGCAAGCGTAGAAGCGGTCATCAGCAAGCAGAATCCGGAAATATGATCTCCGATCAGCGGGATGTTAACCGGCAAGCGAAACAGCACGTCGTAGGTCGACAAATCGTGCGCCCACAGGAAGCTTTGCCCGCGAAGTTCAATAGAGTTCGGGAAAAAGCGGAACATAGCGAAAAGAATAGGCATTTGCAAAAGCATCGGCACACAGCCGCTCAACGGACTAACCCCTACCTGCTTGTAAAGCTCCATTTGCGCCATCTGCACCTTAGACATGTCGCCGTCATGCTCTTCCTTAATTTTATCAATCTCGGGCTTCAGCACTTTCATCTTCGCCATAGACATGTACGATTTGAACGAAAGCGGGAAAAGCACCAACTTAATAAGCACAACCAGAATCAAGATAATGATACCATAACTGGAAATATGATCCTGCAACAGATTGAACACCCAGATTACCACATACTTGTTGACCCAAGAAATAACTGGCCAGCCAAGGTCTACATTGTCGTTAAAACCCGGTGTCACATTCTTCAGCAGCTCATAGCTGTTTGGCCCAAAGAAATAGGTAAAGTTGTGCCCCTGCGTTTTCAAATCCGCCAGCGGCAAAACAAACTTCGCATTGAAATTTTTAACGACGGTAGTATCGCCTTCGGGAACCGAAATAGAAAATTCGGCATTCTTCATACTGCTCTCGGCAATTAGCGCAGAAGTAAAGAAGTGCTGTTTAAAGGCAAACCACTTCAACGGCGCCCCAACCGACTCCTGATCTTCACCTGTTTTCGAAAGATTGTCAAAATCCTCTGCTAACGTATAGTAATTCACCGTGCTATTGGCGCGCTCTCCCGAACCGCCTTCAAGCAATTCTTCCTGACG
>JAKSBZ010000223.1 GCA_022360875.1 Cytophagales bacterium | reverse complement strand
GTTATGATGAATGTGTTCAATTTTGAAATTGACGGCAGCCTGACCGAGCGGGTGAGGAGCGTTTGTCAGGCTATCCGAGACAAAGGCGTTGCCCGCGGCGAGATGCTTGGTTCCCTGGAGATGGAGGATGTTTATCTGAGTGTGTACATGGTGCCTTTGCAGTATCTGAACATGCTGCTGAAGGGCTATTTGCCCGCCATATCGGATTCGGGTATGCAGAAAAAACTAACGGGGCTGGTCGCCAGGGGCTTGCTTTTTAAGGAACTGTTTTCGGAAGAGCGTTTTCCGGAAAAATAAGGACTGTTTTGTTAGGCAGTTCATTTTTGTGTGTAATTAATGAATGAACAATCATTTAATGTGAGATAGGCATGAGAATAATTTTAACCATCGGAATGTTGCTGTACTCCTGGGCGCTGTTTGCTCAGACGGCAACGGAAAGAGGAACTCCGAGGCCTTTGACCTTTGAGGAGGCGCTGTTGCAGATGGAGCAGCGGAACGGGGAGATACAGGCAGCCAAGAGGGAGATCGAGGAAATGGAGTACGAGCAAAAGGCTGCCTGGGGGCTGCGTCTGCCCTCAGTGACGGCATCGGCTTTTCTGGTGCGGATGGACGATGATCTGGGGATTGAGACCGGCAAGCTGACGGGAGATGTGAAAAACGGCTTGAAGAAACTGACGCCCGAAAACATTCAGACGGCGGTGAAAGGCGGCGTGATTTCGCTTGACGAGGCCAAAGGCATCCAGACGCTGTTCAACGGATACAAGGGCATTCAGAAACTGACAGGAGGCAAGCTTGCGCTGCCTGAAAAGCTGGTGCTGCAGGATCAGCAGTTTCACGCGGCCAATGTCAGTGCTATGCTGCCGATATATGCAGGCGGAAAGATCCGCGCGGCGTATCGGGCGGCCAATCTTCGGAGACATGAGGCTGAGGAAAAGCTGCGGAGCGTGCGCGGCAAGCTGCTGGAAGAGCTTGTTACTCGTTATTACGGTCACCGCTTGGCCGAGCGGGTTGTGCAGATCCGAAAGGAGGTGCTTGCTGGAGTGGAGCATCACCTGAAGGATGCTCGCAAGCTGGAAAAAAACGGTATGATTGCCGAGGCGCAGCGGCTGTATGCAGAAATGGCCTACAGCGAAGCGAGCCGCGAGCTGAAGAAAGCTCGGAACAGGTTGGCGCTGACGGGCACCGGACTGGCGAACACACTGGCTTCGGACGTATCGGTGCAGCCGACTTCTGAGCTGTT
>JAKSBZ010000350.1 GCA_022360875.1 Cytophagales bacterium | reverse complement strand
TGGCTCTGTTTGGGATT
The DNA here is from genome assembly GCA_022360875.1 of Cytophagales bacterium. Classification (GTDB taxonomy): domain Bacteria; phylum Bacteroidota; class Bacteroidia; order Cytophagales; family Cyclobacteriaceae; genus JAKSBZ01. The sequence continues at coordinate 3,241 of JAKSBZ010000350.1, read as the reverse complement.
TTTTTCCGAAAAGCGCTCTGTCGTGAAATCTTTCGTGATTTCGATGATTCGGGAGCGGTTTAGATCGCCTTGAATGATAGACTCGACTGTGGCTGGCACTTTGTGTTCATACCGAAGTGCGCTTGACTTAGCATGTCCCAGGCAAAAAAAGGTAAATGCCAAGAGAGTTTTCTTCATTTGGGTCGGTGTTATTGATATTAATGTGTTGAACGCTATGCAAAAAAGAAGCACCGAGCGAATAATATAACAAATTTACTTATAATCAAATAATAAATCAATAAGTTCCTGTCTATGGGGTGTGTTTTTAAATATTAGACTAAAGGAATGTAGTTCCCCCTAAAAAAATAAACGGAATTAAGCAGTGGCAACAAAGGGCGGGGTGTGGTTTTTTTAGATAAGAATCAATGAAAAGCGGCGGAATCTCTTTTCTATTTACTTTCTTCGTACTTTCGCAGTCAAACTGAATGTTGAAGAGAAAATGAAGAATCTTTCTACTAAATCTGGTCTCCATCCGCGGAACAAGCACCGTTCGGCTTACGATTTTCCTGCGCTTGTGCGCACCAGTCCAGAACTGGAGAAATTTGTAAGGAAAAATCCTTACGGAAATCTGTCTATTGATTTTAGCGATCCGAAGGCGGTAAAGGCGTTGAACCGCGCGCTGCTCAGGTATCATTACGAAGTTGAGCACTGGGATATTCCCGAGCGCTATCTTTGTCCGCCGATTCCCAGCCGAGTGGATTATCTTCATTACCTGGCCGATTTGCTGTCACCGCTTTACAGTGGCAAAGTAATTAAGGGAAGAAAAGTGAAAGTGCTTGATATTGGAACAGGAGCGAACTGCATTTATCCTATTTTGGGCAACAGGGAGTACAACTGGGCTTTTGTTGCTTCGGAAGTGGATAAACAGGCTTTCGATTCGGCTCGGAAAAACATTATCACCAACAAAAATCTGAAAAACAAGATCGATGTCCGTTTTCAGAAATCGGGTGACTTTTTGTTCCGGGGGATAGTGGAAGACGGCGAAGAGTTTGACCTGACGATGTGCAATCCGCCGTTTCATGCTTCTGTAAAGGAGGCTGAGAAAGCAACCGAAAGCAAGTGGAACAAGCTTGGAAAGACAGGAAAGAAGAGTCTGAACTTTGGCGGTCAGAACCGCGAGCTTTGGTATAAGGGCGGTGAAAAGGCTTTTATCCGGAAGATGATTGAGGAAAGCCGGGACTTGAGCAAGCAGGTTCTTTGGTTCACCAGTTTGGTTTCGAAAAAGGAGAGCTTGGAAAACATCAAGCACGTTTTGCGCTGGGTTAAAGCAAAAGACGTGAAAGTGGTGGAGATGAAACACGGGCAGAAAACCACCCGCTTTGTTGCCTGGACTTTTATGGAAGAACATGAGCAAAAAGCCTGGGCGGAAAGGAGGTGGAAATAATAAATTTTACTTGAAAGTGTCCAGCAAGCCGGAATATGCACCGGGCAGCGAGCTTTCGAACTGAAGCAAGGCTCCGGTGCCGGGCTCGGTGAACTCCAGCGTTTTGGCATGCAGCATGTGGTGCTCTATGGTTTCGGGAAGCGTTTCGTTGTTGTGTCTCGGAAGATTGTAGCGACGGTCGCCCACCAAAGGATGCCCGATTGACTGCATATGCACGCGGATTTGGTGCGTGCGTCCGGTTTCCAGCACGCACTTCACTAGAGAAATTCTTCCGTTGGACTGCAGGGTGTCAAAATGCGTGCAGGCGTATTTCCCGAATTTTCGGTCTTTTGAGATTTCTATCGAAAAAGGGTTTTTCGGGTTTCTGCCGATGAATTTCTCGATGGTGCCCTGCTGTTTTTTCATGGCTCCCCAGACAAGTGCTGTGTATTCACGCCTTACCGGCTTTTTTTCCAGAAACTGCTTGCTCAGCAATTCGTGCGCCTGTTTGGTTTTTGCAACCACGACCAAACCCGAAGTGTCCTTGTCAATTCGGTGCACCAGAGCGTTTTCCAGCAGGCAGTGCTGCTGGCCGGTGAGTTTGTAATGCGCTTTCAGGGCATTGAGCAGGCTGTTTCCGAAATTACTGAGTCCTTCGTGCATAGGCATGCCCGCCGGCTTGTTGATGACGATGAGCTCCGGGCTTTCGTACCGAATATCCAGCGATACTTCCAGAGATCGAAGTTCTTTTTCCAGCTCGAAAGCCTCGTACAATACGATTACATCCTTTCCTTTGACGGTGTAACTGCTTTTGGTCCGCTGTCCGTTGACAGTGATTTTCCCTTCGCGGATATACGATTGAATTTGGTTCCGGCTTTTGTTTTTCAGGGAAATAGACAGGTAATGGTCCAGCCGGGTGGCTTTGTGGAGCTGGTCGGCGATTATGCGCTGGTGTTCGTGCAGTCTTTTGCTCATTCTTCTTCTACCAGTTGTTCATTTGTCCAGTAAATAAAGTCGGCACAGCAGGGTTTGCCTCCAAGTTCCCGTATCAGAGAATTGATTTGCCCAAGGTGATAGACCGAGTGCCCGTGAAGGTGGGAGAGGATTTCGTAGAGGGTTTTGGTGTAGGGGTGTCCGGACAGGTTGCGGTAGGTAATAGGAAAGTCCATTTCGCTTTCGTGGGTTTCATCGAAGAATTTGGTCCATATTTTATAACTCTGAAGCGCGCCTTCCTTCAATCCGGTAATAGAGCTCAGTTTCGGGAAAATATCGCTTGGTTTTTCTTCAATAAAACCGATGCGGTTTAGCCAGAGAAAGCGACAATTGACAATGTGCATTAAAAGACTGCATGCTTTTCCGAATTTTTCGTTGTTTGTGTGTGTTTGGGGAACAGTGTTCAGAGATTCGATTATTTTTATTTGAGTGTCTCTTTCGTACTTTAACCAAAGCTGAAACTGCTCTTTGAATGTCATGATATATTTGGGTTATGGTGATAAAAGAGTAAGTTACAAAAAAAAGAAAGGCCTCACTTTACATTTCGTTGAAAGGCGCAATTTTTTGCAGCTGGGTGCAAAAGCACAACCTTATCATTATACAGTTTTTTTTCCTGTATGGTTGCCATGACAAGCTGAAATTGCTTTGTCGGCTAGTGCTGTTTTATCTCTTTTCCCTTTACCTTTGTGGAAGTGTACAACATTGATTACGCTGGAGATGAGTTTCATATCCTGTGTGGGCGGTACATTGGTTTGAAATATATTATAAAAAAAATTATTATGCATTTGAAAAAAACAGCTTTCTTGTCTGTCTTCTTTTTATTGTACATTTCAGGTATTGTTTCAG
>JAKSBZ010000347.1 GCA_022360875.1 Cytophagales bacterium | reverse complement strand
TTAACAGATTCAAATCAAGTTATTTTATCGACACATAGCCCTTTATTTGTAGACAGGAAAAATGTTTCTTCAAACATAATTGTTGATTCTGGAAACGTTCACCCAGCAAAAAGTGTAAACCAGATTAGAGAATTATTGGGCATAAAGGCTTCTGATAACCTTCAACACGCCAGTTATGTTTTAGTTGTTGAAGGCAAAGAAGATGTAGTAGCATTATCATCGTTATTACCATCATTAAGTGAAAAAATCAGGAAAGCAATAGATCAGAATTTATTGATTATTGAAAAAATTGGAGGAGCTAGTAATCTATCATATCAACTGAATAGACTACAAAATACTCTTTGTCTTTTTCATGTATTATTAGATAATGATGATGAAGGTAGAAAGGCACAGCAAAAAGCTTTAAAAGATGGTGAATTAGAACTAGCTAATTTAACTTTTATAAATTGTGCAGGTATGAACGATTCTGAATTTGAAGATTGCCTCGATAAAGAAATATACAAAAAAGATATTGAAGCTAGATATGGTATACAGCTCAACGTACCACACTTTAAAAGTAATAAAAAATGGTCTGATCGAATGAAAGATGTTTTCCACTGTCAAGGAAAGCCTTGGGATGACAATATAGAAGCTCAACTAAAAAGTGAAGTTGCAAAATGTGTTGTTAAAAAGCCAAAAAGCTCTTTAAATCAGCACAAGCGTTCTTCTATAGATGCGTTAATAGATTCTTTAGAAAAATTGATAAAATAACATTACCCCCCCTCGATTTGCTGATCCAAAAACTGTTATTCTTAAGCTGAAATTGACAGCCTTCTTCAACAGCATCCGGAAACCCAACCGCCCGCTTCCTGGCTGTTTCCAGCCTCAGCCAAAGCAATACAAACCCCGCCTGCTCCCTGCCGTTTTTTTTAACCTGTATTTTTCTGCTGCAAACCCGTATCAATTTGAAAAAAAGAAAGATATAAAGTAAAAAAGAATCATTTTTTCATTGCAAAACCGGACTGAATTTTCATTTTTTCATTTACCTTTACCGCTATCAGACAACGTTATATGAATATGCACTCATATACGACCGACAACAGTTCACACACAAAAAACCCTTAAAATGACCCATATTAACATACACGAACACGAACGCTTTGCGGACCGCCACAACGGAAGCGACAAAGCCGGACTGAGAAAAATGTTACAAACCATCGGGGTGGAAAGCATTGAGCAGCTTATCTGCGAAACTGTCCCGGAAAACATACGCCTGCCGCAGCCGCTGAATCTCCCTGCGGCCCAAACCGAAGAAGAATTTCTGAAGAACTTCAAAGCTATTGCGTCGAAGAACAAAGTATTCAAAAGCTTCATCGGCATGGGCTACTACGGCACGCACACGCCAGCGGTTATCCAGCGCAACATTCTGGAAAATCCCGGATGGTACACGGCCTACACGCCATACCAGGCAGAAATAGCGCAGGGAAGGCTGGAAGCGCTGATCAACTTCCAGACCATGGTCAGCGACCTGACCGGCATGGATCTGGCCAATGCGTCGCTTCTGGACGAGGGAACGGCAGCCGCCGAAGCAATGAGCATGTTCTACGGCCAGCGAAAAGGAGCCAAAAAGAAAACGGCCCACAGATTCTTTGTCGACGAAAACATATTTTCGCAAACGCTGAGCCTGCTGCAGACGCGCTCCGCGCCAGTGGGCATTGAGCTGCTTGTAGGCAAATTCGAAGAACTCGACACAAATGACGAGACGCTCTTCGGCGCGCTGCTTCAGTACCCGAACGCCAACGGGGAAGTCGCCGATTACCGAACGTTCATAAAGAAAGCCCATGAGAATGATATAAAAGTAGCCGCGGCGGCCGACCTGCTGAGCTTAACGCTGCTGACTCCTCCCGGAGAAATGGGCGCCGACGCCGTGGTCGGAACCACGCAGCGCTTCGGCGTGCCTATGGGATTCGGCGGTCCTCATGC
>JAKSBZ010000388.1 GCA_022360875.1 Cytophagales bacterium | reverse complement strand
TGTCGGCCGTGATGGTGCCCAGCGCGTTTCCTCCTTCATTTCCCGAAAGCACCGACGGTTTTCCGTTGATCAGGATATTCACTCCCGTGCTGCCGCGTAGGCTTACCTGTCCCTGGATGTTCACGTCCACAGCCGGAACGTTGTCAAGCACTTCCAGCGCGCTGGCGCCGGAGATGCTCAGGTCCGATCCCACATTGAAAACCCGGCGGTCGAGTTTGAACTCAGTTTGGGATTTTTGCCCTTCAACCACAACCCCTTGCAGCATTTTGGAATCTTCTTTCAGTGAAATTACACCCAGATCGATTGTATTGTCCCGGATGCTGAAGTTTTCGAACTGCTGGCTGACAAAGCCCATGAAGCGGATTTCGATGAAAAAATTCTTCTTCTCGGTGACCAGAGTAAACCGGCCGTCGGCAGAACTGGTGATGCCAGCCACGGTTTTTCGCGTAGTTTTATCGATCAGCAAAACGGAGGCAAACTCGATAGCCTGCTGGCTTCGGGCTTCCACAATTTTGCCTTTGATGGTTGTCTTGGGTTTTTCTGTTCCATCAGCAAAGGGAGCCAGCAGGCAGAAAAACAGACTTATAAGCAGAGAGTAGTACTTCATAATTTATGTTTTGTTTTTAGGTTAATTTGAAGATCATAGGTTTTTTTGGGGGATGAAAAAAAAATCGTTGAACGGCATATTTGTCAGGGCAAACGACAGAAGCAGCTAGACGGTAAAAATTTGCCGTTGACGGGAGAGATTCCGTTGATCAAAGAAAAGAAAGGCAACACGTGCTGATATTTTGTATGTTTACATTATGGAAACAAGCAGCATAAACCGGTCAAAAAAGAAGTATGAATGGGGCTTTCAGTTGCTGCTGCATGTGCTGCTTTTCCTTTTTATTGCATTTGACAAAAAAAGCAATTGTTTTGTGTGGAGCCAGTTTTGGTTTTTCCTGAACTATGCATTAGGCGCGTTTTTGATCAATTACTTCTTTTTGCCGACTCTTTATTACAAAAAAAAATATATCAGTTTTGCGGCAAGTGTCCTGGTTGTACTTGTGCTGATGATTTTGCTGGAGGAATTTGTGGTTGAAAAGGTGTTTTATCCGTATACGCGAGGCAGACGCTTTCCGGGAATATTGTACAGTTTGGCTGATATTCTTCCTCCGGTAGCTATTCTGGCAGGTTTCAAGTTCGCCTGGGACGCCACGCGCAAGCAGCAGAAGCTAGACCAGCTGCAGGTGGCCGTCAAAGAAAGTCAGCTGCAGTTTTTGAAAAATCAGATTAATCCTCATTTTTTGTTTAATAACCTGAACAATCTTTATTCTTACGCCATTGAGAATTCTCCAAAAACTCCGGCGATTATTCTGGAGCTGTCGTCGGTTTTGCGCTATATGCTGCACGACTGCCGGGAGAATTATGTGAGCCTCGACAAGGAAATCCGGCATTTGAAGAATTTTACGGCGCTTTACAAGTTACAAATCGAAGATCGCGGACGTGTTGAGTTTAAGACTATGCCTGTTAGCGGAAGATACAGGATAGCTCCTTTGATTTTGTCTGTGTTTATTGAGAATGCTTTTAAGCACAGCATGGCAAGCCAGTCAAGGGGCATTGAAATTTCTATTGAAATGAAATTGTCTGATGAAGGCGAATTTTGTTTTTTCTGCAGCAATACGTACCAGCACGAAGCCAACAAAAAGCAGCTGTCTCAGGGCTTGGGGCTTGAGAATGTGCAAAAACGATTGGAATTGCTGTATCCCGGGAGCCATAAGCTGTCTTTTGCCCGAAAAGAAGGACATTACGAAGTGAACCTAAGGATTAAACTGACCGAAGACGAATGATTAGCTGCATAATAATCGACGACCAGCCGCCGGCCCAAAGAGTGCTGAAAAAATATATTGAGGATTTGGGAACATTGGCTTTGGAAGGATGCTTTTCTGATGCGCTTACCGCTCTGGAGTTTTTGAAGGGCAATTCTGTTGATTTGATTTTCTTGGACATTCATCTACCGAAAATTTCTGGTCTGCAATTTCTTAAAATACTGCCAGTGCAGCCTCAGGTGATCCTGACCACGGCCTATTCGGAATATGCGCTGGAGGGCTACGAGCTGAATGTAACAGACTATTTGCTGAAACCATTTTCTTTTGAGCGTTTTGTGAAAGCGGTTTCCAAGGTGAAAAAAGGAAAGGAAGAGAATAATGAGAAAGTCTACGAGGTGGAGAAGCCTTTGGATGTGCTGTTCATCAAGTCGGGGCATGATCACCTAAGAGTTAAGCTTGAATCTGTTCTTTTCATCAAGTCGGAGCTGGACTACACAGAAATTTTTACAGCGGAGAAAAAGTATTTGACAAGCAGCCCGCTTCGATACTGGGCCGAGAAGCTTCCGGCTCAGCAGTTTGCGCAGGTTCACAAGTCGTATGTAGTGAATGTGTCCAATATAATAAAGGTGTCCAGAAATCAGATTTTTTTTGACAGCGGACAGGTTGTTCCCATCGGCAGGGCATTCCGGGAGAATTTTGTCCGTGCCTACTTGCAAACTTGAAGTACGGCTGAATAAAGCGCAAATGATGTTTTTTCGGGGATGGCGGTCGGCAAATTGGAAAGAAACTTTGCTTTGAGATTCCCTCGTCTTTTTTGTGCTTTCGGCAATTTTTTGAAACCCTATTTTTATTTATAAAAACATCACCCCAGGGAAGAGGTTTATTTAAGGAAAATATTTAAATAAAACTCTATGAAGGCCAATTATGATGTTGTAATCATCGGGACGGGCGCCGGAGGTGGAACTATTCTCAGAAAGCTGGCCGAGCCGGATAATAACCTGAGCATACTGGTGCTGGAAAGAGGCGGATTTCTTCCTAAAGAAAAGGACAACTGGGACACCAACTCGGTATTTAAGGATGAACGGTACCATACTAGCGAAAAATGGAGCGACAGCAAAGGAAGAGAGTTTGTTCCGGGCACTGGTTACTGGGTGGGCGGCAACACGAAAGTCTACGGCGCCGCTTTGTTTCGTTTGAGAGAGCAGGACTTTCAGGAGATCCGCCATCACGGAGGCATTTCGCCCGCCTGGCCGATTGCTTACAGCGAACTGGAGCCTTACTACACACAGGCCGAGCGCATTTATTCCGTACACGGAACTAAAGGCGAAGACAAAACCGAGCCTCCTTCGTCCGGAGAATTTCCATTTCCGGCAGTAAGCCACGAGCCCCGCATACAGGAGGTCAGCGATTTGCTTAAGAAGAAAGGTCTCAATCCGTTTCCGATTCCTTTGGGCGTAAAGCTGAATGAAGAATCACCTCATATGAGCGCTTGTATCCGCTGCGATACCTGCGACGGTTTTCCCTGTCTGGTAAATGCCAAATCGGATGCGGACATTGACTGTGTCCGTCCTCAGCTGTCGAAGCCGAGCGTGGAGCTGATTACCGGAGCCACGGCGACGCGGCTTTATGCCAGTTCAGATGGCTCCCGCATCACAGAGGTGGAGTTTGAAAAAGGCGGGAAGATTCAGAAAGTTTCCGGAGACACGGTTATTGTGGCCTGCGGGGCTGTCAATTCGGCGGTTCTGCTGCTGAATTCAAGAGACAAGCACCACCCGGAGGGACTGGCGAACCGTTCGGGAATGGTTGGCAGGAATTTCATGAAGCACAACAACGGCGCAATCCTGGGCGTGACTTCCAAACCCAATCCGACAACATTTCAGAAAACGCTGGCCTGCAATGATTTTTATTGGGGAGACGAGGAATTCAGTTATCCTATGGGTCATGTGCAGCTGCTCGGCAAAGTGAATAAAGACATGCTGGCCGCCGATGCGCCTCCTTTCACGCCAAAATTCGTCTTGGAGAAAATGGCTTCTCATTCAATAGACTGGTGGCTTACGGGCGAAGACCTGCCCGATCCTGAAAACAGGGTGCAGGTAAAAGACGGAAAAATTCATCTGCACTACAAAGAGAACAATCTGAAAGGTTTTGAGCGGCTGATGAAAAAATGGTCGCGGCTGTTAAGATCGATTGACTGCGGAAACGATATTATCCCATTGTCGCTGTATTTCAGAAGAAAAATTCCGATTCAGGGTATCGGGCACCAGTGCGGCACATGCCGGTTCGGTCTTGACCCCGAAACGTCGGTATTGGATGTTAACTGCAAAGCACACGATTTAGAAAATTTGTATGTGGTGGACGGAAGCTTCTTTCCATCCAGCGGTGCGGTTAATCCGTCTCTGACCATCATGGCCAATGCCTTGCGGGTGGGAGATCATCTCCTTAAGCAATGGAGATCGGCATCGAAGAAACCAATGTAAATAAGTATGTAATATATACGGAAATCGGGCTTAGCATATATGAGGAGCCTGGTTGCAAGTTGTGTTCTATCTGACCATTGAAAAACCATCGACAACAGATGAAGAAAAATATTAAAACGCTGAGCGGACAAATCGCTTTGGTTACCGGTGCCAATTCGGGCATCGGAAAAGCAGTGGCGATTGCCTTGGCGGAGGCGGGAGCGAAAGTGGTTGTGAACTACGTTGCCAATGAACATGCCGCTGAGGAAGTTTTGAAGATCATTAGGGATAAAGGGGGCGAAGCTGTTGCGCTGCATGCCGATGTCAGCAATGAGAAACAGGTGCAGGCGATGTTTGCGCAGTTGTTCAAGCTGTACGGGACTATAGATATTTTGATAAACAACGCCGGTCTGCAGCGTGATGCCAAATTCTGGGAGATGAGCTTGGAGGATTGGGAGTTTGTGCTTCGGGTAAATCTTACCGGACAGTTTCTTTGTGCCAGGGAAGCGGTGAAAGAGTTTCTAAGGCGAGGGCTCCGGCCGGAGGTATCGAAGGCTTGCGGAAAAATAATTTGCATGAGTTCAGTGCACGAGATCATTCCATGGGCGGGACATGTGAATTATGCGGCTTCAAAAGGCGGCGTTAGGCTTATGATGCAGACGATGTCGCAGGAGCTTGCTCCCTATAAGATCCGAGTGAATTCCGTTGGCCCCGGAGCAATCAAAACGCCGATCAACGAATCGGTCTGGTCTACGCCTTCCGCTGAGCAGGAGCTTCTGAAGCTTATTCCATACAAGAGGGTGGGAGAGCCCGACGATATTGGAAAGGCTGTTGTTTGGCTGGCATCCGATGATTCGGATTATGTGAACGGAGCAACTCTGTTTGTCGACGGAGGAATGACGTTGTATCCCGGCTTTGCCACGGGAGGCTGATTCAAAAATGTTTTAATAGTTAAATCAAACCCATTACGATGAAAACCGCTGAAGAGAAACGACTTGATGAAAATTATCAGAATAAAAAGCCATGGCTGAAGTGGGGACCATATCTAAGTGAGCGGCAGTGGGGGACAGTCCGGGAAGATTACAGTCCTGACGGAGAAGCATGGGATTATTTGCCGCACGATCATGCCCGTTCACGAACTTACCGCTGGGGCGAGGACGGAATAGCAGGCATTTCCGACGATCAGCAGCGGCTTTGTTTCTCGACAGCTGTGTGGAACGGAGCCGATCCGATTATCAAAGAGCGAATTTTTGGACTTGCGGGAGCCGAAGGCAACCACGGCGAAGACGGCAAAGAGCTTTATTATTATGTGGACTGTACGCCGAGTCATTCGTATATGAAGCATATTTATAAATATCCGCAGCAAGAGTTTCCTTACCGGGAGCTTATAGATGAGAACGGCAGAAGAGGACTGAATGATCCGGAGTTTGAACTGCTGGACACCGGAGTGTTCAATGAAAACAAGTATTTTGATGTTCAGACGGAGTATGCAAAAGGGAGCGCTGAGGATATTCTCGTCAGGATTACGGCGTTCAATCGTTCTGAGAATGAAGCGCCGCTTTCCATTGTTCCTCAGTTGTGGTTCAGAAACCTTTGGGACTTTGGCTTGATTGATATCAAGCCGGAAATTAGTTTGGCGGAGCAAAGCCGCAACTGGAGCCGTTTGGCGCTGGTGCATGAAACGCTGGGCACTTATCATTTTTATTTTCAAACCCCTTCTCGCTTGATGTTCACGGAAAATGAAACCAACAGGGAAAGGGTTTTTGGAGAAAAAAACAAGTCTCCATATGTAAAGGATGCTTTTCACGATGCGTTGCTAAACGATGATTACTCCGTTGTCGAAAGCAGAAGCTCGGGAACCAAATTCGCGCCCTTGTATCAGTATGTGATCAAGGGAAAAGGGAAGGCGGTGGTTCATATGAGGCTGGTTAAGGAAAAAATCACCGGAACTCCTTTTGGAAAAAAATATGAAGAGATTTTTAAGGAACGTATTTCGGAAGCCGACAGCTTTTATAAAAAAGTGTGCACGGACGTTCGCGATGCTGAACTTCAGCTGATACAGCGCCAGGCATTTGCCGGCATGCTCTGGTCGAAGCAGTATTACAATATTGACATAGAGAGGTGGCTTGACGGAGACAAAGGGCAGCCCAAACCTCCGAAGGAGCGGCTGACGGGAAGAAATTTTCATTGGCGGACGCTGAACAACCAGGACATTATTTCCATGCCCGATAAATGGGAGTATCCCTGGTATGCCGCTTGGGATTTGGCCTTTCACTGCATCACTCTGGCTCAACTGGATGTGCAGTTTGCCAAGGATCAGATGATTCTCATTATGCGCGAATGGTATATGCATCCCAACGGACAGATTCCTGCTTATGAATGGAACTTTGGGGATGTAAATCCGCCTGTTCACGCCTGGGCTACCTATAAAGTGTATGAGCTTGAGAAAAAGGAAACTGGAAAAGGAGATGTGAATTTTCTGAAGCGTGTTTTCCAAAAACTGATGCTGAACTTCACTTGGTGGGTTAACCGAAAGGACTCGCACGGAAAGAACGTGTTTGAGGGCGGATTCCTTGGGCTTGATAACATCGGAGTTTTCGATCGGAGCAAAAACCTGCCTGAGGGAGGACAGCTCGAGCAAGCAGACGGAACCAGCTGGATGGCAATGTTTTCTCTGTATATGCTGAAGATATCGATTGAGATCTGTAAATACGACAGCTCATTCGAAGATGTAACCACTAAGTTTTTCGAACATTTTGTGTACATCGCGGAATCGCTGAACAAAGGAGATGAGGAATGGATAGGAGCGTGGAACGAGGAGGACGGTATGTACTACGACATTCTTCAGCTTCCAAATGATGAATATATTCCAATAAAGGTTCGCTCGCTGGTGAGTCTTTCTCCGCTGTTTGCGGTTACACTTGTGCGTCATAAAGAGCTGAGCCATATCCCTGATTTCTTGCACAGACTGCAGTGGTTTTACAATTACAGGCGCGAGCTTGGAAAATATCAGGTGATTGAAAACATGGAGGAAAAGAAGGGGATTCTGTTTTCCATGGTCAATCACCAGCGGTTGAAGCGATTGGTAAAGAATCTCTTAAATGAATCTGAATTTTTAGGAAAAGGAGGCATCAGGGCATTGTCAAAAGTGCATGAAGAGCCGTACCACATAGAAATACAAGGTCAGAATTACGATATTCGATATGCGCCCGCAGAATCAGATACTTATCTTTTCGGCGGGAATTCGAATTGGCGGGGACCGATATGGTTGCCGATGAATTATTTGCTCATTCACGCGCTCCGCGATTATTTCGATTTCTTCGGTCCCTCGTTCAAAGTCGAGTTTCCAACAGGATCCGGCGTGCAGAAAGATTTGTGCTATATCGCCGATGAGATTTCCAAGCGCTTGATCTGGGCTTTCCGAAAGGATGAAAACGGCGACCGGCCGATAAACGACAAGCATCCGCTCTACAGGGATCCGCATTTCGAAAATCTGCTGATTTTTCCCGAGTATTTTCACGGAGACACCTCTCGGGGTGTGGGAGCCTCGCACCAGACAGGATGGACGGGCTTGGTGGCTACGCTGATTGAAGAAGTCTACGGCAGAAAAAAGTAAGCCAATTATCCCGGTTTCTCTTTTGGTGAAAGCAAGCTGATAGTCCGGAATCAGTCAACACGGAAGCGGTACTGGTCGGAAAATTCAGGAAGCATTGGCGAGCGCTTTTTTCGGTGCTTTTGCATGCTCTGGATAACCTTGTCCAGGACTCTGATGGTTTTGATAATGTACGGCCCTTTGTTGAGCATGATGCACTCGGCGCGGGAAGCCAGGGAGACATCCGAAATCTCTGCCCGCGTGGGTTTGCCTTGCTTGGCCAGGTCTTCCAGCACTTGCGTGGCCCATACCAGCGGCACATGAGCGGCCTCGCACAGCCGCAGCACTTCCTCCTGAATGACTGCCAGATTTTCCCAGCCGCATTCTACGGCCAGATCGCCTCGGGCCAGCATCACTCCGATGTTTTTGCGTTGCATGGCTTCCAGCATTATCCGGGGCAGATTGATAAGTCCCCGGTAAGTTTCAATTTTTAAAATAATTCCGAAGTCTTCCGGACAGTTTAAATCGGCAAGCGTTCGGAAAAGCTGCCGCACATCTTTTTCGGTATTGATAAAGGACGCATTGACGATATCGGCGTGCTCGACGATGAATTTAAGGTCTTGCTTGTCTTTTTCCGTCAGTCCTTCCAGCTTCAGGATTGTGTCCGGGAGGTTGATTCCCTTCTCTGCTTTGAGTTTTCCGCCGTTTGGTTTAGTACGCATCACTACTGCGTGAATTTCGTCGGGAGAGACTTGTTCCACTTTTGTCAGGATGTTGCCGTCGTCAAAAAACATACGTTCGCCAGGCGTGACAGAGCTGAAGATTTCTTCTGCTTGGCAGGAAACATGGGCTGGCTGCACGATTTGCCCGCTGTCGTCGTAAATGGCTCTTTGTCCAACAATGGCTTTTCGGTGGAGGATAAGCGTGTCGCCTTTTCTTAGCGAGATGGGCTGCTCGGTCGGAGTCAGCTTTCCGATTTTGATACTGAACTTCTTTTTCTTTTT
>JAKSBZ010000010.1 GCA_022360875.1 Cytophagales bacterium | reverse complement strand
TCCTTCTTTTTCATTTTCCTGATACAAGCGCCCCACGTTCATCCCGCTTAGCGACAAGTTCATAGCCCGGACAACCTGCTGGCTTGCGATGCCCCTTTCCCCGGCCTTCCCCTTGTCCACAGCAAACCTATACTCCGTCTGGTCTTCCTCACGCATCCCGTCGATGTCAACCACGCCCGGTATGCCTGCAAAAATCTTCCGGACTTCCTCTCCTATCGCCTTTCTGACAGATTCTTCCGGACCGTAAATCTCGGCCACCAAAGTCGATATCACCGGAGGTCCCGGTGGCACTTCCACCACTTTAGCATTCGCTCCGTGAGCTCTTGCAATCTCCTGAATTTTCGGGCGCATGGCCTTGGCTATATCATGGCTTTGCAGACTCCGTTCGGATTTGTCAACCAAATTCACCTGAATGTCAGCCACATTCGAGCCGCTTCGGAAATCATAGTGCCTCACCAATCCGTTGAAATTGATCGGTGCCGAAGTGCCCGCATACGTTTGATAGTTTGTCACGTATTTCTCGTCCTGCAGGTAATCCCCAATTGCCGAGGCAACCACGGCTGTGCGCTCAAGAGTAGTGCCTTCGGGCATGTCAATAATCACCTGAAATTCATTCTTGTTGTCGAACGGAAGCATCTTTACAGTCACGGACTGAAAATAGAACATCGACATAGACCCCATCAGCAAAACAGCTGTCCCCCCGATAAACGCCCAGCGCTTCCAAGGCGTTTCAAGCAACGGCTTCATCGTCCTGGAATAGCTTCTGTAAATGAATGTCTTCTTCAGATCGTATGGCTTTTCATTGTTTCCGCCTTCCTCGAATTTAATCAGCCGATACGCTAAATACGGTGTTACCAAAAGCGCTACGAGCAGGGAAAACATCATGGCAAAAGAAGCGCCGATTGGCATCGGACTCATGTACGGTCCCATCAATCCCGACACAAAAACCATAGGCAACACTGAAGCTATCACAGTAAATGTGGCCAGAATCGTCGGATTCCCTACTTCGTTTATCGAATCAATGGCCGCCTGCCATTTTGATTTGCCGCCAAGTTTAAAATGCCGGTGCATGTTTTCGGCAATAATAATCGAATCGTCAACAACGATACCCGTAACAAACACCAAAGCGAAAAGCGTAATGCGATTCAAGGTGTAGCCCAGCAGATAATAAGTCAGCAAAGTCAGCGCAAAGGTTACGGGAACTGACAGAAACACCACCAAACCGCCGCGCCAGCCCATAGCCAGCGTCACGATGATACTCACGGCGATAATTGAGCCTATCAGATGAAGCAGCAGCTCGCTTACTTTTTTTGAAGCGGTTTCTCCGTAATTCCGCGTAACGGTTACCTTTACCTCTTCCGGCAAGAGCGTAGGCTTAAGCCGGTCCACCTTTGCCAGTATCCGGTCTGCAATCTGCATGGCATCTGCTCCCTTTCTCTTGGCAATGGAAATTGTCACGGCCGGAAACTCCTGCCCTTTCAGCTCCTCCTGGTCCTCGCGGGCATTGCCCAGCGCAAAATGCACATACTGAGTAGGCTCCTGCGCGCCGTCGGTTACCTGCGCAATTTGTTTAAGATAAACCGGAGACATTCCCTGTCTTCCGACCACCAGATTTTCCAAATCCTCCTGCGAACGGATAAAGTTGCCGGTTTCCACCAAAAACTCCCGGTCGTTCTGCGCGAACCTGCCCGAACCCATCTGGCTGTTGGCTGCCTGAATCGCCTGCGTCACCAGCAGCGGATCCACGCCGTAGCTTGCCATCATTTCCCGGTTAAGCTCCACCCGTATCTGCCGGCTTCGCCCGCCGATCAGCTTGGTAGTCGATACTTCCGGGATCCGCTTAAGCTCATCGGCCAGTTCTCCGGCCATTCTGCGGAGCATAAAATCATCGTACCCGTCGCTCCACAGTGTTAGACTCATCATCGGAACGTCGTCAATTCCACGGAGCTTAATCAGCGGCAGGCTCACTCCCTGCGGAAACTGATCCATATTGCGCATGAGCTCATTGTACATTTTCACAAAACTCATTTCCACCTGCTCTCCAACATAAAAGCGAACCACAAGCATCGCCTGTTCCGGCAGCACATTGGAGTACACATACTCAACTCCGTCCACGTTGCTCAGCAACTTTTCCAAAGGCTCTACAACACGTGACTCTATTTCCTGCGGGTTAGCACCCGGATACTGCAGCAGAATATCGGCAATCGGAACATCAATCTGAGGCTCCTCCTCTCTTGGAGTCAGCATGCTGGCGTAAAAACCGATAGCCAGAACGGCAATCATCAGCAGCGGAGTCAGCTTGGAGTTTATCAAGCTTTTTCCCAGTTTTCCTGCAAATCCTGTTTTCATTTAAAATAATTTTAATATTGATCAAATGCTGCTTTCACGACAATTCTCGCTCTCTACTGCTCAAATGCCTGTTGTCAGGAAAACAACATTAAGTCTTTCTTTAATTTTCAAATAAAAATCACAAAACAGAAACTCCGTCTCTGATCCGGCCTTTCGCCTTCAGCACATAGGTTTCTCCTTCTTTCAGTCCCGAAAGAATCTGCACTTTTCCATTCCTGGCTTTTCCTGTTCTTACCCACCGGAGCTTAGCTTCCTTGTCTGAATTTACCACATATAGGCCTTTCAACTGCCCGCGGCGCACCAGCGCTTCCGCAGGCACGCTTAGCCCCTGTCTTTCTTGCCCGGCAAGCAACAGATAGGCGTGCATTCCCGAGCGCAGCGCCTCGTCTTTTCCGGTCAGCAGAGCCGTCACCTCATACTGTGCTCCCGAAAAACGGTTGCTGTAATTTACCTGGCTTATTGTTGCCGGCAGCGACTTCCCGATCGCCTCCACATACACCTCCACCCCGCTGTCCTTTCGCAGCAAAGCAATGTCCTTTTCAGGCACACGCCCCACAGCCTTGAAGCTCTCGTTCCCTTCCACTGCAATCACCGGCATGCCCGGACTCGCCAGGTCGCCTTCATTCAGAAATTTCCTGGACACCGTACCGGAAAAAGGCGCTTTAAGCAAACTGTATGAAAGCAGCTGGTCAAGCTCGGCAGCCTGATTTTTAACCGCCTGCAGCTTTGCCTTTGTCGACTCGAATGCCGTCTGAATATCATCCATTTCCTTTTCCGAGGCGCTTTTCTTTTCGAAAAGTCTGCTGATCCGCTCATAATCCTTCCGAATATTTTTCAGCTGGGTTTCCACAGCCTTCCTCTCTGCCAGCACCTGCTCCTTCTTGGCCTTCAGATCTTTGTTGTCCAGCCGAACCAGCAGCTGCCCTTTGCTTACCAGCTGCCCTTCCTCAGTCAGAACTTCCTTTACATGCCCCATAAGCTTGGTCGAAATCTTTGCCTGCCTGCGGGGCATCACACGGGCCGAAAAGCGAAGCTGATTGGCCTTCATCTCGCGTTTGGCCACAACCAAAGTTGCCTGAATCCGCTCCTTTGGCTGTTCTTTCTTGTCCGCCTTATCTGAACGGCACGCGCTGGACCACATCAATAATACAAGACTAGCCACCCAAAAGCTATTTGTGAATATTTTCATGGTTTATATTTATTGTTGTAAAAAGTTGAACTCAAGTTTAGAAATTTTCAAATCGTACAAAGCCCTGAGAGCCTCCAGCTTTTTCTGAGAAGCCAAAGTCTGCGCCTGCAGCAAATCGCTGGTTTTTTCCAGTCCCTCGCCGAACCGGTCCATCCGGATCCGCAAGTTTTCCTCAGCCTGCCGGCTGGCTTCCTGCCCCATTTGGTGCTGTACAGTTTTCAAATCAATTTTTCGGGAAGCCTTCTCCAGCTCCAGCTGACTTTGCTGTCTGAAATCCTGAAACTGCTGATTCATCTTCGCCAGTTTAGCTTGCGAAGCCTTCATGCCGCCCCAGTTGCGCATACCCGAAAACAAAGACCACGAAAGCCTTACTCCCACCATAAAATTATCCTGCGTGCCGTCAAAAGCCTGTTCGCTGTTCCATGCCAAATTTCCAAAGGCATTCAAGCGCGGGAAAAACTTAAGCTGAGAAGCTCTGTGAATCTTTTCCATCGCCTTCACTCCGTAAGCAAACGCCTGCACATCGGTCCGAAAATCGGAAAGCTTCGTTTCAGGACGCCGGCTTACCTTCAAATCTTCCAGCGCGTCAGTAAGCACCAAATCTGTTTCCTGGGGAAGCTGCAGCATAAAAAGCAGATAATCCCGGGCGGCCTGAAGCTGATTTTCAACTTTCAAAAGTTCGCTCTGAATCTGCAAAACATAGACATTTACCTCAAGCAAATCCGCCTCTTTCAAATAACCTTCCTCTTGATTGTCCTGCGCAACTTTCTGATTGGCTTTCGCGGTCTTCAGCGCCCTTTCCACCACCTTTGCCTGTTCATCCAGCAGACTTACAGCAAAATACTGTTTCTTTACGGCAAGCAATACCGCTTCCTTTGCGCGGATTGCCGAAAAACGCTTTGACTTTAGCTGAGCTTTTACCGCTCCCTGCTCCAAGTAGCCGTCCCAGTTGAACAGCGGCTGCTGAACAGTTACTTTCGTCTGAAAATTATTCAGCGGAGAAGGAGCATTAAGCAGTTCAGGATTAAAGTCCGAAGCTTGCACCTGCCCCTGCATGAGCCGGAAACCAAAAACATTCAGCGGGTCGTCAGTGCGCACAAAATCCGAACTGAGCCCGACATGAGGCAGGTAGTTCGCCCAGGCCTGCTTTGCCTTCCCTTCAGCCTCGGCTACCTCATGCAGGCTGGCCTTTATCTGTCCGTTGTTCCGTGAGGCCAGCTCCACAGCTTCGGCAAGGCTAAGGGACTTCGTCTGCCCATACCCCCCGAAGCTGATTATTCCGCTCACTAATAAAAGAAAGAGTTTCTTCATGGCTTATTTATTTGTGTAATTTTCGATTTCACGCTTTTGATATCTTATGCAAAAATGGAAAAGCCTGTAAAAAATGTCTGTAACAATTGTTACATCACATTTTTTTGCAAAAAAAAGCGACTCATACACAACCAGCCTTCAGTTATAATTTCAGTATTACGAGTTTAAAAACCAACGTCTCAGATTGATCTTTTTCATTGCAAAACATTTTTATTTAGACCAAATAAACACCTGACAGAGAGCTATTTAATCCAAAAACCATCATACATTCCCTGTCCCATCTGTCCTTTTGATTTCATTATAAAAAAATTCCTACAAAGCGGAATAATGGGCAAGAACGCCAAAAAAAAATCAGGCCCTAGGTGTTCTATTTGTGAAACTTTTACCATGCATATCAAAAGTTACATCGCCTATCCTGTCCAAGGCCTCAAAGAGCAGCTGATTCAAGAACTCCAAACTTTCGAGAGCTGCGAGGTCATTCCAGCCCAGAATGAAGACATACTGATTATTGTATCAGAAGCTGAAAGCATTCAGAAAGAGGAGCAGATGCTCGAAAAAATCAATGAGCTCAAAAGCTTGCAGTTTTTAAGCATGATCGCCGGATATAACACAAACTATTAGAAAGCAATGGATATCACAATGGATGCTAGGGATACTAGCCGAAGAGAATTTCTGAAAAAAATGGCCGCGTTTTCTGCGGTCACTGCTGCCGCAGCCCTTTTTCCGGGCATCCTCTTCGCCGAAGATCAAATACAGGACCTGCCCAGCGAAGGCGTGAAATGGGACAAAGCCCCTTGTCGGTTTTGCGGGGTAGGGTGCAGTCTCCGGATAGGTGTGAAAGACGGAAAGGCCATAGCCGTGAAAGGCGACCTCAATTCGGCAGTAAACAAGGGAACCTGCTGCGTGAAAGGCTACTATTCCATTCTCGCTTTGTACGGAAAAGACCGCATTACCAAGCCGCTGGTTAAGAAAAACGGAAGGATGGTGGAAACCAGCATGAAAGAAGCACTTGACTTGGTAGCATCCAAGATGCAGAAAACAATACAGCAACACGGCAAAGACTCCGTTGCGATGTACGGATCAGGGCAATGGACCATCCCCGATGGGTATGCGGCCTCCAAATTTATGAAAGGCTGCATCGGCACCAACAACCTCGACTGCAACGCGCGTCTATGCATGGCCAGCGCCGTTGCCGGCTTCATCACCAGCTTCGGAGCTGACGAGCCAATGGGCTGCTACGAAGACATTGATCATGCGGATGTATTCGTCCTTTGGGGAAACAATATGGCGGAAATGCACCCCGTACTCTTCTCGCGGCTACTGGACCAGCGCCTGAAACGGAACGCCACCATTATTGACCTCGCTACCCGAACCACGCGAACCAGCGTGGCGGCCGACCACTCGATTATTTTCAAACCGCAAACCGACCTGGCCATCGCCAATTCAATTGCCTACGAGATCATCGACAACGGCTGGATGAACAGCACGTTTGTGAAGAATCACGTGGCTTTCAACAAGGGAAAAACCAATATCGGATACGGGTTGGAAGACGGGTTCAAGTTCAAGGACAAAGCCACCCCAATAAATCTGCGGGAATATAAAAATTTTCTAAAAGACTACGCCCCGGAAAAAGTCGAAAAACTGACAGGCGTGCCTGCGGAAATGATTAAATACCTGGCTTCGCTCTACGGCGATCCGCAAAAAAAAGTAATGTCCTTGTGGTGCATGGGCATGAACCAGCATACCCGAGGAACGTGGATCAACAATTTGGTATACAATATCCACCTGCTCACGGGAAAAATTTCCGAACCGGGAAACAGCCCGTTCTCTCTGACCGGCCAGCCCAGCGCCTGCGGCACGGCAAGAGAAGTCGGCACTTTTACGCATAAATTACCCAAAGGAGTGGTCACCAAAGAAAAAGCGCGAAAACTGGCCGCTAAAATATGGAAGGTTCCCTATGAGCGCATTCCGCCAAAACCGACCTACCACACAACCGAAATGTTCCGCGCACTGGACCGCGGAGACATACGCTTTATGTGGATTCAGGTAACCAACCCCATGGTCTCGCTTCCTAAGCTGAACCGCTACCGAGCCGGAGCTGAAAAACCCGACCGGTTTATCGTAGTCTCCGAAGTATACCCTACTCCAACCACTGATGTTGCAGACGTTATTCTCCCTTCCGCCATGTGGATCGAAAGAGAAGGTATGTTTGGCAACTCTGAGCGGCGCACCCAGCACTTCAACCAAATGCTCAAACCTATGGGTGAAGCCATGCCGGATGCCGTGCAAACGGTTGAAGTCGCCAAGCGCATGGGCTTCGGCGATTTGTTTCCTTACCGAGAAGATTCATTCGTTGAAGACCTATATGCAGAATACAAACAGTTCCACGCCGGAAAAGCGCATGAGCTGGCGCCGCTTTCCATCCTGAAAACTCAGTCAGGAGCCATTTGGCCTTATGTAAACGGAAAAAGCACCAACTGGCGCTACAATTCAAAATACGACCCCGCCTGTACGGAAAAAGGCATCCAGTTCTACGGCAAGCCCAACAACAGAGCTGTCATCTGGCAAAGACCCTACGAGCCGCCTGCTGAATCTCCGAGTCCAGAGTATCCTTTCTGGCTGGACACCGGGCGTATTCTGGAACACTGGCACACCGGCTCAATGACACGCAGAGTGCCTGTGCTGCACCAGGCCGCGCCCCGCGCTTACGTGGAAATCAATCCGAAAGACGCCAAACGCATGCAAATCAAGACCGGAGACATCATTCGCCTTACCAACAAGCGGGGATCGTTGGATATGCCAGCTTCTGTAAACGAAAGAGGACGACCGGTTGAGGGGCAGGTCTTCGTTCCATTTTTTGATGAGCATATGCTGATTAACGAACTGTGTCTTGACGCCTTTTGCCCGATATCCAAAGAGCCGGATTTTAAAAAATGCGCTGTTAGGGTAGAGAAAATCAGATCTGTTTAACACAAAAGGAAAAGAGTATGCAAAAACGACTGTTCATGATCTTGCTCTTTACACTGATTATGGGGGGCTGGGTCTTCGTTGTAGGATTTAGCCTGCTTTCAGGCGAAACTCCTGCCTATGTGAATATAAAACCGACGATGCAGACGCCCTCTATTCCTGTGGAATCCGGTGTTTTCCGAAGGGACGAACTGGCCCTGGACTATCTGAATATGCCTGACGATCCAATGCATCAAAGGAGCCTATACGCTTACTACAAAACAAGAGCCTATCACGGAGCACCTCCGATTATTTCTCACCCTATAGAAGTGGGAGACGGCAACATTGGCGGAAAGAAATGTCTTCAATGCCATGACAACGGAGGATTCGTGGCCAAATTAAACGCTTATGCTCCGGTAACTCCTCATCCGGAAATGCTGAACTGCCGGCAGTGCCACTTGCCTCAGAACGTAAAAGGCCTATTCAAACTAACGGACTGGGAGAACAATGCCATACCTAATCTCGAAAAGCCGCCAATTCCGCATGCCCCCGTAGTTATGCCTCACGGTTTGCAGTTCAAGGAAAACTGCCTGGCATGCCATGCCGGTTCCGCAGCTCCTAAAGAAATCCGAACGCCTCATCCGCAATGGAGCAACTGCAGGCAATGTCATGTTGAAAACGACAAGTTTACCGGTGCCATCAAAGCGTTCAAAAAAAGTAACCCGCAAAAAAAATGATAAAAAAGAGCCTCTTCACTTGGCTCCTCATAGGAGCAGCAGCCGGGTTAGTAATTATCACCTGCTCGCACGACAAGCACAGCAACGAAGCGCAGCAGGAGCACGAACCCAGCTTAATTGACAAAATCAAAACAGCGGGCAAAACAAGCCCTGAAGTTGAGGTAAGCGTCAATCCGTACAAACTCGGCATCCAAACAATAAAGATCAAGCAAGGAGGACGCGAATTTCTGGTTCCAAAAAGAATCGAACATCTTATAAATTATCCCTGCGCCAGTTGCCACACTGTGCCTCTCAGCCAACTTGCATTATCCAACACTGATAAAAAAAGAGCCCACTGGAATATCAAACTTAAGCATGCTTCGGCAGATGTTATGAACTGCCAGACTTGCCACGCACCGGGGAATTTGAATGTCCTGCATTCGCTTACCGGAAAAGAAATAAGCTACGACGAAAGCTTTAAAAACTGCCAGCAATGCCACAGCCTCCAGTTCAAAGACTGGCTGGGCGGCTCCCACGGAAAAAGACTTGGAGGCTGGGCTCCTCCGGTCATCAAGCAGACTTGCGTAAACTGCCACGATCCGCACGATCCTTCATTCAAACCGCGGTGGCCTGCCCGGTACAATGTGCTGGTATTTCCCGAATCCCAAAGGGAGCTCAATGAACAACACCGTAAATTCGCAAAAAATGAAAAAAAATAAATTCCAATCCTTTCTATCTGGCAGCAAAAACCAAAATGACAGCAAGGAGGCCGAAAACAAGAAAGACGGATACTCCCAGGTTATGGAAAAAAAGGATGGCCGCAGAGGCGCTCTGAAAAAATTGACGCTTGGCCTGATGGCCGGCTCAGGTCTGGCCAGTTCCTGCAATCCTTTAAAAGGAGACAAAAGTCTAAAAAAAGCCGAGCTAAACTGGGAAGAGTTTTTCAAAGGGAATTACAAGCTAATGACCGACAAAGAGAAACAAGCAACAGTAAAGCGGCTGGTCACGCGCTATGAAGAGAAAACCGGAGACCACCTGAATATGTCATGCAGCAATGCCGAATCCAACGTACTTTTCGGCTATGCCTTCAACATATCAAAATGCCGCGGCTATATGGACTGCGTGAATGCCTGCGTGAAAGAAAACAACCAGGACAGGGCCTCAGAGATGCAGTACATCCGCATTCATGAAATACAAGACGGCAAAGGATTGAATTTCGAAGAGGCAGACGATAATTACTACCATGAGATACCAGCCGCCGGCCATTTTTACCTCGGAACGCAATGTTTTCACTGCGACAACCCGCCCTGCGTTGAAGTCTGCCCCGTTGAAGCCACATGGAAGGAAAAGGACGGCCTGGTAGTCGTGGATTATGACTGGTGCATTGGGTGTCGCTACTGCATGGCGGCATGTCCGTACGACGGCCGGCGATTCAACTGGGCTACGCCCCAAGTTTCTCAAAAAGAGGTAAATAAAAACCAGCACTACTTAGGCAACCGGCTTAGAGCCAAAGGTGTGATGGAGAAATGCACGTTCTGCATTCAGCGATCGAGAGCAGGCAAAAATCCGGCTTGTGTGGATGCTTGCCCTACAGGCGCACGAATATTTGGAAACTTGCTTGACCCGAACAGTGAGATTCGATGGATACTGGAGAACAAAAAAGTTTTTCGGCTGAAAGAAGAGCTGGGAACAGAACCCAAGTTCTGGTATTACATGGATTAACCGCAATAAAACCTTCTTAAAAACTGCATTCATTTCCAAGAAAAGACTTCTATCCCATGAGCATATTCAAACAAATGATAACAGGAGGACTGAAAGAAGCCTCTTCCGGCAGCAGAGCTTACCACATATGGATGGGCTCGCTGACGCTAATCATGCTAATTGGCGTCTTTTGTTATTACGTGCAGCTGGACAAAGGGCTTATTGTTACCGGCATGAGCGACCGGGTAAGCTGGGGCCTGTACATCTCCAATTTCACTTTCTTGGTTGGCGTCGCCGCGGCGGCTGTCATGCTTGTGCTGCCCGCATACATTTTTCAGGATATGGACTTTTCCAAAGCAGTTTTAATCGGAGAAGGACTGGCCGTTTCCGCTCTGGTAATGTGTCTTTCATTTGTCATTGTAGACTTGGGAGGCCCTCAGGATGCATGGCACATGCTTACGAGCTCTTTCAATTTCCCCAATTCCATGCTCAGCTGGGACGTCATCGTTCTGAACGGCTATCTCTTCATCAACATCACGATTCCTCTGTACATTCTGGCCATGCGCTTTCAGGGAAAAGTTCCCGACAAGCGGATCTACATTCCCGGAGTTATGATATCGGTGCTCTGGGCTCTCGGAATACATCTGGTCACCGCATTTCTGTACCAGGGGCTCCCGGCCCGGCCTTACTGGAACACGGCTCTGCTCGGTCCGCGCTTTTTAGCTTCGGCTTTCGCAGGAGGTCCAGCGCTGATTATCATCGTTTTATCCGTCATCCGAAACTACTCCGACTACTCTATTGAAGACAAGACAATCCGGAAAATTGCCCTTATCGTCACAGGAGCTGCGCAAATTAACCTCATTATGCTTTTTTCCGAGATATTCAAAGAATTCTATTTTCCTACCCACCACGCCGAAAGCGCCATCTACCTGTTCTTCGGACTCAAAGGACACAACGCCCTGGTGCCTTGGCTGTGGACCTCTGTCGTACTCAACGTCCTGGCCACGCTTATGCTCAGCTTGCACCGAACAAGGAACAACTTCCGCCTGCTTTACTTCGCCTGCGGACTGCTCTTCTTTGCCATCTGGATAGAAAAAGGCTTCGGACTTATCATACCGGGTTTCATTCCTGGCCCGTGGGGAAAAATCGTTGAATACACGCCAACAGGAATCGAAATCGGCGTTACTCTCGGCATTTGGGCACTGGGCTGTTTCTTGTTCACGGTTCTTGCCCGGGTAGGCATAGCTATAGAAACAGGACGCTTGCGGTCAAGAAGCACATAAAACAACCGCAGTGTCCTTTCCCAATCATCTCAGCATCAGATCAAATCAAAAAGACTGGATACCCCCAAATCTCTTACTTTTGTAAAGCCTTCACCGTACTCTACCCGAACGGCCTGTCCGAATTCCCTGGCCCGACCTTCAAGAAATTTCATGTATTCGGGAGACGAAATAAGCGTCTGCGGTTCATCAGAGTTATAATCGGCTGAGAAAAACTGGGTTTTATAAGCAGATACAGCTTCAATCTTTTTTTCGAAAAATTTCGATATATCCACTATAAAATCCGGCTTAATGTAATCGGTCTGAATAAAATGGTAAATGTGAGCCGGCCTCCAAGGCTCCTGCATTTTTCCTCCCCACTCTGTTTCCACTTTTATAAGTCCCGATAAAAAACAAGCATCAACCACCAGCTGCGCGGCTTTTCCATGATCCGGGTGCCTGTCGCGAACGGCATTGGTCAGAATAAGCTCCGGCCTGTGCTCGCGGATCTTCCGGACAATCTGCAACTGATGCTCGCGGTCATTTTGAAAAAAGCCGTCAGCAAACCCCAGATTTTCCCTAAAGCTCAATCCGAGAATTCCAGCAGCTTTATTTGCCTCCGAAGTCCTTGTCTCCACTGTTCCTCTCGATCCCAATTCTCCACGTGTCAGATCCAGCACCGCAACCTTTTTTCCTTGTGCCACATGACTAAGGATAGTCCCTCCGCAAAATAGTTCAGCGTCGTCCGGATGCGCGGCAATGACCAGAACATCTATCTTATTATTCATGTATGTTCGCTTTATCTTACCCGAAGCCTTCGGCCTATCCTCAAGGTGGTGGTGCTTTTAATTCTGTTCAGCCGGCAGATTTTTATGATGGTAGTATGGTATCGCCGGGCAATTCTGCCTAAATAATCCCCGCGCCGAATGCGGTGATACACCCGTTTTCGCATTTCCTTCACATACGCATAGGTATGCTCGTCTATTTGGTATTGACCCGAAATCAGTTCCGCTTTTTCAAGATCATAAAACTCCGCCGGATTGATCGGATTTCCCTGATACCTCAGCTCAAAATGCAAATGGTTGCCTGTACTTCTTCCCGTGCTTCCTCCATATCCTATCAGATCACCAGCCTTCACCTCCTGGCCGCTTTTCACAATATATTTGGAAAGATGCCCGTAAATCGTTTCCAGTCCGTTTTTGTGTCTCAGCAATACGTAGTAGCCGTAGCCGCCCCGGTTGTATCTTGCAATGCGCACAATACCATCAAATGCCGCCCGCACCGGATCGCCTTTTCTCAGCTTCATATCGATCCCATAATGGTAGCGATAACGGCGCCATCCAAATCTTGAAGTTATACGACCCTTTTTGATCGGAAATACCCAGGCAGTGGAATCTTTCTTGTCGCACAACTCCAGCATTACCGGCGTTTTCAATTTCAGCGGATCTACTTTATAGGGATTTACAGTGCCCTTGTCCCAAGTGCCAAAGTATTCAAATTCGTTTACCCAGTCGCATTTTATATCTATTCCACCTGAAACATGGGTGAAACAAGGCCCTTCCTCCAACTCTGATATGGTGCTTACACAAAAGGTTTTCGCCATTTCAAACGACAGAAGAGAGTCCAAACGGCGTTTAAACTCTCTGTCGTCAATTCTTCTAAGCTTCACAGCCTTCTGTTTCTTAACGAAAGGAAACCAGTTGAGGCCTCTTAGACTTCCTGCCGAAACTCCCGTCGAACAGAGCAGCAAAAAAACTAAAATCAGCCCCCCCGCATAACGATTGATTCTATTCATTACTATGCTAATTCTTTTTCAGCCAAATATCTTTCTGCTTCCAGCGCAGCCATGCATCCTGTTCCCGCTGCCGTAACGGCCTGCCGGTAATTTTTGTCCTGGATATCGCCGGCGGCAAAAACACCCTCGATGTTCGTTGCGGTGCTGTCGGGCTTAGTAAGCAAATATCCTGCTTCGTCCATGTCCAAATATCCTTTGAAGATATCCGAATTTGGCTTATGCCCAATCGCCACGAAAAAACCTGTTACCGGAATCTCCCGAGTCTCTCCGTTTTTTTTGTTCTTTATGCGGACAGCGTTCACCCCGTTTTCATCTCCCAAAATTTCATCCGTTTCAGTATCCCAAAACACCTCAATGTTTTTGGTATTCATAACGCGCGCCTGCATAATCTTCGAAGCTCTCATTTCATCTCTGCGCACTAGCATGTACACTTTGTTGCACAGTTTCGACAAATACGTCGCTTCCTCACAAGCCGTATCGCCTGCGCCTACTACGGCCACATCCTGCCCGCGGTAAAAGAACCCGTCGCATACCGCACAAGCCGATACGCCGCGTCCGTTATATTTATCTTCCGAAGGCAAGCCAAGCCACTTGGCTGAAGCTCCGGTAGAAATAATCACAGACTTTGCCGTAATTTCGTGCTGGCCATCGATAACCACTTTATACGGATAACTTGAAAAATCGACCTGAGTTGCCAGTCCAGTGCGCACGTCGGTTCCGAAGCGCTGCGCTTGATTCTGAAAATCCATCATCATTTCCGGCCCGTTTACTCCTTCGGGATAGCCCGGGAAATTTTCCACATCGTTTGTAATAGTCAGCTGGCCGCCCGGCTGGCCGCCCTGATACAATACAGGATTCAAATTCGCCCTCGAGGCATACACAGCCGCGGTATAGCCCGCAGGCCCTGAACCCAAAATTAATACATCTACATTTTCCTGAGTCATTTTCTATATCTTTCTTTATGCTGATCTGTCTTCAAAAGGATAAAAAACATCTACTCATCCTTAAAAAAAACAATCCGTTCCTTTTCCAAAAATTGCCGACTTTCAAAGTCCAAAACAATTATTTTACAAAAAAAAGAAATTATTCGTCAAGGAAAAAAATCTAAAGGCAACAAAACTCTTTTCTTCCGAAATTCAGTTTTCGGAAAAGAATTTTGAAAGAAAATTGACCTGCCCACTTAAGCGAAAAAAAACAATGGCATAAATAAACTAACGGAGTAGTTTGGAAACTAATCGAATAGTTCTATTTTTGGTAAACAACACAATTATTTTAACCATGAAACAACTCACCAAAGCTGAAGACCAAGTAATGCAGATTTTGTGGAAAATAAAAAAAGGCGTCGTAAAAGACGTGATAGCCCACATGCCCGAACCTAAACCTGCTTACAACACTGTTTCGACAATTATCCGGATTCTTGAAAAAAAAGAATTTGTAAAACACCGCGCCTACGGAAAAACGCACGAATATTACCCGATTATATCCAAATCAACTTACAGCAATTTTTATATCAAAAATTTTGTAGGCAGTTATTTCGAAGGGTCATTCAACAAACTGGTTTCCTTTTTTGTAAAAGAAAACGACCTTGATGTAACCGACATGGAAGAACTTATGAAACATGTAAAAGACGGACAAGCAGAATAGTCTGTCCCAGCCCAGGAAGATTCCACAAAGAGGCTCCTGCCCGATTCACAAAACCCCAAGCCGATGAAAGAGTTGCTCACCTACTTCCTTGCCTCAGTCAGTTGCCTGTTTCTGACCTTTGCTTTTTTCAGGAAATTTTTCAGCCACGAAAAAGCACTCACTTTCAACCGCTATTATCTTCTGGGAGCGCTGGCCGTATCCATTCTTCTGCCTCTGTTTTCGTGGGTGGAACTGTACAATTTTTTCTTCCCGCCCACCGAGCAGGAAATCAGCCAAAGCTTTATCCATTTTCTTCCCGAGCTTTCTTTCAACGCATACGCAGACTACGGCAATGCGCCGCTCAGGATGGAAATTTCGTGCCATTCACTTTTTCTTATTTTTTACATCGTTGTGGCTTCTTTGCTGGGATTCCGCCTGGCCGAACAATACCTTTCGATTCATGACCTGATACGCAACTATGCGCCCGATATTCAGAAAAAAAACAACTACTACCTTGTCCCGCTAGAAGGAGACGCTTCCGTTTTTTCTTTCAAAAATTATTTGTTTTGGAATGACAAAAAGCTTGAAGGGCTTTCCGACAAGGAACGACGTCAGATTTATCTTCACGAGCTGGGCCACATCAGGCAGAAGCATACTTACGACCGTTTTTTTGCTGAACTCATGTGCATTGTTTTTTGGTTCAATCCTTTTGTGTGGCTCATCCGCAAGGCTATTGCCCAAAACCATGAATACCTTGCCGACGCGCAAGCGCTTAGAAAAAAAGACGATTCAGAAGGATATGCGCAGCTTTTGGTTAAGCAGTTGTTCCGTACGTTTGACCTGCAACTTGCCAGCTACTTCAACAAGTCGCTGGTGCTGCAGCGCATCGAAATGATGCACAAATCGAAAAGCATCAAAAAGTACAAATATGCACTGGTGTTGCCGCTGTCTTTGCTCATGCTTGCCATGATAAGCTGTCAGCAGGGGCTTATGCAGCAAACAACCTCCCAGGCCAAGCTTTCGGACGCATGGCTAGACCCGCAGTCGCTTACCAAGCGAATTCCGATGGACGAATACGACCCCGAAAAAATGCTGGAGGAAGTAAACCAAAAAGGCTACATTCTAAAAGCTTACCGCCTTCTGAAAGGGAAAAGATTCGGAAAAAAAGGCGTGCTGGAAATTCAGCTGGCCAAAGGCGATCAAAACCAAACGCCTTTTGTGCCGGGCGACCGTCAGCTGCGCTTCGCCGACTTGCAGAAAGTGTGCAACAACACCATTTTTACAAAAGCCGACCAGTCACCGAGTTTTAAACACGGCGGCCTGGAAGCCTTTTACCAATGGGCCCAGCGCCAGATCGATTACCCTCAGGAAGCCAGAGACAAACATATTGAAGGCAAAGTGCTCGCAGAATTTGTAGTTGAAGAAGATGGTACTATCGACCACATCCGAATACTGAAAGGTTTGAGCAAAGAGCTTGACCAAGAAGCCATCTCAGTACTAAAAAGCTCGCCAAAGTGGAATCCGGGCTTATCGCAAGGTCATCCGGTAAAAGTGCGGCTGGTTTTGCCGATCAACTTTTCTCTCGACCAGCAAACCGGCCTTCTAGCCTCAAGAACAGCTATATAAGTGAGCGTTAATCGAAACACTCAAAAGACATTCTTGACTGCCCGAAACTCCTCTCAGTTGGTTTCAAGCTTTTTTCATCATTTGGAATTTTCGCAAAACCGAAGCTCCCAACAACAAGCCCCCGGCAAAAAGCAACAGAACACCTTTGTCTATCGGCACGTTTTCAGGGCAAGGACGAATACCGCATGGCCCAAATGGTCCGCCGATAAAAGGATTCGAAGCGGCCATTCTTGCACTTTTGGCCTTAGAATCTTCCGCGGCTGGCCGCGGCTGGCCTATAGATTTCACACTAAGCAATAAGGTCAACAAAAAAAATAATCCTTTCCTTCTCATCTCGATAACTTCAATTCCCGTCTATTTTTTTACTATTCTATGAATCAACTGCTCACCCTGCCACTGAATTTTCAGCAGATAAATTCCTTCGCTTAAGTTTGATAAATTGATCAGCTCTTTTTTTCCAGCATTTTTAGAATACACAAGGCCTCCTTCAATATTGTACAGGCTGCACGTGTAAGCAGCAATATCGGATTCAATTGTCAGCTGATCGCTCACAAAGGTTGGGTAAACATTAAAGATTTTATTGTTAGCAGACTCAAATCCTAAAACCTGATTTATTTTTAGTTTTTCATAAAGCACGTTTAGCCGTTTATTGCCTCTCGCAGATGCCTCCGATGCAATTTTTACAGAAGTCAAATCAACATCCGCCTCTTCAATGCCGGAGCCGTCGTGTGTCAACTTCAGGCTTAAAAATGCTTTGTTCCGTTGAAACTCTTTCGGGTTTCCTTTAGCATCCACCCAACTAAACAGCAATTCACCCGAACGAAGCTGTTCAGAGTTTATGCGTAAATTGTCCAAGGTGCTGTTCACCTGCTCGACAGCAAAACCGTTAGGAATATTAATCGCGCCCTGGATACCGTTAAGCCATTCGGCCCGGTCTGCGCTAAGCTCCAGACTCCAGCTTTCTCCTTCATCCCGAAATTCAGTGTGCAATTTCAGCTCATCCCGCTGCTCTTGCTCTCCGCCCTTGTCGACATCAAGATCACCTTTAGGCGCCACAACAAAGTTCAACTCGCCGGTGAGCGAACTTTCGGTTAATCGGTAATAAGGCTGATTTTCTCCTCTGGAATTAAGCGTCATCCAAGGCGCATCAGTTGTCTCCATAACCGTCAGGCGGCCAATTTCTTCCAAATCCAGCTCATTCAATTTGCCGTCATTATTCATATCCGCCACAAGCGGCAACGCCAGTTTTTCCTGCCCCTCGGCATGCCGAATGAAAGCCAGCTGATCGAAAATGGAATATGATGCACTCGGAATTTCAGGATAAGAAAAATTCAAATCCAGCTGCCCTTTGGTTTTGAGCACCTGACCGGAAAACTCGCCATTCTCATTCGTGCTGAAATATTTCATTCCCGCCTCGTTTTTCCAGCAAAGCTTCATGTCTTTATACGGAGCTCCGGTATATCCCTTGACTATTCCGTGAATATTCACGCTCTCGAGCTGAAGATTGATCTCAAAGCGCTTTCCGGAAGGCTCATATTGATAATCGAACACATAGCCCTTCTCCCCCTGGACCAGCTCAACTGTTTTTCCTGACTTAAGGTCAGTAAGCATACATTTCATGTTTCCGGGAACGCCGTATCCTTTGGGAATGCTGATTTCGTATGTACCTTTATTGGCAACCCATGTACGCAAAGGATAAGAGAATTTATTGCTCCCCGCCTTCACAGGCCTAGTGTCTATCGCAACATCTTCATCGCTGAGGATAGATGAAAAAATAATATACTTCGCAGTGTTGTTCTTCGAAGCATCCCACTCGTCTTTCTGAACAGACGAACCTTCTCTGAAAGCCAGCAATACGCGGTCTTTGTCATGGCTTTTTGTATTGGTTAATTCCAGCAGCAAATGGTTAGGCTGCACTTTCCCCGACTTGCGCGCGCTGCCTGGTTTTTTTGTAAATATTTTGTCGCTTTCTTTCAGCTTAAGGGCGCTTGCCGAAGATGTCGGCTTCATTACCACAAAGAAACCGCGCCCTTCCGGTATCACTCCGTTGAAAACGGACTCATTGCTTGACAATCCCTGGCGAATAGCAATATCCTTCGGATCATTCAAACTGCCGGAAGCCTGGTAATAGTGAAAAACGCCATGCGCTCCGTCCCATATATATATTGTCGGGTAGAAGTTATTCCTTACCTCCGACCGGCTGTAAATTTTGTCCCACGACACCGGCGCCCAGTATGGATTTCCTATCCGGTTGATTCCGCTTATATGCCCTTGTATTGACGATGCCGTTTTAGTCACGGCAATTTCCACATCTCCTGCCGAAAACTTTTTTCCTGTATGAGAAAAACGGTAGGATTTAGCTCCTTTGCTGGAAGCTAAATGAACCGAATAACACTGTCCCTTCCCTGTTGCCGCGCTTGCCGGATTGATCGCTACAAAACCATTCCCCCATTCACCGTGCGAAGCGTAGCCATTTTCTTTCCAGACATACAAATTATTGCTTTTTATATCCAGTAGCCCGTCATTTGCTCCTCCCAGATTTTTCCATTCGGACAAGTTGCCTCCTATGACCGGAGAAGTCAGCGAATACCACTCATCTTTCTTATTATCAATATACTGTTGGAATTCGAATTCAATTTTGTTTATTTTTTTATAGCTCCCAAACAAAGCCTTTATATTCGAAGGCACAGAAACAAGATGCGCCTTTTTCACCTTGCCACTTTCATCACGCCGGGCCAAAAACACCACTTTGCCCGTAATTTCACCTGCCGGTATACTAACGCCGTTTATGTCTACACCCCCCTTCCCTTTCAGCAGACCGTTTTTCCAGTATAGGCCGTCTTCCAGCTCCAAAACTAGCCGCTCCAGATTCAAGCGCTTAACAAAGTCCTCTGAAAGAGTCAAACTCTTCAACCTGAGCTTGCCATACTCTGTATTGGTAAAAATGAGATTACTCTTCGAATTTTCTATAACCAGATGAAGGTTCTCCGTTTGCTTTAAATCAATGTAAAATTTCCCCTTTTGGTTACGAATAAAAAGCGTGTGTCCTTCCCCAATAAGCTTTGCCTCATCCTGCTGCCTGAAAACTTTATTGCCTTCATCATTTACGATGGTGAGATTGCCCTCGCTCAGTCTGATATTTCCCCATTCTTTTCCCTTGAAATCATTAGTCGTTATCTCACAGTCACTGTATATGTAAACTTCATCCCCGGAATCATTCGGCTCATTATTGCATATCCAGTTATTCGGATTGCCCCAATTTTTATCCTGCGCACCCGTAAAATGATATCCTTTTGGAACCTGCACATTGCGCTGCTCGATACGAACGTCATCGATGGCAAAATCGTTTCCGCCGGCTCCTGTTGTAATGTTTTTCAGTTCAAAAATATATTTTTTATGGAGAATCGGAGGAAATTTGAAATTATGCTCGGTCCACTCAGATTTCGAAATCCTCCCTGTGCTTTTCGAATCAATGATTTCCATTGTCTCGGCATCCAGAATCCTGAATTCAATATTGCTTCCCGACCATGCAAGCAAAGCAAAGCTCACCTGAAGCTCATCGGCAGGCAGCGCTTCCACAACGGTCCTTCTATAAAACACTTCCGAGGTTCCTTTGGCATTCACCACCAGCATTCCTCCCCTTAAGTCATCAGAAGTATGGTCCAATTTTTTAAGAAACCCCTTGTGCACCAGGAAGGGATTGTAGGTCACTGCATAAGAACCTTCGTCTCCCAAAGGTCCATGGGAGTTATTTGTCTTATCGTCATCGGCAAATTTGTAGTTCACCACATGCGGATGCCTGACATACTCATCAAAATCATATTCACTTCCAAAGGTTTCGTACAGCAAAAAACTCCGCTCGCATGTACTCTGGCCAAACGTATTCTCACATTGTCCTGCCGCGATAATAAAAATCAAAATCAGGATTCTCCCAAGTGCTTTTTCTTTCATCCGAAAAAAATTGAATAAAATAAGAAACCATTTTGTCTCAGTACCGAACTGTACATCCTTCACAGCATAAGCCAAACAAGGGCAAAGAAATTACAAGCTTAAAAAATTCTGCTTTGATATTAACCCAAGCTTTCATCAATCACAAGAGCTCATAACTGCATCTTTCCACCTCTCAAATGGATTTAATAAATTCAGTGAACAGGACACTTTTTTAAATATGAAAACCAAATCCGCATACCTTTCCAGAATCCTGACCAGCAAAATTTTCCCTGGCAAATTCATAAAAAATAGAACATTAAGGAAACAAGAATCTCTGCGCTAATAAAAAATCAAACTGTAACTTCCCAGGAGAAAGTCTTTAAAAAAATTAAATATTATTTAATAAATAAAAAATCGTCGCGTGAATATACGCAATATTTTTAAAATACATAAACTCTCCCCGGAGTTACACAAAAATCCAAAGACACATCATGTTCACTTATATCGGAAATTTTTTCGATATGAGGTTCCATGGAAAGTCCCACCTTCAACACGTCCTCGCGGCAATTGTTAAGAAAACGATCATAAAAACCTTTCCCGTACCCAACGCGGAAACCGTTTTTGTCGAAAGCCAGAAGCGGCACGAGCACCATATCAATTTTATGCTCATGAATAGGCCTGGCATGCACCGGCTCGGGAATGCCCCACCTGTTTTCTTTCAGCACCACCGACTCATCCAGCACAAAATGCGTTAGCGTATTATGCTCAAAATTGCTCTTTGAAACTGCAATAACATTATCAGAAAGCGCTTTTATAATCGGCCAGGTATTTATCTCCTTATGTTTTGCAATGGAAAGAAAGCAATGAACGGTTCGAATAGTCCGGAAATCAAAAAATGCCAAAAGCCTGTCGCGGATCTGCAGGCTTTTGGTCTCTATATGTTCGTCATTGAGCAACCGACGCTTGCTCAGATAGTGCGGTCGAATTTCTGCTTTCAGCATAGTCCTGAATAATATTGAAACGAAAATCAAACGGGTCGAATCCTTCCCTAAGTTGCTCGTTAAATTTCGGATTGTTCTGATAGAAATTCAAGAAGTTGTCAAACCTTTCCTGCAAACCGCCGTCAGGAAAAAGTCTGTGCAGGACAGCTTCCAGCTGTCTGAGTTTTGTGGCATGCGCTGCCTCCTGAGCTTTTTTCAGTCTTTTTTCGATACCGGCCAATCCCTTCAGCACCTTGGATTCTTCGGCGCCCACTAGCCCCCTCAGGCTTTTGTCCAAAAGTTCGGACCGCTGCTTGATCTGGCCAAATGCCCTCAGAATTTTCTGTCTCTCTTCTTCAATCGAAATCTCTTCCGTTCCTGCCTGTCTCAGCACTTTCTGCTTCAGATCTCCCGCCGATTGAAACAGCTCCTTTGCCTTAAGACCGATTTTCCCAAGTTTTCTGGACATAACGCCATTCACTACCATTGCAAAATTTCTCGGCAGCAAAAACGGGAACAAGGTGTCGTGATGCTCAAACATGCTTTTCAGCTGCAGCCAGTAGGCAATCTCTCCCGGACCGCCTACATAAGCCAAATTCGGCAAAATCATTTCCTCGTACAGCGGACGAAGCACCACATTAGGACTAAACCGCTCTGGATGTTTGGCAAGCAAATCAAGAATTTCTTTCTGCGAAAAGTACATCTCTGTATTAAGCACATGATAGCTCTCATTCCGGCGCACTATCCGCTGGCGGATGCTTTCTTCCAGATAAAACAGATTGATTTCGCGCGGATAAACCTGAGCCTTATAACCCAGCTGCTCAATCCGTTCGGAAGCCTCCTTTACTAAATCGCAGC
The DNA here is from genome assembly GCA_022360875.1 of Cytophagales bacterium. Lineage (GTDB taxonomy): Bacteria > Bacteroidota > Bacteroidia > Cytophagales > Cyclobacteriaceae > JAKSBZ01. The sequence goes on along the minus strand of JAKSBZ010000010.1, from coordinate 15,237 downwards.
TTCGCATATGCAGCAATTCGTCTTTTACAACCGGCGCAAATTCAGCCTTAAGCAGGGCATCGTCTCCGTCAATCATCAGCAACCCGTCATTTCCGAAAAGCTCCAGCATATAGGCTCGCACGGCCTGAGTCAACGTTTCCGATTCAGAATATGCCCTTTCAAAAAAAGCCGGGCACTCCGGCAGCTGCTCCAGCACCTGTTCGCGTAAGCCCTCAAGCCCAAACCGCCCGACGGCTCCTGCCTGCTCAGAATTCCATTCGTATTTTTTATTAAACAAATGAAAATGATTGATTTCTTCAAAATCATGATCCTCCGCAGCCGCCCAGTAGACGGGCACAAAATCGTAGGAAGGGTATTTCTTCTTAAGCTCCCGACAGGCATTGATGGCCGTCAGAATTTTATAAATAACATATAAAGGACCTGTAAACAGATTCAGCTGGTGACCGGTCGTAATAGTAAATGTGTTCTCATCTTTGAGCAGCTCCAAATTCTTCTGCACTGCATCCGGCAACTCGCAGCCCGCATACTGTTTTTCCAGCGCACAGACCAATGTTTTTCTCTTTGCTTTAGAAAAATGCTTTTCTTTTATCTGCTCTTCAAACTGTACAGCCGAAGGGAAACGGTGATAAAAATTCCGGAGTGTTTGCTTTTGAGAAATGTAGTCCAAAAAAAGGGGAGAAAACTTTCCCGTTTCTCCCAAATCTATTTTTTCAAATGCTGTCATTGTCCATTTTTAGCGGTAAACTAAATACATCCCGAGTCTACGCAAAGCCTGAATGAAAGTTTTACAGGCTTTCATGTATTTCATTCAAGGCTGCAGGCGTGCCGTACAAGTCGAATTCAGTTGCGTCATCGATAGTCACCTCTACAAAATCTCCGATTCGCAGGTAGTGCTGGCTGGCGTCGATAAGCACTTCGTTGTCCACTTCCACCGAATCAAACTCTGTTCTGCCGTAGAAATACCCGCTCTCCATGCGGTCAATCAAAACCTTGTAGGTCTGCCCGACTTTTTCCTGATTCAAATTGTAGGAAATGTCAGCCTGCAGCTGCATAATCTCTTCCATACGGCGCTCCTTTTCCTCTTCAGGAACGTCATCCTCCATCGTATAGGCATGAGTGTTTTCCTCGTGCGAATAAGTAAACACTCCCAGGCGCTCAAAGCGCATATCCTTGATAAACTGGAGCGTTTCCAGGTGGTCTTCCTCAGTTTCGCCCGGGTGCCCGGCAATCAAGGTTGTGCGTATTGCGATTCCCGGAATCTGCTCCCGGACTCTGTTGATAAGAGCCTCGGTTTTTTCACGGTCGATCCCGCGCCGCATAAGCTTCAGCACATTGCTCGAACCGTGCTGCAAAGGAATATCAAGGTAATTGCAGATATTGTCGCGCTCTTTCATTACTTCAATAACATCCATCGGGAAGCCTGAAGGAAAAGCATAATGCAGCCGAATCCATTCCACGCCTTCCACATCCGACAGCCTGCGCATCAGCTCGGCAAGCGTTCGCTTTCCGTACAGATCCAGTCCGTAGTAAGTCAAATCCTGGGCAATCAGAATCAGCTCTTTCACTCCGTTTTTCACCAAGTTCTCAGCCTGCTTCACCAGCTCCTCCATAGGCACGGAAATATGCTTGCCGCGAATCAGCGGAATAGCACAGAACGAGCACGGACGGTCGCAGCCTTCGGCGATTTTCAGAAAAGCATAGTGCGAAGTGGTAATTGCGCGCTCGCCCAGCAGCTCGTGCTTGTAGTCGGCATTGAACTTCTTAAGCAAAGCAGGCACCTCTCTTGTTCCGAAAAACGCATCCACCTGCGGAAATTCCTTAATAAGATCCTCCTTGTATCGCTCCGATAAGCAACCCGACACGTACAGCTTATCGATCCAGCCATTGTCCTTGGCGTCGGCAAACCGCAGAATCGTATCCACAGACTCCTGCTTGGCGCTGTCAATAAAGCCGCAGGTATTGATAATTACAATATTGGCGTCGTCCTTTCCGGACTCATGCTCCACATCAATGTCATTTCCCCTCAACTGGGTGATCATCACTTCCGAATCCACCAGATTCTTCGAACAGCCCAAAGTGATTACGTTCACCTTGTCTTTCTTTAGTCCTTTCGTCTTCGATCTTTTATGCTTTTGGGCCTGAGGCCGTGCTCACTGCTTTTCCCTAATGGGCATTCTGGACGCAAAGGTAGTCAAAATTAAACACACCCGAAAATTCAGTCCTCAAGAGCCCTCCGTTTAGAATAATTATTCAGTCCCTGGGGTGAACTCTAAATTTCTCGGCAGAAATGTCTACATTTGTGGTTTATCAGAATCGAGGAATAAATGAATACGTTTTTCGGAAAAATACTTTTGTGCCTGGGCATTTCACTTTCGCTTCTGGCCTGCCGGGAAGACACCAACTGCGACAGCGACTACCGGGGCACAGTTAGCGTAAAATTCAAAACGCTCAAGGTAAAAAACGACAATCCGTCGGCTTTCGACACCGTCGAATTTTCAGTGGTGTACGACTCGATTTACATCAAAGAATATCCGAAACTTGTATTCGACGAAAACCACAAAAGCACTAACTCGATCGATCTTCCGGTTCGGGAATCTCTGGATGAACTGACTTATGTTTTTGAAAAACGAGAAAACGGACTGTTCTTCAAGCGCGAACTGAAGCTCGGCTACAAGCAAACGCAGAAATTCGTTTCTGAATCCTGCGGCATTGAATACCGCTACACGCTGGACGAGCTCACTGAATCCGGCTTTCTGAAAGTCCTCCGCAAAAACAACGAGCTCGTTTATCCACAGGAAAACCTCTGGATTCTTGACACCACCTGTGTCACGACATACTCAAGCTACATGCGTGTTGATTTCAAGAACATCAGTAAAGACCTGGAAAACGAAGGCCAGTTTAAATATACTACTGTCAAGAAAAGCTACGACCGCATATTTATAGAAGAAGCGCCCGATTTCGTTATTCCGGGCACTACAGGTTCTATTTCAAGTGTCAACCTGCCGGTAAGCCCCGATGTCGGCGAGCTTACTTATGTCTTCAGAAAAGAAGGACAGCCCGACCAGAAACTGAGAGTAAGCTACAGCAAAGGACAGCACAAAATCTCAGACTACTGCGGCACAATCAACACCTACCAGCTGACTGGGCAAGAGCAGACTAATTTTTACCAAGTAAAATTACTAAAAAGTGAACTTAGGAAGAATACTACCAATCTTTGGCTTGTGTTTAACGCTATTTCTAACGAATAACAACGCAACAGGACAGGATATCGCTTCACTCGTCCCGCAAAAAAAGCCCGCTTTGTGGTACCTCCCTTCGTATTTCCGAATAGGCGCAGACATCACCCGGCCGATCGGCTCTATTGTCGACCGCAACAGCACGGCATTTGAGTTCAATGCGGATTTCGATGTTTTCAGGCAATTCCTGATTACCGCGGATTTCGGCATGCAGGACAAAGCCTTCAGCGATGATTTCAACTCGGCCGACCGGGGCGTGGAGCTCCCGCATGGCGGAGACATCATCTTAAGCCGCTCGATGGACGACCAGATTGAAGGATATTATTATAAATACGGAATCGCCTGGAACCTTTCTCCGCGAAACCCGAATTACAGCACCATAGTCCTCGGCCTGAAACGGGCACAAAGCATCTTCGACGAAAAACTGGACTACTCAGTGCAATACCAAAACTGGGGAGACAAAGCATTTGCCCAGAGTTTCAGCGGAAAAGAATATCAGGCAACATGGTATGAGATCACTTTCGGCGCCCAAGTGCAGCTGTGGAAAGATCTAATGATCAACACTGTCGGGAGTTACAAATTCGGGAAATCAGTCAGCGGAGGCAATCCCGAACTGCTTCCTTCGTACGCGCCGGGATTTGGAAAGCTGACTTCCAACAAACAGCTGGGCATCTCACTGGGACTTATGTACCGAATCAACTTTAAGAAACCGTACATTCCCGCTAAAAAAAAGAAGAAAAAATAACTGCCGGCAGACCGGAATCCCAAAGCGACTCGTCAAACATTGCTTTCCCATAGCGCTTACCATTCTAAAAAAAAGAAATGGCACGCATTTTCAAGACTCACCTGCTTCTGCTGGCGCTGGGCTTACTGACGCTATCGGGCTGCAATAAAGACGAATCCGACCCCCCGAAATTCGACACAGAAGACCTCACCGGTCCTGTTTTCCCGATTGGCGTTGAGGGTCCGGCTACAGACTCTCTCGGAAACCTCTACGCCATGAACTACGGGCGTTCGGGCACCATCGGAAAAATCACTCCTTCAGGAGACACCAGCCTTTTTGTCAGTCTTTTGCCAGGCTCTCACGGCAACGGACTGCGCTTCGACTCCCGAGGCGACATGGTCGTCGCCGACCAAAGAAACAGACAGCTGCTCAAAGTAAAAACCTCCAGCCGCTCGGTAAGAGTGTTTGCCCGCAACGACCGCATGCACGAACCCAACGACATTGCCATCACTGACAACGACATTTGCTTCATTTCCGCCCCGGACTTCCCAACCGGCTCCGGGCAAATATGGCGGCTTCTTCCCTCCGGACAGCTCAGTCTGCTGACCGACACACTCGGAGCCGTTAACGGCATCGAAGTGAGCCCGGACAACCGCAGCCTGTATTTCAGCGAAACAAATACGGGCAAGGTGTGGAAATACGAGCTGAGCCCTTCCGGAGACATCAGAAACCCGGAATTGCTGAACACCTTCGAAGACCACGCGCTGGACGGCATGCGGTGCGACGAAACCGGAAATTTCTGGCTGTGCGTATGGAACAAGGGGAAAATCATGTATCTAAGCCCCAGCGGAGAGCTGCTGCGCACAGTGCGCACGCACGGCACGCGAGCCGCAAACATTGCCTTCGGCGGACCCAACGGAAAAACGCTATATGTTACGGTTCAGGACAGAAAGCGAATCGAATATTTTAAGACCCAGTCCCGAGGAAGAAGCTATTTGCTTTGGCGTCGGTAAAAAAAATCGGCATTTCCATTCTCACTACTGACCGTTGTGGTACTAATTGTCTAGAGAGAGTTTTCTTTCTTTTTCATTCAAATTACAGCACTGCATGTTTTTTGAATAAATACAACCGAACTATTTTAATCTAAACAAAACCAAAATGGCTATCATCAAAAGAGACCCCGGCGCCTCCCTTTTCCAAAGCATGTTCGATGACTTTTTCAACCGCGATCTGACACATTTCAGAGAGCCTCTGATGACCATTCCTAAAGTAAACATTGAAGAAAAAGATGACCGATTTGAGATTGAAATGGCTGCGCCCGGAATGAAAAAAGATGACTTCAAAATAGAGCTGCACCACCAGGTGCTGAGCATCTCTTCGGAAAAGAAAAGCGAAACAGAAAAAAACAAAAAAGGATTTTCGAGAAAAGAATACAGCTATTCATCCTTCCAGAGAAGCTTCCAGCTGCCTCCAACAGCCGAAGACGAAAAAATTGAAGCTAAGTACGAAGACGGAATATTAAAAATCCTAATTCCGAAAACTGAATCCGGCAAGAAGAAAGAAGCGAAAAAAATTGATGTGAAATAAATGCCCCCATCTGCTTAATAAACAGTAATTTTTGTAAAAATCCTGCGTTTCTGTCGCAGGATTTTTTTGTGCAATGCTGAATAGGAAAGCATGGTTTTCTTAAAAAAAAAGGAAGCGTTTTCGCTTCCTTTACAGATAGGTTAATCCAGAATTTGTGGAGCATAACGGATTCGAACCGATGACCCCTACGCTGCCAGCGTAGTGCTCTAGCCAGCTGAGCTAATGCCCCGTTTGCAAGACAAATGTAATCTTTTCCATACAAAGAAAAAATTATTGCGACACATATTTTCACTTGACTCAGTTTTGATCTGAATTGCTATTCCAAAATTGAGTTTTGTCTTATATTGTAGATGCTTTTTAAAACACAATTTCAGAATGAAGCGACTTCTACTTTTTTCTCTACTATTGATTCCGATTTTTCTAATCATCCCAAACCCGCTTTATGCCCAAACCAATCTGGAACTGAAAGAAGTAAAAACAGCTCGTTCTTTTGCCCCGGGAAACAGTCCCGCACAAACCCTTGAAGATTCGATCGGACGGATTTATTCGCTTACAAGAGGAAAAATCATCATCCACAGCGGAGCCGTTTCCGAAACGATTTTCCCCAAAAAACTGTCGAAAACAGCTAATGCCTTTGCTCTGGCAAATAACCAGACTCTTTTTATAGGAGGCAAAGGCCATCTGGGTTTTCTGAGAGAAAACAATAAAACAAACCGGTGGGAATATCAAAATCTTTCCATATTTCTTCCAGACACGCTCGTTCACCGGTTTAACTGCATTAATGTGTTTGTCAAAAATCATCTCACTTACTTTCTGTCTAGAAACAGTCCTTACATCTTTGTTTGGAACAGAATCCTGCAGCGTTTTCATATTAAAAAAGTTGCGTCTCCTCACAAGCTGTTCCAAACCAGCCAAGGAATTTGGCTAGCCGACCTAAAAAAAGGGTTGTTTCTTTTCAACTCAGAGGGCAGAAGACAAAAAGTGATTTCGAACAAAAAATTCAAACGCTTTCAAACGCCGGTTGCTCTGATGGACTGGGACAGCACCCATTTTCTATCTGTCAATAGAAAAGGAAACCTATACCTCATCGACACGGAAAAGTACAAATTCAAAGAGATTTCCTGTCTCTTTCGCGACAAACTTAAAAAATCCTCACTGAACGGTGGCATCGCCCTTTCAGACCAGACATTCCTGCTGGCCACCGAAAACATGGGGCTTTTTCATTTCGACCGCGACGGAGTGCTGCTCGAACATCTCACAGAAAAGGAAGGACTGCTAAGCAACAACGTATGCGATCTGTACGAAGACAGCGAAGGCAATATCTGGATCACACAGAACTCAGGGCTTCAGCTCTGGAAAAAAAACACCCGCATGGGAATGCTTGACCATAATGCGGGCATCCGAGGTATAATAAACGCAGTCTCAAATCAAAGGGGCCAAATATTTTTATCAACTTCCCAAGGAGTTTACTCGACCGACTCCCGAACAGACAAACGTTTGCAGTTTAAGCCGGTGGGTATTCGGTACCCAAGCCAGGCCGTGTTGCAAACCCCTTATGGAACGATCTACTCAGCTGACAAAACATACCTTGTCTCCTCTAAGGAAGTTCAGTCTCTTCCAATCACTTCTCATCAGTTCAATTTCTTTACTCAAGTGAGCCACAATGGTGAAGAATTCCTGGTGGCTGCCGGAGACGGAAGGATAGGTTTTTTCAAACTAATCGAACAAAAGTGGACGTTCTTAGGTGTTACCCGTCTCCTGCCTTTTACGCTGAAGAAAATCAAGGCAATCTCACACGGTCCCAGCATCCAAATTTGGACTTGCAGCCAAAATTCTGATATTTATTTTGCAAAACTGAAGCCCACCCGCACCAAAATCCGAAAGCTGAAACTTTCCAAAGGACGCGCTCTGTTCTCACAATTAGCTCCTAATTCCCAGCTACTCTGGTCAGATAACACAGTATACTTTTGGAATAAAAGGGCTCTTTATAAATATTTGCCCGGTAAAATGAAGCTGACTCTTCAAAAAAAATTTTCCAGTCTTTCAGAACAGCAGACAAAGCCACATATCCTGCAGAACAACCAAACCTTTCATTTTGCAATCATCGCGGATAAAAAAATGAAAATTGTCGACAAAGACAATCAGGTGGTTGCCCTTCTGCATCCAAACGAATTTCGCTCCGTAAAAAACGACCATTTTTTTTATTATAATTCCCTGCAAAAAAAACAACACTTGCTTTTCAGCAACACTTCCGGGTTTCTGCTCAATACAGAAAAGCCGCTCCGCACGCTGAATCTTCACCATAAGCTAACTATCAAAACCCTAATAGCGCAAAATGACACAATCGCCCTAAACAATACCCAAGAGCACCTCATTTTTCCCGCAGAAGACAACAACTTAACCTTTTTCCTATGCTATGCTGATTTCAACCATCCAAGAAAAAGTAAGCTATACGCCAATCTGGAAGGCTACAGCCGGAAGTGGGAAAAGGTAGACGAGAACCTGCAACTGCATTATCATAACGTCAAAAGCGGAGATTACACCCTAAAATTGAAAGTTGTGAATGAAAACGGCATTGAATCTCCGATCAGATATCTAAGTTTTTCCATCCAGCCCCCTATCTACTTATCACCCTCGGCCTTCATTGTCTATATTATATTTTTTGCTCTATCGGTATTGCTCGCAGTAAAAATTCACAGCAAACACCTAATAAAAGAAAAGATAAAACTTGAAAAACTAGTCGAAAAAAAAACAGCCGTTCTTGCTGAACAGCATTACCTGCTCAAAAAAAAGAAACACAAACTGGAACTGGCCAACCGCGAAATCACCAGCTCAAACAAAGAAATTCTTTCCAGCCTCACCTATGCTGCCTACTTGCAGGATGCCTTTCTACCCTCTCTGGAAAGTTTTAAAAGCGTTTTTTACGATCAGTTCATAATGTACATTCCCAAGCACGAAGTGAGCGGCGACTTTTACTGGCACTGCGCACAAGGTGACAAACACTATGTGGCTGTCGCGGACTGCACAGGACACGGAGTGCCCGGCGCATTTATGTCCGTTATTGGCCATCACCTGCTGGAAGTGCTTATCAGAGTGGAAGGAGTAGAAGGCGTAGACCAAATTCTGGAAAAAATGTATGTAAAACTGGAACAGAAAATGAACCAGCACAACAAATCTTACAATGACGGCATGGACATCGGACTCTGCTGCATCCATAAAACCAAACACACCATCGAATTTGCCGGAGCCCGAATCGATCTTATGCGCTTCGAAAAAGGAGAAATGAAGCTGGTAAGAGGAGAACGCAGAACCATTGGAGAGCGCCGAAAAAACAGCACTCCTTTTGTCAAGCACACGATTTCTTACGACACTCCCACCAACTTTTACATGTACACCGACGGCTTCCAGGATCAGTTTGGAGGAGACACAGGAAAGAAATTCATGAACAAGCACTTCAGAGTCCTGCTTGGCCAAGTGCAGGATTACCCAATGGAAGAGCAAGAGTTTGCCATCAACGAAGCCCTGGAATGCTGGATGAAAGGCTGGGACCAAGTTGACGACATCCTGGTCATGGGATTTTGCCCAAGACTGTTCACGGAAAATGAAAAAACTCGTCAAATGTCCGAACTCTCAGTCCCTTGACACCATCGCATGTTACTCCCGGAAATGAGCAAACAAAAACATCATCTCCAGCCCAATCTGACGGTTCACCGCCTCTATATCCCCAAACGCCTGGTCTGGGATCGGATAATGCAATGCATTGGAAAAAACGAAATCAGACTGCGAATCATCAAGAAAAATATGGATTGCATCATCGCTTTCCAGCACCGATCTTCTAAGTTTGCTCTTCGTATAAACGCGCACAGGCCTTTCCCCAAAAGCATAATAAACCCTGAACAAACGTCTGCTGCCCACAGAATCCCGGTAGGCAATATAACCGCTTTTTTCCAGGCTTCGAATTGCGTCCCGCTTTACTTCAGACTCGCTGCTTTTACCCATCGAATAAACCTCGACTCCCGGAACACGGTAGTACGCCTTTGCCGCATTGGCCCACACTTCGCTCAAAGGCGTTAGCTGATGGTTCCCTTTTTCATGAAACACCAAACTGACAGGCTTCCCTTCCTTCTTTTTTTGCTTGATAAACAATCCAATCTGTTTGAGCAAATCTTTTCTCTCCTGAGGCAACACACTGTACTCCTTCCGAAGCCCATTGATAAAGTGATTTAGATTCGGATAAAAACGAACAGATACTGTAGAACTTGAAAATAAAAAAATTGACAATATCAGCCCACAGGCTTTCAAAACGCGCATATGGTCTTTTGTTTACGATAAAAAAATAATTTAACTTTAGATATGCATGCAGCGACACAGCTATTGATAAAGCCAAAACAAAAATAGGGCGTTATCAGCTCCGACGAGCGGTATTTCCAACAACAATTACACCTGTTTCGAAAAGAAAAAAAATGGCAAATGCACCTTGCATAAAGAAAACGCCTATCCATTGCAAAAAAAATCGAATGCCTTTTAGCTCTCATCTGATTTAAAAATAAAAAGAAAAGAATGAAAAAGAAAATACTGTATGTACTTGCGGGCCTGGTTATCGCTCTATCGGCCGCCTTTGCACTTAGCCCGGAATACCTGCAGAAAGCACTGATTCACCAAAAGGCCAACATTGATGATTACAAGATATTTGCCAACCGAAAAGTTGAAACTGGAAATTATATCCCTTGGAAAATATCGCCTTCATTAAACAGCTACAAAATTGAAGGCAAAGAACGCGAAGATCTTGAAGCGCTGGATCCCGTTGCGTTTTTGGTAATCCAAAACGGTGAAATCCGTTATGAAGAATACTGGGACGGATACAGCGACAGCTCTTTATCCAATTCCTTTTCTATGGCCAAAAGCATTGTCAGTTTGCTGACAGGAATTGCCATAAAAGAGAATAAAATAAAAAACGTTGACCAGCGCGCCAGCGACTTCATCCCCAGCTACCGAAACGAAACCAACCGCTCGCTCAGCATCCGGAACCTGCTGACGATGAGCTCCGGACTAAACTGGGACGAAAGCTACGGCAGCCCGTGCTCCATCACCACCAAAGCCTATTACGGCAACGACATCAACCCGCTTATCGAAAACCTGAAAGTTATCCAAACGCCCGGCAAAGAGTACAAATACCTCAGCGGCAACACGCAGGTACTGGCCATGGTCCTCGAAAAAGCCACAGGAATGAAGGTAGGAAAATACGCTTCCGAAAAGCTTTGGAAAAAAATCGGAGCCAAAAACACGGCGCTCTGGAGCACCGACCGCAAAGGAGGCATGGAAAAGGCTTACTGCTGTTTCAACTCCAACGCCCGTGATTTTGCCCGGCTCGGACAGCTGGTGCTCAACAAAGGCAAATGGTACGGCAAGCAAGTTGTGCCCGCCCACTACATTAAAGAAGCTATTAGTCCGGCAACGTACTTAACTCGCAAAGGAAAACCTGTTGACTTTTATGGCTATCAGTTCTGGATTCTGAACCACCGCGGTATGGAAATCCCGTATTACAGAGGAATACTGGGCCAGTATATTTTTGCTATTCCCGAAAAAAACGCAGTGGTCGTGCGGCTTGGCCACAAACGAAGCAAGGAAAAAATCGGCGTCCACCCAAAAGACGTTTTTCAATACATCGACTTGGCGATGAAAATAATTGACTGAAAATCCGGTCAAAATCAAAACCCGCAGCTTTGAGAAGCGGGTTTCTTTTTTACCAACAAATGGTCAAAAATTCGATTATTGCTTCGGGGATAGCTGAAAACTAAGCTTCCAAGCTCCCCGGAAATCTCCGTTTTCATATCCGCGCGCCCGGTCCTTCGGATATTTCTCCTTAATAAGCCGCAAGGTTGCCTGTTCAATATCAGCACCTTCTGTTCCGTGACATTTGAGACACGCCGGCATGGCGATATATATAGGTTTAAAATATTGCAGCTCATGGCCTTTTCTGACAAGCCTGGGCTGTTTGCCACTTTGCCCATCAAAAGCCAAAAGCGCTTCCTTTTCCTGCCTGCTTGCCGGATATGCCTTCGGATTCCGGTTTTTCAGGGAAATCCGGCTGATCGAGCATTCGTGTTCCTTTGACAAGCTGTCCAGCAAACTTTCGGCTTCCACACTGCAGACGTTTATTGCTTTCGGCGGACCTCCTTCCTTCATGGCCATGGCAACTCGGCTCAACAAAACAGCCTGCGCCATTTTGGTTACCTGATCACCTTTTTTCATATAGACGCTGTCCTCTGCAGAGATTGCATCTGCGCTTTTTCTTTTATTATGACAAGCCGAAAACAGCAATAACGACGCAAGCAGGGGAAGTATGCTTTTCGATAGAAGTCTCATTTTTCTTAGCAAGAAATAAAAAAACGCTATTGGTTTCTGTAATAAAAGTTACATTTTTTCCCTCAATACACAAGACTTCGCACCGAAATTCCCTATCTAACAATCACAAACTAATCTTCGCGTTGATTCAATATTATTTCTGAAGCTTCCAGCAGGTTTTTCGCCTGATAGTCGGAGATAGTTTCACCGCCGTCCCAGTCCACACGAATTCCGCGGAGCCCCAGCAAACGCGAAGGAATCAAATCGCGTTCCTTGTCTCCAACCATCCACGATTGCTCCGGATCGACACCGTACTTGGCAATTGCCCGCTCAAACATCAGCGGCTCAGGCTTCCTGGCCAGCGACTCAGTCTTCAATGGGTGGTGCGGACAATAGTACAGCGCATCAATCAAATTCCCGGTCTCTTTCTGAAGCTTTTCGTGACAAGCAAGCACATCTTCTCGTGAATACAGCTCTTTGGCTATTCCGGCCTGATTGGTTATCACAATCAGCAAGTAACCCGCCTCCTTGAGCTTTCTGAGCGCTTCGCCGACGCCTTCCTCAACCTGAAAATCCTCTACACGGAAAGTGTATTCCCCTCTTTCCACATTCAACACACCGTCCCTGTCAAGGAACACACATTTGTTTTTATTCTCCATTAAAAAAAAAATCAAAGCCCTGCCTGCATTCACCTGAATAACGGCAAACAGGAGTATTTTTTCACAAACCAAACCAACGCAAAAAAACCGGAAAAGTAAACCGCATCAAAATGCAGAAGCTACCAGAAAAAGCCAAACTCGTCTTTTGCCAGCTCCTCAAAAAAAACTGAAATATCATTTGCCTCCGGCATGGGATGATAAGCTTCCCACCTTTTACCTGCACGCATCCAATAAATTTTCCAGATTTTTTTTGTTTTGAAATACCTCGCTTTAGCAACCTCCAGATGCTCTTTTACCGATTCGTCCAGCCACCCCGGAAACACTTCCATAATCACCAGAGTATTTTTCTCGTATGTGTAGGCAATATCCAACTGATCACGAATCTCCTCGGGCGGACGCATAGCTTCGATGTACTGCCTAATCCGCGCTTCGGTGAAATCAATTGTCTTTGCCACTTTGCGTGTATATTTTTTTCTTAAGTAACTGTGCAAAAATAATCAAGCATTCATCCTAGCTAAACCGCTAGTAAATAAACACCTAGGAAAAAACAATCAGCACGAAGTGCTTAAAACTCGGGATCCAAACCCAAGCGCTTCTGTAGTTCTAACAGCTCAGGTTTCTTTTTCGCCAAATGATTGAATTTTTCTTTCGGAGTGTACGGACGATGGGCAACTTTCTCAATAGCCACTTCCGACTCAAGCTGCAAGCTGTAATTGTTAAGCCTCTTTTTCAGAAAAGACATCAGCTCCATTCTGAAATTCTCCAGCAGATCAACCTGCACTGTATTCGAAAGCGTAAGGGTAATTAGATTTCGTTCGGCATCCAAGCGGAAAGGTTGTTTAATCACTCCGACCCAGCTCATATTGCCCTGTTTTTCCAATTCTCTAGAAAATTCCACCCACACTTGTGTCAGTTGCTGAAACGTAAACGGATTGTTCGCTTTCTCTTCCGCACCGTAATTCGCCTGCTCTTCCTGAACATTTTCTTCTTCTTTCGAAGCGTTCATCAGCGTGTTAAAGCTTGGAATCTTGACAGTGGAACGCATTTTTTTGCTTGAAGCCATTGGGCGAATTCCATCAGAAATCGGCTTGTGCGACGACACAGTGCCTCTTCCTCGAACCGTCTCAACTTCCGGCTTGCTTTCCTCCGGTGCTGCCTGTCCGACAGCCGATTGCCCGGCAGCTGCATCCGAGCTGTTTTTTTGATTTACGCCGTTGCCGCCATCAGTTTTTTTTTTGGATGCCGGCGCCCCGTTTTGCACCAAATCAACGGCCTGGCCGAGATGAGCAAGCTTCATGAGCATCAGCTCTACATGCAGGCGCTGGTTCTTGGCGCTTTTATAATTTAAATCATACTGGCTGGCGATATTCAGCGCAGACAACAAAAAGGAAAGGCTGGCCTGCTGGGCCTGCGCGGCAAAACGCTGTCGAACATTCTCCGACACGTCAAGCAAACCGGCTGTTGCGGCATCCTTGCAAACCATCAAATCTCTGAAATGGCCGGCCAGTCCCGCCACAAAGTTGTGTCCGTCAAATCCCTTTTTCAGAATTTCATCAAAAATCAGCAGCGCTTCGCTCATTTCTTCAGCCAGCAGGCAGTCCGTCAATCTGAAATAATAGTCATAATCCAGAATATGCAGGTTGCCAATGACGTCTTTGTAGGTAACGCTGTTTCCCGAAAAGGTGACCATCAGGTCAAAAATCGAGAGGGCGTCTCGAAGGGCGCCGTCGGCTTTTTGAGCTATCAGTCTCAATGCTTCTTCCTCGGCCTGTACACCTTCTTTTTGAGCTATCTGCGCCAAATGGTCGGCTATGTCCTTCACCTGTATGCGGTTGAAGTCGAAGATCTGACAACGCGATAGTATAGTTGGAATGATCTTGTGCTTCTCGGTTGTAGCCAGAATAAAAATAGCATACTCAGGCGGCTCCTCCAGGGTTTTCAAAAAAGCATTGAAGGCCTGGTTGGAAAGCATGTGTACCTCGTCGATGATGTACACCTTGTACTTGCCGGACTGCGGTGCGTATCTCACCTGGTCCACCAGGTTGCGAATATCCTCCACCGAGTTGTTCGAAGCGGCATCCAGCTCATGCACGTTAAACGAAGCGTTGTTGTTAAAAGCCCTGCACGACTCGCATTCGTCGCAAGCCTCCACTTCAGGAGTAAGGTTGGTACAGTTTATAGTCTTAGCCAGAATCCGCGCGTTTGTGGTTTTCCCCACACCTCTGGGGCCGCAAAACAAGAAAGCCTGCGCCAAATGATTGCTGCTAATTGCGTTCTTAAGCGTCGTTGTAATATGCTGTTGCCCCACAACGCTTTCAAAGGTCGTAGGACGATATTTCCTTGCTGAAACTATAAACTTATCCATCAGGACGAAGATAGTAAAAATCTGCCAATTCCTGATACAGGGAAAAAATAAAACCCGAAGCTCAGCACTTCAGGTTTTGTCACGCTTTTCCGACTACAACACCCGAACGGGAATGCAAATGTCAATCGTGAACTTTCCGTCTTTTTTAGGTTCCGTGTAGACCTCAAAACAATTTTTATCCTCCGGCTGATAGCCGCTCCCCGGCAGCCATTGCCCGAACATCCACTGCCACGCCTTCTCAAATTCGTCGGGCGCGACCACAAACCGGCCCACGGCGTAACTTCCGCCTTCAATTTTCATCTTTCCTATTTCTCCTTCCAC
>JAKSBZ010000166.1 GCA_022360875.1 Cytophagales bacterium | reverse complement strand
TCGGCGCCCAGGCAATGGCCGTACCATGGCCTCCACTCAGAGTTACAGACCCACCAATCACTCCGTAAACCTGGTTGATACCCGTTAACGTAGCTACGGATACCCCCACACCATTCTGGACAGCCAGGAACAACGTCGCCACGACCAAAAGAATCAACAGGCTGACCCCACCCTCTTTTAATGTTGCAAACCTCGACGACAGACCGATGGTAGTGAAGAAAACCAGCAGCAGGCTGTCACGGTCCCCCAGATAGAAGGAGACTTCTATATCAAACAGCAAATATATTGCCCCGAACAGCAGTGATGCCAGAAATCCCCCAGTCACTGGTTCAGGGATATTGAACTCCCTGAACACAGGCACCAGCCGGTTAAGCTCACGCCCAAGAAAGAGTACTACGATAGCCAGCCCCAGAGTCTGCCAAGAAGTCAAAGCCATTCCGATATATACCTCCCGCAGCAGACTGAGAAAATCAAACCAGTCCGTGGCCATTAAAAGAGAAAGTTTTATTTATAAAGCAATAGCACAGTCAGGGAAGGCTGTATTATTTTCCCGGGAAAGGCAGCAGAAGAGAGAAATGGGGGGGGAATGATATTGAGCTTAATAAACCCGGAGCAGAACACTCCGGGTTTATTGTTAAACCTACTGGCTATCAGTGGCTGGTAGCAGAGGCAGGGTCACGGCGAATACGAATATTCAGCTCATGCAGCTGTTCGGTATCCACATTGCTGGGAGCCTGAGTCATCATGCAGGAGGCAGACTGTGTTTTCGGGAAGGCAATCACTTCACGAATGCTATCGGTGCCACACAGCAGCATCACCAGACGATCCAGACCAAAAGCCAGCCCGCCATGGGGCGGTGCACCGAACTTCAGGGCGTCCAGCAGGAAGCCGAATTTCTCTGCCGGCTCTTCTTTCTCAATGTTGAGTACACGGAATACTGCAGATTGCATATCCTGGCTGTGAATACGGATAGAACCGCCACCCACTTCATAGCCATTGATAACCATATCGTAAGCACGGGAAAGAGCCTCTGCCGGGTTGGCTTCCAGTTCCTCTGCCGTACAGGTTGGTGCAGTAAATGGATGATG
>JAKSBZ010000264.1 GCA_022360875.1 Cytophagales bacterium | reverse complement strand
TGATTTTTTTTGTGCTGATGCCGACGCTCATCGGGCTGGCCACGTACTTTTTGCCGCTGATGATTGGCGCCAACGAGATGGCTTTTCCCCGGCTCAACGCCTTGAGTCTTTGGGTGACCTTTATGGGCGGGTTCTTGTTGAACTTCAGCTTTCTTGCGGGAGGTGCTCCGGATGCAGGCTGGTTCAGCTACGCACCGCTCAGCGAAAAGAACTATTCGTCCTCCAGCGGCCTGGACTATTACTCGATAGGACTGCTCGTTAGCGGTATAGGAAGCATCGGCGCGGCGATAAATTTTATCGTTACCACCCTTACCATGCGCATCAGGGGCATGCGGCTTAACCGGCTTCCTCTTTTTGTCTGGATGGTTTTCGTTAACGGATTTCTGATTCTGGCAGGCTTCCCTCTTTTCAACGCCGGGCTGTCCATGCTTTTGATTGACCGCCAGCTCGACGCTCATTTTTTTCTTCCTGATACGGGAGGATCGGCCTTGCTCTGGCAGCATTTCTTCTGGGCTTTCGGCCATCCGGAAGTCTATATTCTGGCTTTGCCCGGATTCGGTATTATCTCGGAAGTCATCCCCGTTTTCTGCCGCAAGCATATTTACGGGTATTCCACGCTGGCGGCTACAACCATTTTCATAGCGTTGCTTTCCTTCGGCGTGTGGGCGCATCATATGTTTGCGGCCGGCCTGGGAAGTCCTGTCAACACGTTTTTCGCCGCCGGAAGCATGTTAATCGGTATTCCCACAGGTATAAAAATACTGAACTGGACAGCAACAATGTGGGGCGGGAAAATATATTTCTCCACAGCCATGCTTTTTTCTTTGGCTTTTCTGATCGACTTCACGCTGGGCGGTCTCAGCGGAATTGCTTTCGCCATTGTTCCTATCGACTGGCACATCACTGACACTTATTTTGTGGTTGCGCATATTCATTACGTGTTTTTGGGAGGCACGCTTTTTACGATTTTTGCCGGTGTGTATTACTGGTTTCCCAAGATGAGCGGGCGCATGCTTTCCGAGCGTTTGGGACGCTGGCACTTTTGGCTGTTTCTGATCGGCTTTAACTTGACTTTTCTTTTGCAGCATCTGCTCGGACTTATGGGAATGCCCCGCCGCGTGTATACCTACCCTGATTTGCCTGCAATGGGCGTGTTGAATTTTATTTCTACTATTGGAGCTGTTCTCATGACATTGGCGGTGCTGATTTTCATTGTGAATATTTTTTACAGCTTGAAAAAAGGAAAAAAAGCAGGAGATAATCCGTGGCGCGCCTGGACGCTGGAATGGTATACCTCGTCACCTCCCGAGCTCAAGAATTTCACGTCAGTGCCTTTGGTAAAAAGCAAGTATCCGCTCCTCGATTTTGAAAAGAAACAAAACAGTAACCGGGAATGACTATTGAATACAGACAGACTAAGCAGCTAATGCAATTGTTTATCGCCTCCGAAAGCTTGTTTTTCGCGGCTTTAATTATTGCCTTTGTGTATTTCCAGAATCTAACGGATAACTGGCCTGTTCTTTCCAGGGATTTGGAAGTCGGGCGGACGGCGGTTTTTTCTGTTTTTCTTTTTTCCAGCAGTTTTACCTTGGATCTGGCCGGAAAAAGCTTTCGAAAGGGAAACAAAAACGGGGCTTTGTTTTTTCTTCTGCTGACCATTTTATTGGGGAGCATATTCCTTGTTGGCCAGCTTACGGAATACTATGCGCTGTTTCAGAAAGAAGTTCGGGTGAATTCCGACATTTTCGGAAGCGCCTTTTTTACACTCACCGGATTTCACGGCTTTCATGTGCTTGTCGGTCTGCTTATCCTCTCTGTTTATTTTATTCTTTTGCGGCATAACCGGCTGGATTTTGTGCGGCAGTCGCCTCCTTTGCTGGCTTTTGAATGGTATTGGCACTTTGTGGATTTCGTTTGGGTGTTTGTGTTTTCTATTGTATATCTAAAACCCTTGTTATGAGCACGGCAGAATTTTGGTTAACCGCTTGGCAATGGCACTACTATTTTCTGGCTTTTATTGGTTTTTGGGGATATTGGTATTTTCTTTTAAAAAAGAATGTGTCTACAAAAAATGAACACTGGATTTTTTTCTGGTTATCTTTTTTGCTCCTGGTTTTTGCCGTGGCTTCACCTCTTGCCTACCTTTCAGGAGGCTTCGTCTTCTACGCTCATATGATTCAGCACGTCCTGTTGCTTATGGTGATTCCCGCGCTGCTTTGGATGAGCCGGGCAGACAGCTTCAATGTTAAAAAGCATCCTTTTAACCGGCCGTATTGGGCTTGGGCAGTATTCATTGCTTTTATGTGGGTGCTGCAC
>JAKSBZ010000345.1 GCA_022360875.1 Cytophagales bacterium | reverse complement strand
CCCCGCTAGTTTGCAGCGCAAGCGAGGCTTTGATCAGGCCGACGCCCATTTTTCCGGCATGCTGTTCGTCAAGCTTGTCGTTTATATCAACGGTTGAGCTGATGAGTATTTGCCGCAGCATTTCTCCGGTAAAATTCGGACTCCCGAATTTGGAGACAACCAGCGCGGCGACTCCCGAAACGTGCGGGCATGCCATTGATGTTCCCTGGTAAAAAGCATAGCTGTTGTTAATTGTTGTGCTCAGAACACCTTCATGGGTGACGTTGATGGTTTCGCCCCCAGGAGCGATAATGTCCACCCAGTCGCCGTAGTTGGAATAATAGGCTTTTTTGCCTTTATGGCCTATCGAAGAAACAGCCAATACCGGTTCGTATTTTCCGGGATACCTGTTTGTGTTGTATTCATCGTCATTTCCGGCTGCGAAGATAACCAGGCCGCCGCGCATGGGGCTTCCTTCATAGTTCCCGGCTTCGTTTGTAAAATAGTCGATGGCGTCTTTTACAGCCTCTTCAAAGCGATCGGGGCCGCCGTATCCCCAGCTGTTTTGCGAGATAACCGCCCCGTTGTCCGCACCATAAACGATGGCTGCGGCAAAATTGTCGGCAGGTCGCGTTTGATGAGAAAAAACCTGGCAAGACATCAGTTTGACGCCTGTTCCGGGAGCACCGCCTCCGGCAATACCGGCTACGCCTATACCGTTGTTGTTTACCGCACCCACGGTTCCGGCCACATGCGTGCCGTGGTTGTCGGGCGTTAATTGTGCAGATTGGGTTGTAAAGTTCCAGCCGTCAATATCGTCCACATATCCGTTGTAGTCGTCGTCTACACCGGGAGTTCCGTTCAGTTCGGCTTGGTTGTGCCAAACATTGGCTTTCAGGTCTTCGTGGTTAATGTCAATGCCCCCGTCGACAATGCTGACAACTACATTAGGCTTCCCGGTTTCTAACGCCCAGGCTTCAAACAAATCAATGTCGATGCCCGCCAGCCCGCCGGATTGTCCGGTGTTGTGGTAATGCCATTGCTCGTTGAGCCTGGGGTCGTTGACCGGCACAGGCTGTGCTGAGCCGTTTTTTGAATATATCTGCGAAATATTGGCCGGTTTCATTGCGTCTTTGTTGTAGCCGATTATCTGCTTTTGCAAGACAGGCTCGGCAACGACAACCTGATCCAGACTCCTGAACATTTGCAATACTTCGTTGATGTCTTTGCCTTCTTGATATTTGATGGAATACCATAAATGGAGGCCGTATTTTCGGTGTTTGGCCTCGTGCTTACCGGCATACGGAAAGACTCGTTTGATTTCGCTGGCTTTTATTTGTTTAAAAGTCTGGTCCAGCGGTTCAATACCGGTTGATATTGGACCGTTTAGCCTTCTTGCGCTGCTGATGCCATTGGCCGTTTTCATGGCGCTTGCTTCAGTCAGCTTGACTCGAATGATTTTTTCATGAACTTCATCTTTCGAGAACCTTGTTTGCGCAAAAGAGCCACAGAGGAAGGCGTGGGTAAAAAAGATAAAACCCGCTAAGAATGGTTTGTAGTGTTTACTCATGAATTTTTTTAAAAAAATATTTAAAAAACTATAAAGCTAGTTTGTTCAGACATGCATTTGAAACTGTATGAACAGAAAAGTTGAATTATATTGAAAGTAAATATTATTCCCGACGTTTTTTTGGAATGAAAATTTACTGCGGTATTATTGTTATATGGCTAAAGCCGGTTCAACATATTTCATTTATTAATGCTAATAGCGGTGCTGTGTATTTGTAAAAAATTTGCGTAAAGGTATTAAATTCCTGAAATATATGATAATTATTAAATAATTTTGTGGTTATACCCACCTTTAAAGATGTGAAAATATAAAAAATTAAAGGTTGATCATGAGAATTATACCCTATAATTGTTTGAGGTACATAAAAATAAACCAGTCTTTTTTCAAGTAAAATAGAGTATGATGAAACACTCATGATTGTTGGCCTTAACACACGAGAGACATGATAATAACGGATGTTCCTTCTGACCATTGAAAAACCATGAATAACTGATGATAAATAATTGTTCTTATCCAGTACTAGAAGGTTGCGAATATTTAAATCGAATTAATGCACATAAAACTGTTTACTCGACTTGAAAAATGCTTAGCCCTTCAGTCCGCAATAAAAGCCAATTGCCGATACCCCATCACAATTGATTTTGTTTTGAAGCCGGCATATTACGTATGTAAAAAAGTTGTGTCGAATCTTCGAGTTATTGAAACGGGATTTTCAAATTAAATGAATTTGGTGAATTTGAAGCAGAAAACCTTAGCCTAGGAATTTGAAAGAGGTCTGCCATGGAAATTCTGCAAAGCTTTGTTGGTGTAAAAAAGAACCATATATTGCTTCTTTGAAGTTATCGTGTTACAAATAATGATGGTTCTGTGCATCCGAGGCTGTAAGCAGGTAAAAGAATTTGATATTGTGATGCATCGGAACAGGCAAGTGGACGGTTTGAACAGACAGCATTTGAGATGATGCATTCCGAAGAAGCGTTTTGTGAAATGCTAAAAGAGAGGATTGCAGACTGCGCGGCGGCATCCCGTTCTTTTTTATTCAGGAAATCATTTTTTAAATAATATGCAGTATAACAATATCAAATGGTTTGCGGCAGCCGGAGCATTGTTGGGCGGCGGTTTGCCAGTGAATTTGCAGGCACAAAACAACATCAAAAAGCCCAACATCCTTCTGATTACTGCCGACGATCTCAACTGGGACTCAATAGGTGCTTTTGGCTGCCCCGTCGAGGGAACTTCGCCGAACATTGACAAACTGGCAAAAGAAGGAATGCGATTCCAGAAAGCCCATGTGAGCGTGGCGGTTTCTCAGCCGTGCCGCGCTTCTTTGTTGACGGGTCTGTACCCGCAAAACAACGGCGTACAGGGATTTACATTATCTGACAGGCGGTTGACAACTTTGCCTGAGAGTCTGAGAAAGGCAGGCTACTTAACAGCTTGTTTCGGGAAACTGCATCATTCAATTCCCAACGGTGAAAGAATGTGGGAAAAGAAGTGGAAAGACGATTTCTTAAGAGGGAGAGACGCGGCTGCGCATGCAAGGGCAGTTTCGGAAATTGTTGAACAGGCCCGAAAAGACAAGCGGCCTTTTTTCTTCATGATCAATTCGCATGATCCGCACCGGCCGTTTCACGGAAGCCGGGGCGAGGCGGCGAAGTTCAGAGGAAAAAAAATCCCGCAGCCTTCGAGAGTTTTTAAACCGGAAGAAGTGGCGGTTCCCGGATTTTTGCCTGATCTGAAGGACGTTAGAAAAGAACTCGCACAGTATTACAGTTCCGTTCGGAGGTTGGATGATACCGTGGGCGCTATCTTGCAGGCGCTAAAAAAGTCCGGAGCCGAAGAGAATACTTTGGTGGTTTTCATGTCGGATCACGGAATGGCGCTGCCTTTTGCAAAAACCAACTGTTACAACTTCAGCACTCGAACGCCCTTGATAGCGAGATGGCCGGGAACGATAAAGCCTGACACAGAGGATGAAAGGCATTTTGTTTCGGGGGTGGATCTGATGCCGACGCTGCTTGAAATAGCAGATGTTCCAGCAGAAAAAAGCGACGGAAGGTCTTTTGCGAAGCTGCTGAAAGGCAAGAAACAGAGAGCCCGCGAGGCTGTATTTACTCAGTTTCACGAAACCAGCCGAAGCGTTCGCTACCCGATGCGCGCTATTCAGACTGAGGATTACATTTACATTTACAACCCCTGGGTTCTGTGTGATTTCCGGCTGGTGAACGGCGGCACTGGCGGTTTGACTTTTCCGGCAATGTGCAAGGCGGCTAAGCACGATGAATTGATTCGGGAAAGGGTTGAGTTTCACAATCATCGGATACTGGAGGAGCTGTATTCTGTAAAAAACGATCCGGACGCACTGAATAACCTGATTGATGATCCAGCTTTTGCAGATGACTTGAAGAAGCTTCAGAAAAAACTATACAGAGAAATGAAACGTACGCATGACCCTGCGCTGTTTTCTTTTGTCCATCGTCAGGACAAAGATCGGATTCGGGAGTTTTTGGATAAGGAGCAAGAAGAAGCGAACCGGAAAAGCCCAAAGAAGGCAGGCATAAGGAAACGTTTAAGAAAAAGGAGGGGTGTTTAGAGCGTTATGCGAAATGAATGCGTTCAGTTTTCTATGAAAGGTTACAGTTTCTTTTAATATTTTTTGTTGCAGGAAAAGTAAAAAATTGAATTGCGACAACCGCTTTTCGATTAAGTTGTTTACAAAATTGATTGCTTATGCATCAAAAGGGTTTGGTGATTTTATAGAAAAACTAAGTTGTTTAATACAATTTCGTAAATAAACATTCATAAAATTATGCATTTATTGAGGCTTATAATGCGAAGAGTTTGATTTTTGTGACCTTTTTTGAAATTTTTTTTCAAAAATAATCCCCCTTTATGGGGGATTTTTGTTTGCAGGCAATAGCTTTTGTTACTGCTTGGTCATGAGCTGGTTGCGGACGGTTTGTTTGTTTTCTGCAGTAAGGGCTGATAATTTGTCCCCCCTTTTTGGATAAATGTCTATTGAGAAAGGGGGGTAAATGTACAGAATCGAATGATATGTAAATTTGAAAAAGTGAAATGTTCTTATACTTTTGTTGTAAGGATAAAAAATAGATACAATGTATATAATTAAATATGTGACATTGCTAATTTTTCACTATTAATATTTACGATGTATGAGTAGATTTTACAGGCTCTTGTTTTTAGTGTTTGTATTTTTTGCAGCTTCGTTGTGGAGCTGCAGGGATGAGTTTGATGAATACTATGAGAAGCCGGACTGGCTTAAGGGGACGACAATAGAAACACTTGAAGCAAGGGGAGACTGCACCTTTTTTGTGGAGGGGCTTAGAAAAACGGGACTGGATTTGCCTGTTACCCAAAGCACAACATCGGCTTTTGTGCCAACGGATAATGTGTTTAAGGCTTATTTGAAGCGAAAAGGTTATTCTTCGCTTGATGACATTCCGAAGGAAGATCTTAAGAATTTAATAGGGAACCATTTGCTGCTGGCTCCTTATTCGCGATTTCAGATTTTCAATTCGCCGTCGTGGGGCGGATGGGAAGAGGTGGGGGCTAAGGTATTTAAGAAAAGCACGATGGCAACGCGGCCTATTGTGGAAACGGCTGAAATTGAGGGAGTAGAAACCAAAGTGGTGAATTTCAACAAGGTTGTTTCGATTTTCGGCGATGAGTTTTTGGAAGCTGCTGGTTATGACAAGTCAGATTATGAGTATTTCAACAAAGGGAAAAAGTGGTCGGGTTTTCATTACGGTAACGCCAGCGTGCTGGAGCAGGAAATTCCAATCAACAACGGCTTTTTGTATATTATTGACGACGTGGTTGAGCCTCAGCCTTCTATTGAGGAGTTCCTGGCTTCCAATAAGGATTACAGTCTCTTCAAATCGCTTTATGACCGGTTTATTGAATACAATATAACAACTCTTGATCTTTTTTTGCAGATCAATGGATTGGAAAAAGAAACGCCGGTGTCCCTGAAAGGCTACGGATCGCTGGCCAATATCGCTACGGAAGTCCCTACGGACAGCTGGAGCACCGGGTTCAATAATCAGCTGGGCGAGGCGGGTTTTAAAAACCACTCGGCGTTTATTCCGAACAATGATGCGCTGCAGAGTTATTTGAACGAGACCATGCTCAAGGATGGCCGTAAGCTGGAAGATGTGCCTGACAAGGTGATATCTTATCTGCTGAAAGGCCATATCCTGAACAGCGGTATCTCTCTGCCTTCAGTGATCAGAAAAAACGGTTTTTTTAATGGTTTTGGCGAAGAAGTCTCTCTGGATGTCGATAATGATGTGGAGATTGCCCGTATTGGCTCGAACGGATTTATATATGGATTGAAGAAGGTGCTGGCTCCGAACATCTATACTTCGGTTGCTGGCAATCTGCTGTTTGACGAAAAGTATTCAATGTTTTCAACATTTATGGACATGACCGGGAATCTGACGACGCTGTCCAGTGCAGATGCCGATTTTTCAGTTTTTGCCGTGTCTGATGAAGTGATGACAGCCGCGGGATATCGGTTTATCACCAATGAGGATAAACAACTGGTAATGCAGCAGAAGGACCAGGAAACCGGGGACTATAAAGAGATACCTTCATCAAAGGTTGTGGAGCTTGCTCAGCAGTACATCTCTTTTGTCGACATGAAGGACAAAACAGACAACCGAATTGTGCAAAGCATTGGTCCTGAATATATACGCATGAATGGTGACAAGGTAAGCTTGGGCGGCAACGAGGAGCAGGGGGCAAGAGTAAATGTTGTTACAAAAGAAACCGGGGGCAACGGGACGCTTTACGAACTGGACGGGCTATTGAAGAAATCCACTAAGACCTGGATGGAGCAGTTGTCTGGTATGGAAGAATACAGCGAGTTTTATACGCTGTTGCGCAGGGTTCGTTTGGTAGGCTATAACAGTAACACCAAATTATTTACATCTCAATTTGCTGATAATGTGACAGTTTTCGCTCCAAATAACAAGGCGGTGCAGACTGTGAAAGATAAATTGCCGCTTGAGGGAGTGCCTGAAGTGTCTGACAACGTAAAGGAAGATCTTCCTGCATTGACAGAAGAAGAATGGACAGCCTCTAGGAAGCTGATACAGCTGTTGAAGTATCACTTTGTGGACGGCAACGTGTATTCGGTAAGCCCGGATTTGAAGCAGACTGAAAAATCCTATACAACCCAGCGGATTAACCAAGAGCTTAGTGATGAGTATGAAACGGTTTACGAAAAAGTTTCAATTTTAACCGGAGCTGGAAGTCTGAAGATCACGGATCGATTAGGAAAGACTTATAATGCGACAGGAGATATTTTTGCGACAGACGGCGTTATCCAGAAAGTCGGCGGTATGCTGTGGTCAGAGAAAGTAAGTGAATCCAACCTTTAATTTGTTGTTTTGTGAAAAATTTATTTTTATTCATAGCAATTCTTTGTCTCGCAGCCACGGGCGCATCTCAGGCTCAAAGCTACCGGTTGGTTAAGGGTACTGTGACAGACAAAGAGGACGGTTCTCCGCTGATAGGAGTAACCGTTGTGGAAGTGGGTGCCAATGGCCGTTTTATTAACGGAACTCAGACGGATTATGAGGGAAATTACAGCCTTAAGGTTACTAGTCCGGGGAATAAAATTCAGTTTTCCTATATAGGCTACAATACGGTTGTTCAGGTAATCGGCGATCGGATGAAGATTGATCTGGCCTTGCAGGCTGACACGCAGACGCTTGACGAAGTGGAGATAGTCGCCGACAAGATGGATGACAACGGCTTTATGAAAATGAAGAACAAGGCGACGGCAGTGAGTCAGATCAGCATGTCGAAATTGCAGGATGTACAGGCGATGTCGGCAACGGATGCTTTGCAGGGGCGGATAAGCAACGTGGATATTGTGGCGGATTCGGGGGATCCGGGCGCGGGCGTGTCGATTCGTATCCGGGGAGCATCATCCATTATGGGCAATTCGCAGCCGCTTATTGTCATTGACGATATCCCTTATGAACCAATCGGTGCAGAGAACTTCGACTTTAAAACTTCGGATGTAACGCAGTACGGTTCGCTGATTGATATTGCGCCAAATGATATTGAGGAAATATCCATTGCCAAGGATGCGGCTTCCGCTGCACGCTGGGGGGCTAAAGCCGCCAATGGAGTGGTAATGATCCGGACCAAGTCCGGGGTGAAATCAAAACCGAAGTTTTCCTACAACGTAAAGCTGACACTGGACCAGCAGCCCAGGAGCATTCCTATGCTCAACGGTCCCGATTACGTGCTGCTTATGAAAGACGCGCGGTTTAATCTGGACGGGGAAGTGATGGATACTAATTTTGATGAACTGGCCTATAGAAAAGACTGGGAGTATTATCATGAATACAACCAGAATACCGACTGGGTGGATGCGGTGACTCAAACCGGGTTCAATCAAAACCATAGCTTCAGTGTTCAGGGCGGAGGTGATAAGGCTAAATATTATGTAAGTTTCGATTATCAGAACCGTCAGGGAACGACCATTGGTACAGGCAACAAGAAATATTCTTCTTTGGTTAAGCTGGATTATGATCTTTCGACCAAATTGCGTTTTCATGCGCAGCTGAAATATCTGCGGGACAATGTGGATAATAATCTGGTAAATATCCGCAGCCGGGCTTTTGCGGCCATGCCGAACATGAGTATTTATGAAAGGGACGAAGAGGGCAATCCTACTGATATTTTCTTCACGCCTCGGAGGAATTATCAGGGGAATTCGATCAGTTACAACTATGATAATAATACGGTTAAGTATGAGCAGTATAATCCGGTTGCTTTGGCGGAATTGGGATCTTCTCGGCGTCAGATGGATCGGATTACTTCCAACATGCAGCTGAGATATCAGCCTGCAGAATGGCTGCAGTACCGCGGGTTGGTGGCTTTTGACATTGCGTCTTCAAAATTTCATTCTTTTCTGCCTTCGAAGCTAGTGAATTCTACGTGGACGGACAGAGCCAACAATGTGGTAGGAGAACAGGATGCCGATGATTATGTGATTCGTACCAGCAACCGCTTGCTGGCGACTCCCGAACGTTTTTCAGGACATAAGTTTTCTTATTTGCTGGATTTTCAGACAAATGACTACCTTAAAAGATCGTATGGTTCCGGAGCTACAAACATTCCGTATTTCGGTATGGATGATGTTAGCGGCTCGTACCGGTTGAAGGGAATCAGTTCAAGAATGAACGCCTCGCGCGATTTGGGGATTGTGCATCAATTGTATTATGATTTTAAGGAAAGGTACATGGTCAACTTTTCGCTGCGTTCAGAGGCTAGTTCGAAGTTCGGAGATAATAATCGGTGGGGACATTTTCCGGCTGGAGGCCTGGCTTGGAGAGTTAGCAATGAGCCGTTTTTATCCGGCTGGGAGTTTTTGACTGACTGGAAATTCCGGGGAAGCTGGGGGCAGACCGGTGGAGCACCTGGAGCGAGTTATTCTGACGAAGCGCTTTATAGAGCTGGAAAAGGTTATCTAAATTGGGGCGATGTGTCACAGCACAACATTCGGCTGGTGAACTTGCAGTGGGCAACGACGACGGAGCTTGATTTGGGAATGGATATGTCGCTGTTTGATGACCGGTTGAACTTTAAGGTTGATTATTATTCCAAGGAGACAGCGAAGCAGATATTTCCAAAGGTAGGAATACCGAGTTCGACAGGATTTTCGAATCTGATGCAGAATTACGGGACAATGAGCAACAAGGGATTGGAAATGGAGTTGTTCGCTATGCTTGTTGACAAAAAGGACCTGAAGGTGAGTTTTGACTTTAATATTGCGCGCAACCAGAATACAGTGGAAGAAATGCCTTCGAATTTCAGCTTTGTGGCGGGGAATCCATTTAACAGCGGCGAGTATATGCGCCGTGTGGAAATCGGCGACCCGATTGGCTCGTTTTACGGATACCGGTATTTGGGGGTTTACTCCACTGATGAGGATGCAGTAGCTAAAGACGCCAGTGGCAAACCGATCAAGAAGCTGGGCAGAGACGACGAGTACGTGTATATGAGGCTCGGCGACAGCCGTCTGACTCCTTTTAAGGGAGGAGATGCGATTTATGAGGATGTCAATCATGACGGGATTATCAATGAATTGGATATCGTATACCTTGGGAGTTCCAATCCGGACGTGACCGGAGGATTCACACCAAGAGTTACTTATAGGAATCTGACGCTGCGTCTTTCTTTTCATTACCGGCTTGGCCAGCAGGTGGTTAACATGACCCGGCTGCATATGGAGAAGATGAGCAAGAGAGACAATCAGAGTAAAGCGGTGCTCAGACGCTGGAGACGTCCGGGAGATGTGACCGACGTGCCGAGAGCATTGTATGAGAATGGTTATAATACGCTTGGCTCAGATCGTTTTGTGGAAGATGCCGACTATGTGAGGCTAAAGTCGCTGTCGATGAATTATAATTTCGGAAGAAAATTCTTAGACAGATTAGGTCTGGAAGCTATGCAGCTGACTTTTACGGCCCGAAACCTATATACTTGGACTGATTATACGGGACAGGATCCTGAAGTGAAACTTCGTGGAAAGGATCCGTTCTTTGTAGGGGTGGACAATGGAAGAACGCCGCCTGCAAAGAGTTATGTTATGGGGTTGCGGGTGATTTTGTAAGTTGAATGTAGATTTTTATTTATTATGAATAGATCTTATAAAACATTTATTTGTTGTGTCTGTTTGCTCGCATCTATCAGCATGTTGTCGGGCTGCAGCGATTGGCTGGACTTGAAGCCAGAGAATGATCTGACGGAAGAGGAATTCTGGCAGAATCAGAATCAGGCAAGCGCGGCTTTGGCAGGGGTTTATACCTCAATGAGAGCCAATGTCCGATATTATTATGCCTGGGGCGAAATGAGAGGAGGTTTTGTGGACCCTGGAGTTTCGACAGCTGATAATGATGAGGGGAAGTGGAGAAAAGCAATGACGAAAATTATTGAGCAGAAGGACTATAATCCGGCGAATCTGGCGTTTTATTGGGGCGGGTTGTACCGCACAATTAAAAATGTCAACAATCTGATTGCTCATATGCCGCAGGTTCTAGCTAACGACGCCTCGTTCAGCGAGCTGGAAGCAAATACATATCTTGCGGAAGCCAAGTTTGTGCGCGCGCTCATGTATTTTTATCTAGTAAGGACTTTTCATAAGGTCCCTTTGGTTACGGATCCGTATATAAGCGATGATTCGGATTTTTTTGTGCCGCAGAGCCCGACCTCTGAAGTGATGAAGCTGATTTATGAGGATTTAAAATTTGCTGAGCGTTATTGCCGTGACGGTTTTGAAGAAGTGGAATTCAGCAAAGGGCGGGCGACAAAGGGAGCCGTGCGTGCGCTGCTGGCTGATGTATATCTTTGGGAAGACCGGTATGACGACTGTCTTCAGGCCATTCAGCGACTGGAAGAATCGGGTGCCTATGGACTGATTGCCAAAGAGGAGTGGAGAACTAACTTTTATCCGGGCAATACCAATGAAAGCATATTCGAAATCCAGTTTGATGCTGAAATGGATCAGGCGGGTTCTTTGAGCAGAGACATTGGGCAAAGCGCAATTTTCCGGTTTTCCGAGCAGTATATGCTTTTGACAAACGAAATAGAGGAGGCAGATGTAAGAGGGGATTATGGTACATTCATAAAAGATGATGAAATATTAACGCCATTAAAATATTTTGCTGGTGAAATAAAGAAGTCATCTAACGGGCCTGCAATCATCGTTATTCCGGATCCAAATTATATCATATACCGTTATGCGGATATTTTGTTATTGAAAGCCGAGGCGTTGGCTGAATCGAACAAGCTAGCGGAAGCCTGGAGGGCATTGAACAGAGTAAGAACAAGGGCTGGGGCTGTTCCATTCCCGGTTTTGGACAACAACAAAGACGAATTTTACAGTCGATACATGGATGAACGTACTTTTGAGCTGGCCTTTGAAGGCAAGCGGTGGTTTGACTTGCTGCGCCTGGCCAAGAGAAACGATTTTGAAAAGAAAGACCTGGTAATCAATATTTTGGTACAGGGATTAAAAGCCAGCGAACAGCAGCTAATGCGCAACCGTTTGGCAAACACGCTCGGGTTCTATTTGCCGATCAAGGAAAGCGAAATCAGAAACAATCCTAGCTTGGAGCAGAACCCATATTATGGAAACAGACAATAGCACAGGCATGGATTTGATATTGAACTATAAACGACAGATATTGCGGGGACTTTTTGCGTTTGCCGCATTGGTTCTGGTATCGTGCAACGACGAAGAGCGCGAACCGTTTTATACGGACAGCGAATTGCTGATTTCTTCTTATGTGTCACAGAAACCACAGTATGACGAGTTTTATAAACTGCTGGAACTGTCGGGTATGAAACCGACTTTAGATGCTTTTGGGACTTACACATGTTTTGCGCCCAACAATGAAGCATTTAAAAACTATTATGCTGAGGCGGGAATCAGTTCGTTGAGCGATTTGAGCGAGAATGAGGTGAAAAAACTGGCCTGGAATCATGTGATAGGGGATCAGGTGGTTACTTCCTTTAAATTTCCTTACGGGGTATTGAAAGACACAACGGCTTACGGAAATCGTATCACCACCGAGATTGGCGCTCAAGGGGGGCTGGATGACGTGACGGTTAATAAAATTGCAAAAATTGTTATTCGGGATATTGAGGTGGCCAACGGGGTCATTCATGAGGTGGATCATTTGCTTCTACCCAATCCAAAATCGGTGTATGAACACTTGAGGGATGACAGTCGGTACAAAATATTTGCGGAAGCGCTGGAGAAAACAGGTTTTTCAGATACGCTTTCTACTATATATGTGCCCAATGAGGTTTCCGGAGGAGCAATTCGCGTGAAGTTTACCATTCTGGCTGAACCTGACGAGCTGCTGGCTAAGCAGGGAATCAACAGCTTTGAGGATTTGAAAGCAAAATATGCCAAAGATAATAAGCTTACCGATTCAAAAAACGGTCTTAATAAATACATGGCCTATCATTGCATTAAGGGGCTGTATTACACAAACAATTTCATTACGCAGAATTATGAGAATTTCAGTGATGATTTGATGTCAGTATCCGTTGACGGGCAAGCATTCAAATTGAATGAAGAAGTGAAGGATGAAACAGAGACCTATAATACTTTTGTGCTGGCACATTCGAATGTGGTTGCAAGAAACGGCGTTGTGCATGAGGTGGAGAAACACATGCCGGTTTTTTCTCCAAAGCCGAAGGAGTATCTTTGGACGCCGCTGATGGATCCATATATTGCATCATTGCCAGAAGTAGCGGCCGGTCAGAATGTGGATATCAAAGTGCAGATGCCGACTTGCAAATGGTGGACAACTCTAGGATTCATTCGATTTAGACAGGGGGTAAAATTTAATGTTGGAATGAAGGGGCATCCGTTTTGGGCAAAATTCTTAATTCCGAAGCTGGTAAAAGGAAAGTATAAGATAATTGCGAAAATTCATGGAGGAAACCTAGAAAAGCGAGCAGCGGCGCAGCCATATATTGACGGGAAGAAGCTGGGAGGAGTTCTGTTAATTCCAAAGCCGATGGATTATGAGCTGGGAGCTGTGAATTTCAAGACAAACTCAACGCACGAAGTGATGTTCAAGTCGGTGCGTACGGGCGGTTTCCCGCTTATCAACATTCGTTTTGTCCCGATTGAGGAGTAACTGTTAAGGAAATTTAAGTATGAAAGATTTTTTGTTGAAAAATAGATACAGATCATTGCTGGTCGTCTTGTGTTTCGGTTTGCTCTCCTGCCAGAACGAAGCGTGGGACGATCACTATGAGGATTACCCGCAGATGCGGGATATGAAAACGGTCGACTGGCTCGCTTCGAAAGGGGAATATTCCAAATTCCTGTCCTTGTTGGAAAGCACGGGAATAACCGGCGAGCTTCGGAAAGGTCAGTCGTTTACTGTCTGGGCAGTGAAGAACGAGGCAATGACGGATTTGTCCGCCTACTCGAAGGAAGAGCAGAAAGCAATTGCTCAGAATCACCTGAACTACGGGGCAGTTTATCTGAGCAAACTGCAGCGCGATACGCTGCGTACGCTGAACGGAAAGCTTCTGGAAATTAAAAAAGAAGGCGGCGGTTTTTTGTTTCAGGACGAAAAAGTAAAGGCTTACGACCGCGCGCTGCTTGACGGCGTGGTGCATGAAGTGGCTCGTTTGGCGATGCCAAGAAAGAACATCAGGGAATACTTTGATGCTAATGCGCCTGAGTTTGCAAAAATGCTTGCGCTTTTGGAGAAAGAGCAGTACAGAGAAGCAGATTTGGAGAACAGTAAAGTGCTGAAAGTGAATGAACAGGGAAAAACGGTTTATGACACCGTTTGGGTGGACAAAAATCATTTTTACGAAGAGCTTGGAGATCTGGTTTCGGAAGATGATCGGTTTGCCGCTTTGTTGCCGACGGATGCTTTTGTCGGGGCAAGCTTTGCAGCTACGCTGGATTTTTATTTGGGGGAAGACCACGGGCTTTCTGATGAGGAGTTGGCGGCTAAGAAGGAAAAATTTGAGCAGGAATTAATGAAAAATTGGCTGTTGAAAGATTTCTCTTATGCTTCGCCTTCGGAAATGCCCGAGGAAATTGAAGGAATAAGCGGCCGCTTGTTTTTCAGCGAATCACTGAAGAATTCGGCTGAGAAAGTGGTGTTCAGCAACGGCGTTGCTTTCAAAGCCAGTCATGTGGTGATGAAGTGTTTTGATATAATGGCTCCGGGAGTTGATATACCTCAGCTGGGCTTGTGGTACGAGCAAGGAAATGTGACGGGAACAGAGGGAATGGAATTTTCTGTGAATGATATCAAAGGCAAGGGGATTAAAGCTCTAAAAGTGACGGCTCCGGCTGTTGGGGATGCTCAGTATATTGATGTTGCATTGTCTGATGCGCTTTTGCCGGGCGGAACATATGTATTTGAGACTTTCGGACATGATGTTAAGAAAAGCGCAAAAGTGAAAATTTCGCTTGGCGACGCAGAGTTTATGTATGAAGGAGTATCTAAGCAGTGGGAAAAATTCACCAAGGAGGTTGCGGTAAATGCGCCGGTGAATTCAATGCGGATTACTTTTGTAAAGAAAGGGCCTGAAAACCCGCTGATACTGATTAATCACAAGAGTTTTAAACTGACTCCTAAGAGGTAATTTTGGATTAATTTTTTTTAATCATGATGAGATCAAACATTAAACTATATACAGTGATGCTGTGGGCTTTTTGTTTCTCAGGTTTGGCCTCGGCCCAAACCGAAGAGAGCGTCCGCCTGAAGCAAGACCTCCGCGGATTGCTTAACAGCATCGGCAGCACCAAGCAGGCTTCCGGAATAGGGCAGGAAGGTCTTGGAAAAGAATGCAAGCCGTCAATTGAACAGACGCTAATCGGCAAGGTTCCTGGTTTGTGGGTGAAAGAACGTTCCGGAATGCCCGGAGAGGGAGCTTCGTTTTACTGGAGAGGTGTGAACAGTTTTCGTGCAAATCAGACGCCGCTGGTTGTCGTCGACGGTATTCCTTATGAGACGTATTCTTTGGGATATTCTATGGTGGACGGGTTTTATAACAATCCGTTGGCCAATATAAATCCTAACGAGGTGCAGAGCATAACCTTTGTAAGGGATGCTGTTGCTGTCTGGGGTTCGAGAGCGGTAAACGGCGTGTTGATGATTGAAACAACGAAAGCTGACAAAGTGCAGACGGAGATCAATTTTAGAGCCTCGGGCGGTATTGTGACGGCTCCGGAAAAGATTTCCTTGCTCAACGGCGCACAGTTCAGAGGATTGGCTTCGGATCTGGCGTCATCAGGTTTTTCTTCGCATAAAGACATAGAAAAAACGTATCCGTTTTTGCTTGACGACCCGAATGCGCCGCTTTATCATCAGTTCAACAATGAGACCGACTGGCAGGACGAGGTGTTTTCAGACGCTAAGCTTCAGGAATACAATATAAGCGTTTCCGGAGGCGATGAAATTGCGAAATATGCATTTTCACTGGGCTATACAAACCGTGAGGGCTTGTATAAGAATACGGATTTTACGCGCTACAACATCAATATGAAAGGTGATATTAATATCACCAGAAGTTTTAAGTTCGAGCCGAACATGTCTATTGTGCTTAAGGACAATGCTTTGATGCACCAGGGGCTTCGCTCGGCTACCAATCCCCTGCTGGCGGCTTATAAAAAGTCGCCCTTGCTGTCGGCTCATGCCAAAGACGATGAAGGCAGAGATTTGCCTTATTATTCGTCGTTGTATTTTGGAGTGAGCACGCCAACGGTCTTGATAGAAAACAGTTCGGCGGATATACGTTCCTACCGGGCGCTGGCCTCCTCAAAGTTCACTTACGATTTCGGCAAGGCGTTCAAGGTTAATCTTCTTTTCGGACTGGACTTTAATAAGTCGCGCGAACGGATTTTTATTCCGCAGGATGGAGTGATTAACAGATACGAATATTCCGAAACAGGAAAACGAATCAACTACAACGGCATGAGACAAGGCGTGGAGCGGTCGCTGAGCTATTTCGGTGATCTGTACGCCACAAAGCTGCACCGCTGGGGCAAGCATCAGCTGGATGCAAGGGCTGGGCTGCGCTATCGTACTGTCGAAATTGAACTGGACAATGCTTACGACTTCGGTTCGCCGTCAGATGATTTTAAGTCAGTGGGACAGGGAAGTGCAAGGTCATTGCGCAGAGTGCTTGGGGGCGTAAGCGACAATGTGGAACTGACAGCCTACGGGGTTGCCAATTACTCGTTTGACAATCGGTATTTAGCTACATTGGGCCTTGCTTATGACGGTTCTTCCAGAGTGGGAGAGGAGGCATCTTCTTACGCCTTGTTTCCTTCGGCAGGTTTTGAATGGAGGCTTGCTTCGGAGTCCTTCCTGAAGGATTCGCAGCTTTTCTCTTTGCTTTCCCTGCGGACTAATTTCAGCCTGGCGGGCAATGACCGTTTCAATGCTTTGCTGGGCCGAAGTGCTTTTCGTCCGGTGCAGGGAATTCTTTCCGGGGTTATCCATAACGGCTTGGTGAACAAAGAGCTTGAAAGAGAGCAGACGACCAATCTTGACTTTGGAGTGGACGCCGGGCTTTGGAACAGACGCATCAATATTTCTGCTGTATATTATTTCCGCAAAACCACAAATGTGATTGTTGGCTATGAGCTGAGAGAGCCTCTTTCAGGGATGTACTATGACAACGGAGGAGAGATTGAAAACAAAGGGTGGGAACTGGCGGCAGATGTTCGTTTGCTAGACAAGGAGCTGAAGTTTGATTTGGGATTCAATATTTCAAAAAATGAGAACCAATTCACCAAGCTGAGTGCCAGTTCGAATCCTCTGGCCCTGCAGCATTCAGGGAAATTGGTGGAGGAAATTCCGGGAGACGGCCAAGTGGTGTTGCAGGTAGGAGCTGCAATGAACCAGTACTACGGCTATCGTGCTCTGGGAGTTTTCAGCACAACGGAGCAGGCTGAAAGCGCGGGCTTGAAGGATGAAGACGGAAATCCTTTCAGTGCCGGAGATATGATTTTTGACGATGTTGACAATAATAAAATCATTAATGCGAATGACATGCAGGCAATAGGAAACACGATGCCGGAGTATGTCGGAGGCGCTTTTGCCAAATTCAATTACAAGCGCTTTGAACTTTCGGCGTATTGCGATTTTGCCACAGGCTGCGATGTGTATAATTACAGCAGAGTGATTTCGGAGAGCATGTATGGAATGTACAATCAAAGTAAAGCGGTTCTTAGAAGGTGGAGAGCGGAAGGCGACCAGACTAGTATGCCTTCGGCAACAATGTCTGATCCGATGGGGAATTCGCGCTTTTCCACACGCTGGATTGAAGACGGTTCGTATATTAGGCTTAAAACGGTGAGCCTGACCTACTCCGTGCCGAAGCTGAAGTTTTACCAGAACATGAAGCTTTACTTTACAGTGGATAATGTCATGACCCGGAAAGACTATCTGGGATATCAGCCGTCTGAGGCTGCATTCGGCGGCGCGGGCGCAGGGCTTTCGAAAATGCCTTCCGGACGCTCGTTTATTATTGGGGTTCAGTTAGGATTGTAATTTTTTAGATATGGTTAGTATGAAAAAATACAGCGGAATAGTTCTGGTGTTTATCCTTTTTCTAGGGATATCAGTGTCGTCATGCGAAGACATGCTGGACACTGATCCTAAAAGCTATGTTGAAGAAAAAGATTTTTTCAAGCATCAGGAAGAAGTGAATGCAGCCGTAGCTGGGGTTTATACTCAGCTGATTAAGCTGACAGGAAAATATTTGTTGGTAACAGAGCTAAAGGGGGACTTGATGCGCACAACAGTAAATGCTCCCCGGTACCTGCAGGAGATGAATAAGCATTCAGTGTCAAAAGACAATCCCTTGGTTGCCAAGCAGGATTATTACGACGTGATCTTTTCTTGTAATAAAGTTTTGGAAAACCTGGACAAGGTAAAAGAAAACGATAAGGATATCCGTCCGGAGGAATTGGCGGGCATCGCGCATGAAATGATACTGGTGCGTACATGGACGTATTTTACCTTGGCGCGGTTGTACAATTCAGTGGTTTATACCGAAACAGCAGTAGAGGGTTTTACCGGGAATGAACCGCTGCTTCCTCAGGAGCAGATGGTTGAGAAGCTGATTGAAACGCTTGAAGCGTCAATGGCAAAAGAACGCACGAAAGACTATGCGGCCACCTTCTCAGGTCTTCCTACAAAAGAATTTGTTGTTGAAGAACAGCTGTATGCGGATTTGTTGCTTTGGAAGGGAGATTATCAGCAGGCTGCCGATGTGTATTTTAAATTTCTGCAGTTTGGTGACAATACAAAAGTAAATGAGGATCATAAATTGGCAGACTGGAAAGCAGTATTGTGGGGCGGTGAGGCCGTTATGGAGATGAATTTGTACCCGTTCACGCATAACCTGTATGAAATGACGATTAAGGATTACTGGCTTGCTCCTGCCGATTCGGTGCTGCAGGCCTGGAGCTTGCAGAAGCATCGCGCTGGAGACGGAACAGGCGATCGTTTCCGGGGTGAAGGTGTGTCTTTTTCCACAGACGGGGAACCGAAGATTTTTAAGTATTATGATCCTGAGGAAGATTTCGGCAGGTACGAAATACAATACGAAAGGGGCGCGGGTATGCACCTGAAGTGGGCTGAGGCATTGAACCGTCTGGGAGAACACGAAACGGCACTGAAACTTCTGAACGGCGGCTATGAGTCCGAGGATCCTGAGTTCAAAGGAAACATTGGCGTTCGAAGGCGTGCGGGACTGAAGGATGTTGAGTTGGATTTTTCTTATTTGGAAGAGGGGAAAGTCCCTGATGCTCAGGATTCAATGATTCAGATTGAGAATGCGATTATCGACGAAAGGGCTTTGGAGCTGGCTTTCGAAGGCGGGCGCTGGTTCGACCTGATGCGTGTGGCCAAGCGCAGAGGAGACAATGCCTTTTTAGCCGATCGGGTGGCTTCCAAATTCCCGGAAGCTGAGCGAGAGTCGATTAGATTGCTGTTGATGGATGAGTCGAAATGGTATTTCCTATGGAAATAAAAAAAGATTTTATATTTGTAGTCAGTAATATTTTTAAAAGTCCAGCATTTATGTTGGGCTTTTTTAATTGAAAAAGTCTGAGCAGTGGAATTGGAAAATTTAAAAAATGTAGACTCATATTTAATATGAATTTAGAATATTTATAAATATAAAATATTTTATTTATGAGCTTGCCTATATTGAATTTATAATATTAATAATTGCATTAAAGAAGTGTTCTCCATATGAATTCCCTGTGCTTGGTATTAAGCTTGCAAAATATTGCTATTTTATTCTTGCAATAGAATTAATACGCGCTTTATTCATCTAGAACGTAGATGTTGTTGCTCGGCAAGAGCAAAAGAACTAACCAAGGCTTGATTTTTACACTTATGACCAGGGCATTTTTTTCTTTAACGGGAATACTATTCATGATTTTTCAGTTCGGTTTTCTGCCGGCGTTTTCAGGATACCGTTTTAAGCAATCGCTTCGGTCGGTGCTCAAGGGTGAAGTCGTAAAGGATATGGTGGAGGACACTAACGGTTTTATAATACTGCTGACAGACAAGGGACTGCGAAGCTATGATGGACACAGAATATGGAAGCTGGAGGGCAGGATAGAAGGTGTTAAGCCTAAAGCTGCTATCCGAAGAATGAGTTTTCAGAAAAACAGCAATCTAATTTGGCTGCTGGCGGGTGAGGAAGCGTACATATTCGATTTGACCACAAGGAATTTCCGTTCTTTTTTTTATGAAAATCCAAGGCCCGAGTTCATCAGAGGAAAAATATGGAAGATTTTTGCGACTGATCGCGGTGTGTATTTTATTGATTCCCGCCGCAATATCACGTACTGGAATGCTGCTTCCGGAGTTT
>JAKSBZ010000283.1 GCA_022360875.1 Cytophagales bacterium | reverse complement strand
TTCTCTCGTCCGGGCGGAACTTTATATTCCTCCGGCAGTTCTTCCAGCTCCTGGAACACATACTCAACCGGAATTTTATCCTCAAATTTTGAGGCGATTTTGCTTTTGAATTCCTGTTCGAACGAGCGGCGGATGACAAAAACCAGTTTTCCAAAACCGGTTTTGATAGCGTCAAATACGGCATAGTCCAGCAGAGTTTCTCCCGATGGCCCGAAAGAATCAATTTGCTTTAGGCCCCCGTAGCGGCTTCCCATGCCTGCGGCTAGTACTAATAGGGTTGGTTTCATAAAAATATAAATAAAAAGATCATTTTATGAAGATAGGACTTTGATGTCAGGATGGCAAATTGACTGGAAAGATAATGTGTGTACTATATTTTCATGAGTTATCCCATAATTGAAATTCAATTTTTCTAATTGCGTAGTTTTTCCAGAATTTGAACCGTTTGTTACAATTTTGGCTTATTCAGCTTATTTTTTTACAGTTTTGTATAGTTGAGATTTTCTGTTTTGGGAACTGAACGAGTCAAAGGGATGATGGATAATTTTGAAATGCCGGCGTCAGCCAATGGGTAATTTTTTATGCAGGCATCGTTTCTGTTTCGGAACTCTTTTGTAATTTTATCGAGTGGCGAAAAACGCGGGCGAATTTTTTAAATAGCATGGCAGACGCTTTGAAAGCGGTTCGGACGTGAAGGGTGCGCCGATTAGCATAACCAGTGGGAACCACAATGAGGTAAAGTAATTTTTATGCGCGGTTTAATTCTCGGAATACTTTTTCTTTTTTTTTGTGCCAAAAGCCAAGCTCAGAAAACCGTTCGTGTCGAATACACATCAGTAAAGGAGTATGGTTTGTTTGGGCAGAAAGACCGGCAGCAGAAAGTTGTGCTGCAGATAGACAGTCTGCAGGGACGCATTCTGTTGCAGATAGACAAAGAGCCTGAAAAAGTGTTTAAAGTCGCTTACATCGACCATTACGAAGTTGTGGGGAAATACTGCGAGATTTCCGTGCATGCCACCCGGGAAAACGTCATGTACAGTTTTAAGCTTTTGGTGGACGATGCGTTGCCTGAAGAGTCCGAAACGTTGTGCAGCGTTGTTTTTAACGGCACGGAAAACAAGCAGTATAAATTTCTTGGAGGAGTGATTACATCAGCCTCTCCGTAGCTGCTGAAGGGCTTCTTCCAGTTTTTTGATTTCGTTTTCTGTTCGGAAGTATTTTTTCCCTTTTTTTACCTGTTCCAGACATTTTCGGGCACTTTCCAGTCTTCCGGTGGCTAGCAGGCAACGGGCCTTTCCCAGATTCACCAGGCTCAGGTAATAGTTGAGCATTTTGTGCCGGTCCGGATTCAGGCGTTCGGCATGCGAATAATGAAGAAGCGCTTTTTCGTAGTTGTTTTCTTTTCTTTCGGTTATTTCGCCGTTCAGCCATTCTGCCAGCATTTTTATTTCGGGGTCATTCGAAAGAGCGAATTTCATGGAAACTTCCCTAGCGCTTTTCCAGTTGCCGGTCATGACGGCGTTTTCGGCAAAACTGGTTGCAAACATCGAGTTGTCGGGATATCTTTCGTACAGAAAGCGGGCATACGGAAACGATTTTTCGGCTTGGCATTCGTACCGCATCAGGATGTGCACCATATAGTAGTAGGCTTCAGTTCTGCTAAGCAGGCTCTTCTGGGATGCTGTATGCAACTGGGCTAAGCCTTTTTCGCGGTCTCCTTCCGGAAAGAACCACATAAACGGGCGGTAAAGTATATGCCGTTCGGGAAAAACCACGCGGTAATAATTGTACAGGGCCGTGGTGTAATAAAACTCAGGGTAGGCCTCGCATTTGGAAAATCCTTTTTTTATATACTGATAAGCGGATTTGGCCTTTCCTATTGCTTTGTATTTGCTTCCCGACCTGTAATATTGCTCAGCCATAAACCCAAAACCTGATAAGGCCAGAAAATTCATTTCAGGCTCGATGGGATTTTTTTCCAGTTGCTTTTCAGAAGCATCCGTGCATTGCTCCAGATATTTGATTGTTTTGTCCAGTTCACTGTTTTTCCGAAACTTTGATTCGTATTTCCATTTCAGGCAGAGAGCCTTAAGCAGAGGCACTGACGGATGTTCCGGAATTCTTTTTTCCAGCTTTTGGATAAAACCAAGCGCATGGTTTATTTCCGCATTATAAACAGATTGCAGTGCTCCCTGTACCAGCTTTCGCTCTTCGTCTAGTTTTTGGCCAAAAAGCGGGGGGGAAAACAATAAAAAAATCAAAAAATGGGATAAAAACTTTGACATACAAAAATAAGGTTTTTCATGGGTGCTAAAGGACGTTTTTTTCCTGAAGAAACTCATGCATTTTCAAACATACCCAGGCATCAGTGGCTGCATATCGCACCTGAGCCTCAGTTAGCTGAGCTTTCTCCCAGTTGGAAGTTTGCTGGCTTTTTGAAATTCGGAATCCGAGAAAAATAGCCGTTAAGTTGCGGAGTCCTGTTTGCTGTACATTCAGTTCTTTCATTCTTGTGCCCAGATCCAGGAAACCTTCCGGCTGAAAATTGTTGACTTGCTGGAGCTCTTTGATGTCGTCGCGGAGCGCTACGCCTACTTTTATTACATTTGCGTCACTGAGCAGCTGCAGCAGGTTGGGCGGGAGGCCTGTTTGCTGCAGACGAAAAAGATGGACCTTTTGCTCTGTGGCAATTTGCAGCAAAGAGACAGAGAAGTTTTGTCCTTTGCGGAAGGCCGGCCGGGTTTCTGTATCGAAGCCCACAATTTCGGAATTGAGCAGGATTTCCCGCGCACACTCATCGGCGCGCACTGGTTGGGTGATTACTTCTATCTCACCCTCATATCTTTTCAGAGGAAGCTGTATTAGTTCTTCTTTTGTAATTTTTTCTGGAAACATGAATTAAATTTTCACCTGTGCCATTTCTTTTTCACTTTCTTTCGGCAAAAGGTCTGCTTTGACAAACAGGTATCCCCAAAGGATATTAACAACCGGACTGAGAATATTAAAAAAACAGTACGGCAAATAGGAACCTGTTGCAACTCCCAGAACCCCCGACTGATACGCGCCGCAGGTGTTCCAGGGTACCAGTACCGATGTCACTGTACCGGCGTCTTCAAGGGAACGGCTCAAAATCTCGGGCCGGATGCCTCGTTTGCGGTAAGTATCTGCAAACATACGGCCCGGAACGACAATTGCCAAATATTGGTCTGATGCAGTTATGTTGAAAAAACCGCATGTTACCACAGTGGAAGCAATTAAGGAGCCAGTTGAATGCACTGCTCCGATGATGGACTGGGTGATGCGCTGGAGCATTCCCGAGGCTTCCATGATTCCTCCGAAAACCATAGCACTCATAATAAGCCAAATAGTATTGAGCATGCCTGCCATGCCCGATGTTGACAAAAGCTCGTTTACCTGCTTGTTGGGCGTGGCAATGCTTACGTCAGTATAAAGGGCGGTCATTATGCCTTTGTATAAGGTTTGGGAATTTGGAGAGTCGCTGTTGGTTTCTCCGGCTGCTTCCAGCACGATGTCCGGTTGAAAAATAGCCGCAAAGATGCCTCCCATTATTGCTCCGGCCAGCAGGGCCGGAATGGCAGGCGTTTTTTTTACGATCATGATCAGAACTGCTGCGGGCACAAGAAAAAGCCACGGAGTGATCGTAAACTTGTGAGTAATGGCGGATTGAAGGTTTTTTACCGGAATGGAAGCCGTGCTGAAGTCGCGTGTAAGTCCA
Organism: Cytophagales bacterium; assembly: GCA_022360875.1. Taxonomy (GTDB): domain Bacteria; phylum Bacteroidota; class Bacteroidia; order Cytophagales; family Cyclobacteriaceae; genus JAKSBZ01. Next base: position 4,678 of record JAKSBZ010000283.1, on the reverse strand, counting down.
ATGATCAGAAAGATGAGCAGTGTGACGGAAATCGTCGGAATGGTGGTTCGCGTCATGGACCGGATATGGGTAAACAGATCTGTGCCTGCCATGGCTGGCGCCAGGTTGGTGGTGTCGGACATCGGAGACATTTTGTCGCCGAAGTAACTGCCAGAGATAATCGCGCCGGCCACCATACCTTCGGGGAGCCCCATTGCTTTACCTATGCCCAGCAGTGCAATGCCTATGGTCGCTACGGTTGTCCAGGAGCTGCCGGTGGCAACCGAAACAACAGCGCTGACCAAACAGGCGGCCACCAAGAACACCGAGGGGTTTATCAGGTCGAGTCCGTAGTAAATCATTGCAGGCACAATGCCGCTGATCAGCCAGGTTCCGGCCAGGGCGCCGATTATCAGCAGAATGATCATTGAGGCCAGCGCAGCGCTGATGCTTTTCACCATGCCCTCCTGCAGCGTTTTCCATTTTGTTTTCAGGCGGAAAACAGCAATGCTGCCGGCCACCGCAGCCGAAAAGAGCAGGATGAGCTGGTTGGATCCGGCGAGTGAGTCGTCTTTAAAGACGAAAAATACATTGAAGAATAGAAAAACAATCAAAAAAATGATTGGGATAAAGGCTTCCAGCAGACGGGGTGTCTTGTGAGGCGGGTTCGTCATAGATAATAGGCTGTGGGTTGTTATTGGACTGTATTTTTACAATTTAATGAAAATGTGACTATTTAATGGCCTAATAATCCGAATAAATGCCGGCATTGTTCGTTACTTGCTCAAAACCCTTATTTTTGCAAAGACGAAGGGATAGAAAGGATACGTTTTCCCTTTATTTGGTATCGAAGAAGCAAAAAGCTAATGCAAGATTTAAAAATTGGTTTGGTAGGCACGGGCCGGGTGGCCTGGCACTTGGGGCCGGCGCTTGAAAATGCCGGACATCGAGTGGCGGAGGTGTACGGACGCAATCCGAAGCCTCTGAAGGAAATGCTGGCCAGGCTTTACAGTGCTGAATCTAACAGCACGCTTGATTTTTCGGGAAAAAAGCTGGATTTGGTCATTCTATGCGTTGCCGACCGCGCCATAGAGGAAGTCTGCAAAGAAATAATCTTGGACGAAGAAACGGTGCTGGTGCACACGGCCGGAAACGGCAGCATGGAAAGCCTCAGGTTCGCGGGTACCGACCGAATTGGTGTGTTTTATCCATTGCAGACATTCAGCAAAGAAAAGGATGTGGATATGGAACAGGTTCCTGTTTGCGTGGAGGGAAACTCCCGCGAAGTAAGCCGGTTCCTGACAAAACTCGCCAAAACTGTTAGCAATAAAGTACGCTATGTTTCTTCGGAGGACCGGCGTGTACTGCATGTGGGGGCTGTATTTGCCTGTAATTTTTCCAACCACATGCTTCGGATTGCGCAGGAGCTGCTGGGGCGGAAAGGCCTGGAAGTGGAAATGCTTCATCCGTTGCTGGCCGAGACGCTGAACAAATCTATTGAAATAGGCCCGGCGCAGGCTCAGACGGGACCAGCGGTCAGAGGTGATTTTGAGACGCTGGACAGGCACATGAATACTTTGGGATTTGCTCCGGAGCTGCAGGAGATTTATCAAAAGATTTCTCAGAACATTCTGGACAAGTATTTTTACAAAGAAAAGCAGGGGAAGTAAGTTTCTATTTCTTTCGGGGAATGATGCTGGCGGAGTTCATTCGGTTTTGTTATGAGAAAAAAAATTTGAATTAGCACTTATGAATTCAGAGATCAATATGAAAGTTATTTCTGACTATTGAAAATCATCAAGTACATATGAAAAACAGTTTACCTACACTGAAGCTTCCGGTGATGCTTGTTTTGCTGGCAATACTGCTTGGAGGCTATTTTTATGCGGATTATGTCGAACAGAAAGGGAAAGATAATGCATCGGCATATCCTGTAGTGGAGATCAAAACGGCAGGCGGGCTGATTGCCATTGAGCTGTATCCGGACAAAGCGCCTGTAACTGTGGCTAATTTCCTGAAATACGTAAAAGGCGGCTACTTGAATAATGCGTCTTTCTACAGAGCGGTGCGACTGGATAATCAGCAGAACAAGACGACCCCTATTCAGGTGCTTCAGGGCGGTTTGTGGTACCACGACAGCACGGGTGTTTTTGCTGCTGTTCCGCTGGAAACAACTGAAGAAACGGGCATTCTGCACCGCGACGCTGTGGTTTCGATGGCCAGAGATGCTGATCCGAATACTGCGACCTCAGAGTTTTTTATTTGCATTGGCAACAATTATCCTCTGGACAAGGGCGGAAGGCCGAATTCAAAAGGATACGCTGCTTTCGGGAAAGTGATTCAGGGAATGGATTTGGTACGAAAATATCAGGAATATCCGGCGAAAGGCCAGCTGCTGGAGCCTAGAGTTGATTTTGAGGAGGTCAGGCTTCGCTAAGGCTTAATTGCGAACCGATTTTAGAACTCATGCGTTTTTCTTTTCCTCTGGCGATTGACGGGCCTTATATCCGCTACTTAGGCGACCGGATTGAACTGACGTCGGTGGGCATTAGCAATCTTTCTGTCGAGGAAATTCGTCCCAGATATCTGGAAAGCAAGGAGGAAGCATTTACCGTTTGGATTGACAGCGAAGAAGGCAGGCACTTTTCGGTCCGGCTCCACGAGCGCTTTTTGCCGGTTAAAGATTTTTACAAACAGCCAGAAAGACTTTTGGCGATTTCGGATCTCGAGGGAAATATGTACGCGCTCCGAAGGATTCTTGTGGGCACGGGCGTGATGAACGAAGATTATAAATGGACCTTCGGCACAGGACATCTGGTCATACTCGGCGATTTGTTTGACCGCGGCGAAAACGTGACGGCCTGTCTGTGGCTGCTTTACAAGCTGGAAAAAGAGGCCGCAAACTTCGGGGGATGCTTGCATTTTATCATGGGCAATCACGAAAACATGATTCTCCGAGGAGATGACCGCTACGCATTGCCGAAGTACAAAATTATGGCCGGGGCGATGGGTTTTTCGATTAATGAGCTATACGGGAAAGACACTGAGCTGGGGCGCTGGCTTCGCACAAAAAACTGCGCGGTGAAGATAGGCTCCTCGGTGTTTGTGCACGGAGGGTTAAGCGATGAAATAGCCGGCAGCGGGCTTTTGATACCGGAAATTAACCGGCTGGCCAGGGAATTTTACGGCTGTGACTTGCGCCTGGCGTACCGGCATCCGAGAGCTCGCTGTGTTTTCGATGTGGAAACCGGACCGCTTTGGTACCGCGGCTATTTCGGGCGGAGCCTCACCGAGGCGCAGCTGGACTGCATTCTCGAAACGTATGAAGCTGACCGCGTTATTGTCGGCCACACAGTCATGAAGACGGTTACAAGCCTGTACGGCGGTAAGGTTATCGCTCTTGACAAGAGGCATCCGCACTCGCCGGAAGAGGGAGTTGCCGTTGCGCTGTGGGTCGAAAACGGCAGACTTTCCGTAATTGATGAAACTGGAAAGACTTCTGCAATCGTCTCACGTATTATTTAATTGCAACCGCTTCAGTAATTTTTTTTTTGCTTTACACCGGGTATTTTTAGCGTAATCAGTAAGCTCTTTCTTTTGCCTGCGAATGCATTAAGTACTTGGTTCTTTTTTATTATTTTCAGCTATGTTTTTTTAGCCAATGATTTAGCAAAATTAAAATATAAGTTAATTACTGGCAGCACTTGCTTTTCGAAAGTTGATAGTAAACTGGAAGGCATTTTTTCAGAAAAAATATCGAGTCATTGCACAGTCTTCGAACAGGACTGTCGGATTATGCGACACTTTATAAAATCAGGATCTTCTGTAAGGTGTTGATTTGCAGGCTTTTGTTGTTTGGGTAAAGTATTGGCACATTTGAATTCAAAACGAAATAAGAAAATAAAGATGATGATACAGACAAAAGACTTATCGCGTGTGTTCCGAACTGAGGAAGTGGAAACCACTGCGCTTAACGCCATTAACTTAGATGTGGAAAAGGGTGAATTTTTAGCCGTAATGGGAGCTTCGGGCTGCGGAAAATCCACTCTGCTGAACCTGATTGGTTTGCTGGACACGCCTACCGGCGGGGAGTTTTCATTCAATGGCACCCGGGTGGAGGGCTTTTCCGAAAAACAGCGCACGCGTCTGCGCAAAAAGGAAATCGGCTTTGTTTTTCAGAGCTTTAATCTGATTGACGAACTGACAGTGGCGGAGAATGTAGAGCTTCCATTGCTTTATCAGAAAGTTCCGGCAAAAGAACGCAAAGAAAGGGTAAAAAAAATGCTGGACAGAGTGAATATCGGGCACCGCATCGGGCACTATCCGCAGCAGCTTTCCGGCGGACAGCAACAGCGTGTGGCTATAGCGCGGGCTTTGATTTCGAACCCTTCGCTGATTCTGGCCGATGAGCCTACGGGAAACCTTGATTCGAAGAATGGAAAAGAAGTGATGGACTTGTTGTGCGAGCTGAACGAAGCGGGAACGACAATAGTGATGGTAACGCACTCGGAGGCCGATGCGCAGCGCGCGCACCGTGTTTTGCATATGCTGGACGGCAAAATAATTTCAGAAAATATTCTGAAGGAAGAAGCTGTACCAGTAGGCTAAAACGCTGGTTTTGGCAGCAGTTAGGAGGGTGCATTAATCATTTAAATTTTTTTATCTGTGTTTCTGTTTAAGTAACTACTCAGGTATCCCA
>JAKSBZ010000061.1 GCA_022360875.1 Cytophagales bacterium | reverse complement strand
CATTCAACCCTCAAAAGGCTACATGAAAATGAAAACAATGTAGCCTTTTGAGACTACTGGTGTAGCCTTTTGAGACTACTGGTGTAGCCTTTTGAGACTACTGGTGTAGCCTTTTGAGACTACTGGTGTAGCCTTTAAAAGTTGCAATAAGCTGAAAATAAGACACTTGCGAATCCCTAAACATTAAAACATTAAAACATTAAAACATTATGAGTTTTTTAGGTTTAAAAATCAGCTGAAATAAAACTACTGGTGTGTCCCTTTGACTACTCACGTGTCCTTTTGAGACTACTGGCGTGTCCCTTTAACGAGCTAACAAGCTAGAAATAAGGCACTTAAAAATCATTAAACTGTAAGCATTAAAACATTATGAGTTTTTCAGTTCCTGACAGTCATACTCAAGCCACTAAAAGACTATCCCTAGTTTTTCAATGCTTAATAAGTTGAAACATAATCAGTTAACGTGCTTTAATCTCGCTTTTTTTAAAATGACGGATTTCAGTCCAAGAGCCGGATAACGTTCCGGATAATCATTGCAGGGCTTCTCAAAACAGAGTCTTCGAACAGGTTATGGAAAGGTTTATCTGAGGCAGTTTGCGCTGCGTCCGCACTTCAAGGGATGCTTTTCATGGCATTGAATTCCCTTTGAAAAGGGCCTAAAAACCGCTTCAAAAAACAAGCATATCCCGCTTTTTTTCAAGAGATTATCCCCAATACCTAAGTCAAGCTTTGGTGTTGGGAAACTGCTTTAAACATACAGTTGAGAAAGCTTCCGAAAGCAGACTCAAAACGCATTTTTCCCGAATTTCAAACCCGCCGTCAGTCAATTTTCATCTGATGCTTGTGCCACACGTATGCTTTGAAATCCATCGTCGCTTTCTCTTCCTCAGTTCCGTATTTGCGGATGAGCCAGGAGCCGAAGTTGTAACGGGCCGCGGGCGTCGGGTTGCCTTCTTTCCATTCCTGAATGTAGCGCTTCACTATGCCCGCCGAGTGTTCTTCGTTCTCGAAAAAGTATTCGTAGAGGTCGTCTTCAACGTCAGCCGAAAGATAGCGCTCCATCAGCTCCTGCCAGGCGCGATTGTGCTCCTCTTTCAAAGTCTCGACTCGCACTTT
>JAKSBZ010000027.1 GCA_022360875.1 Cytophagales bacterium | reverse complement strand
CCATAGTAGGTTTCCTCCTTGGAGGCACAATATCCATAGGCGGCTACTTCTCGAAAGAGTTTGCATCCAGGAGCCCGTTTGAAATGGCAAATCGGCAAAGGAAATCCATCTACCAAATGAACGGAATCACTCCAGGCTTACTGAACCATCTTTAGAAATCTCTTCAGGGTTGCCAGTAACAAATCCGGCTTATCAGCATGCAGCCAGTGCCCTGCACCTGAAATAACCCGCAAGCGGGTATCGGGAAAATATTGTTCTATCAGAGCCTGGTGTTCCGCCTGCAGATAATCGGAATGCTCTCCTTTTAAAAACAGGGTTGGCCCTTTATAGACCCGACCAGGCAGCGACAGTTCTGCACTGATATCGGTATAGGACTGGGCAATAGCCGACACATTGATACGCCAGATATATTGCCCCTGCTTATTTTTCTTCAGATTCTTGATCAACAGCTGCCTGACCGCTGGGGAATCAATAAACTCAGACAGCTGTCTGTCAGCAACCTGGCGACTGACTACTTGTTCCGGGTCATATGATTGCAGCGCCTGCAGAACTTCCCGATGATGGGGAGGATACGCTGCCGGGGCAATATCTCCAACCACCAACCCGGCGATTCGCTCGCTGGCTTCCAGTGCCAGCTGCATGGCCACCTTTCCCCCCATGGAGTGACCAAACACCATCACAGAACCAAGCTTCAAGTCATCAATAACGTCAAGCACATCCTCAGCCATCTCCTGGTAGGTCATGGAATCAGCATGAAAAGAACGGCCGTGATTACGCAGGTCCATGGTCAACACCTGATACTCTTCTGCCAGCCCACGGGCCAGGGTCATTAGATTATCCATACTGCCAAACAAGCCGTGGAGCAGAATCACAGTCTGACCCTTGCCCTGCAGTCGATAGTTGAGTAACTGCCCCATTCGTCTCCCACCTAAAAAGTCTTCATGTTATCACCTCTTTCCACGTAGTCGCTTCAAAATCCTCTCTATTCTTACATAACAATACAAAGCTCCAGGAGCAGCCTGATGCCAACCGGAATCAATCCCGGAACACCCCCGCCTTCGCCGGAAAAATCCAGCAAAAAAAAAAAAAAATGGTCAACCCTGCCACTCT
>JAKSBZ010000354.1 GCA_022360875.1 Cytophagales bacterium | reverse complement strand
TCAGAAAAGAAAAATATATTCTATAATTTCACTGAATTAAACTCCAATCAATTTTTTTTATGAAAAGATTATTCATCCTTGTATGCCTTTTCGCGATCGCCGCGACTGCTCAAGCACAAAAGGTAACGTTTCAACTGAACTACGGAATGTACTCCTCAGGATCAAACTTGCTGGACGCCCCGACTTCCAAAGGAAGCATTACCATTCCTGAAACGCTGCTGACAAAAGAAATTAAATTCGACAACGCTCTGTCATCTTACGGGGGAGAACTGACAGTTTATATTTTAAAAGGCTGGGGAGTAAATGCCGGCTACGCCTACAGCAATTCCTCTGTTGATGAATATGTAAAAAACGGTATTACTGCAAATTTGGCCAAACCGGAGGTAGTAATGCACCAATTCAACCTGGGAGTTGCCAAAAAAATAATCGCAATACCGCTGTTCTCACTCTCTGGTATTGCCGGAGTCAATTTGTTCACCAACAAAGTGGACAATATAATAGTGGCTTCGCAAAGTGTGCTTGATAAAATTAAGGAAGGCGACTTTTCCGACATTCCAACCACTGATGTCAGCGAATCCAAGTTTGGCTTGGACCTTGGTCTCAACGCCCGAGTGGCATTTGTTTCGGTTGGCCTAAAATACGACGTATTCCGCAAATACGCCAAATTCGGCCTGGGAATCGCTATTTAACAACATTGCATGTATTTTCGGGAAGCGGTCTTTTCCAGGCCGCTTCTCTTTTTTTTCTCTTTTCGCACGATACAGTATGGAACACGATGTACCAACTCTGCTCAGCCCTTTCTTCGAAAAACCTCTGGTAGACGAACTCGAGGCTGTAGCGAGCATTCGCCCCATCAATGAGGGCGATGTTCTTATCGAATACGACGACACCATCCGCTTTATTCCCATTTTGCTGCAAGGCCTGGTTAAAGTGACCCGGGTTGGCGAAGAGGGAAAAGAGCTGCTGCTGTACTATCTGAAGGAATCAGAAACCTGCTCGATGACGATGAACTGCTGCATGGGCCACAAAAAAAGCCAGGTGCGCGCCGTGGTGGAAGAAGACGGACTGCTGCTGAGAATTCCTATCCAGTACATGGAAGAATGGATGCGCAAATACGCCAGCTGGCGCCAAATGGTTCTGCTTTCGTTTCAGTCGCGGTTCGATGAAATTTTATTGAGCCTGGACCAGATTGCCTTCAAGAAAATGGACGAGCGGCTGCTGCATTATCTGGAAGAAAAAACCCAAAGGCTGCAAACACGGGTACTCAAAATAACCCACCAGCTTATCGCCGACGATCTGAACACATCGCGCGAAGTAATTTCGCGTTTGCTCAAACAGATGGAGAGAGAAGGGCTGATAAAGCTGGGGCGAAATGAAGTACGAATGCTTTAACTAAAGCCCGAATTCATTCGATTTTACAATCATTCATTTCGCGGAATTTTTCAATAAATTTTTAGCTTCCCGTTTTCCGCCAAACGGGATGTTGAAATCATTTTTTTTAAACGAAAACAATATGTTCAAAAAACTGGCATCAGATGTAATGGGATTAAGCGATATCGGAAAAATCATTGATCCGAAAGATTATGACAAAGTAGATTCCGACGATTACATCTTGCATGAAGAAGAGGAAAAAATATATTTTTTGATCAAGTCCAAGACCGACGAGTACTGCTTCACCAATGCGGCGCTTATCCACCTGGACGGCGATTCGGCAGTAAGCTCCAAACGCATGCTTCGCCGCTTTGCCTACAAAACGCACCACTTCAGCCATGTGCTGCTTGAAACAGCCGGAAACATTGATTTGGACGTGGAAATAAAATTTTCGCTGGGCGACCAAAAATTCAGCATTGATGTTGACAGAAAACAAATCGAAAAGCTGAAAGACCTGTACAAAAGTCTGGTTAAGATCGCTTCCATTCAAAGAAAAAACGACGACAAACTGGCCATGTCGCACCAAAGCCTGGAGGCGGCGATCGGTTCTTTCAAAGGCACATTCGGCGGCAACACAACCCCCGAAACATTCGCCGCGCTGAACGAATATGTTTATAACTGGAAGTCAGCAAAATACGACGAGTTGCTGAGAGAGGATTTCGGACAAGTGTTTGAAAAATTTATCAACAACTAACAGCAGGCCTGACTTGAAAAAAATGAACTGGAAGACTTGTGGCGGACAAGCTTCCAGTTCATTTTTTTTGTATTGAATATATTATTCCATATACAGGTTAACCGTTTTCGACTGTCCTTTCGCTACGACCTGTTCCGACACAGGCAATCCCTTGGCGTTGCTGTACACCAGCCGGTAAGACTTTCCTTTCTCCAGCGGCACTGAAAGCAAATCGTTCATGTCCTCCAGCGGCCCGCGGGTAGTACCCTCAGCAACCAGCTTCTTTTTCCCGTTATAAACGGAAACTTTCGCCGCCACGCGGTCATCGCCCATCGAACAGCCTGCTTTTTTGAACATCCGGATATTCAGAATACATTTGCCCTCAGCCAAAGCCTTTCCGGCCATTTTCCGGCGGTAAACATCCAAATAACGCTTTGTTACGTTCTCTGCATGAACATAGGTAATCGTCGTGTCCCAAACCAGCGGATAATAATACGGTTGCTTTTTCCATGAAGAAGCATAAATCCAGTGTTTTGGCTTCGCCGGATCCGCTTTGCCCGCGTCGGCCAAAAACCATGCATCGTTCAGCTGCTTGGGCGCATAGTATTCGGTGAAAAGCCACTGCCCGTCCACCAGAACTTCGCACCAGTTATGGTTCCCCGGCTTGGTTGTCCAATTTGGCGTTCCTGCTATACGCGAAGGAATGCCCACCGAACGAAAAGCATCAGTCAGCAGAATAGAAAGCCCCGTGCATGAAGCCAGCCCCTGCTCCATTGATTCGTAAGGGCTTTGGTCGGCTTTTTTCCGAGCAGTAGAATACTTGACTTTAACGATATTCATAATCGCATGATTCACTGTATCGATCGCCTCTTCAACTGTTCGGCACCCTTTCACCAGCGGCGAAAATTTATTGTAAAAATCTTCCCGCCAGTCATCTCGGCGCTCATTGAAAGAAGCATAAGGCAGCACTTCGTTGAAAAAGACCGAATCCGGCAGTTGTTTAGCCCAAACGAATTCCTCTCTCGCCCGATAAGCCCATTTCAGATTCTTCAAAAGCAAATCTGACTTCAGTTCCTTAAGATCCCGGTCAGGCATGTGCGCAACCAAAAACTCAAAACCCTTTCTTTGCGTTTCAGGGATCTTTTCCCATACTTGTTCAAACTCTTTTGCATTGCTTCCCGCCCGCAATAGCGCCTGTTCAAAAGCCGGGGGATAAGACTGGCATGAAGCCAGGAACGCAAACCCCAGCAACATTACCCATTTTTTTAGCGTATTCATCATGTTCATCAGCACTGTTTTTTTAAAAAAATTTCTTTAAACCCGTTGCACATCTTCATCCGATTGCGATAATCTATCACTTGTCAGATGCGGCCGCCAAAATAATTCTATGCCGAATATCTTGGCAAATTCACCTGTAAATTAGAAAAATCAGTCAAAGAAGAGTAATAGTTTTCGGTTACATTTGGGTGACATAAAAAGAAAGAAGCTGTCAAAGCTGAATTCGCTCCTTGTTATCCGCTTTCATGGTATGTTCTCAAAAGCACGTTATAGAATATTTATCCAAGACAAAGAAAATGCTCTTCAGCCTTAAGGCCTCTGCTCTCCAGATATGCACGGACTTCATCTCCTTTTCCGCGATTGGTGACATAAGAAAGAATAAACTCCCGCCCATCGTAATCATAATCCGAATATGCATGGCATGGAATCCCGTCAACGGATTTTGTCTTTAGATCCAAAAAAGCATGAACCTGAATTCCTTTTTCTCTCAGATATTCCAAACGCTGTCTGGCCCGCTTGCCTGCTCCCCAAACGCAGACTGATTCTATGTTTCTTTGCTGAAGAAAACCGGCAACATAGTCCGTTTTAAGCCTGAAAAAAGAATTGACGGCATAACGGCTGTCGGTCCGCGTCAGACGGTCGGGCGAATCGGACCAGTAATGGAGCACTTCAGTAATTTTACAAACCCTTACTCCCGCATGAAGCCACCGCAGCCACAGCTCGTAGTCTTCAGGAAAGCTGCCCTCCCGGTACCAGCCCAAGCGCTCTGGGACACTTTTCCTGACCATAAATGTGGGATTTACCACAGGAGACTCCACAAAACGGCTGGAAAATATTTCTTCCGGCGTGCGCTGCCGATTCACCCATTCCACATAATGCCGAAAGCCTTCCGCATTTTCAACTCCTTCGTACTGCACCAAACAGGAAACGGCATCGCAGAAAGGATTTTCCTCCAAAAAACGAAGCTGCTTTTCCAGCCGCTCCGGATGCATCCAGTCGTCGGAATCCATTCGGACCAAATAATCGCCATTTGCCGCTTGCATCCCCCGGTTGGAAGCAAACACAACCCCTTGTCTATTTTCCTCCAAAATACGAAAACGCCTATCAGCCTTTACAAATTCCCGAGCAATTGAAATGCTGAGGGCATCAGGATTGTTGCCGACCAGCAGCGCTTCAAAGTCAGAAAAAGACTGAGCAGCCAAACTTTTCAAACATCGCCTAAAAGACTCTCCAGGCTTGTAAAAAGGAATAACAACAGATACAGCAGACATTTTTTACGCGTTTTATTTATGCATACAAAGATAGAGCTTCTCTGCTCTGGAAAAAAATCCGGAATACATCTGCAAGGGGAATTCTAAACACAATTACAATAACCGGCATTCACTTTTTTGCGCGGAGTTTGGCAAGCAGCTCTTTTTTATTGCCTGTCGTCCATTCGCCCCGGTCAAAAAGCGCCCATTCTTCCAAATCCCTTTTCTTTACTTCCCGAAACTCCAGCATGGCCGGGTCCAGTGGCTTACCGATTGCCCGGGAAACAGAAAAAGTCATTATATCCAGAAAATCATCTTCTCCCATTCTCTCTGGCAAGCCGCATTCTTTGCGAATTTTGTTCTCAAATTCTACTAGATTATGCTGGAACTGATCAGAACCGTGAAATGTTCCTCTCAATCCGTCTGCAACCGTCATCAGTACATTTCCAAAATGAATAAATGCAGGCAAAGGAGCCAGCTGATAGTTTTTCATAGGAACTAAAAAGTCCTCGGACTCGTCCGCTGATCCGCTGACAGGAACCAAATGGCCAAATGCCGCCAAGTCGCGTGGGAAATCCACGTGAATATGCTCAAAGGTGCCGGAAGCCAGAGACGGCGAAAACGCGGTATAGGACAACCCAATCCGAGCGGTTGGATGGTTGTCCATTCCGAATCCGTCAGCAGTAAACTCATCAGACGGACGAATCTCCGCCACTCTCTGATTGCCAAATTCTGTGATATCTTTGCGAATCTGAATATCTTCTAACCCAGAAGCATGACGGTGTCTTTCTGAACTGGGAAGGACAGCCGCGCGCGAAACATAATAATTAGCGCCCAAATTAAAATCAGGCGGCTTGCATAGGGAAAGATCAATCGGAGAAGGCCGCATAGTCAGCCTGTTCAACAACTGACGCCCAGTTTTCGTATGCATCAATCGCAGCAAATACGACTTTATCTTCTGGCTGAAAGATAAATTAGAAAAAGCGTTGTCTTCCTCGTCCCAATTAATAAACCTGCCTCCGGTTACATCCCCCCAAAGCTTTTGTTCCCTTATTCTTTCATCCGACTGAAGTCTTGGGTGGTGCAGCTCAGGGTGCAGCTGAGGAATATATATGTCAATACCAAGGTTGTCAGTAAGCCAGACACAAAACAAGTGCAGCTCATCCAGTTGCCGCAGCAGCTGAAAATACATCTTGTGGTTTTCCGAAACGCCCCTTGTCCGGCTGTCAAACCGGTCCATGGCTGCATATATCAGCCGCTCCATCTCGTAAACCATTGTCAATATTTCGTGCACCCGCTGGCTGAGTTTTTCAAAGCAACTAAAACCAAATTGCCGGCAAGCCTGGATATAAGAGTCCCGTCTTTCTCGCTGTTCTTTAAGCAGAGCCTTCCTAGTCAAAGTTTCCCGCTGCATCCGCTTTTGCTCTTCCTCAGTATAGTTCCGGTAAAAATCCAGCGCTGATATTGACTTGCTTTTTTTAAGCTGTCTCTTTTCAAATTCCATCAACTCTGTTTCCGCTCTTTTTTGTTCTACAGCAACACCTGTGTACTTTTCCCAAGCTGCATGCATTGCAAAGAGCCTTTCGTTCAACACTCTAGCACGAGTCAGCAAGTCGGTTAATCCAGCAGAACGAAGTCCCGCCGAATATTTTTCAAGACAGCAAATCACCGGCTCCAGCATCACTTTAGGCTCCAAAGACTTTGGCTGAATATTCAGGCGGGGAAGCGCCCACTGCGGCGAAGGAAAATTCGGTTCTTTGCTTGACATGGCAACTGCGGCTTTGTCTGCAGCCCTTTTCATCTCTTTTCCCTGACTTAGCCGTTCTATCTCTTTTCGCTCCGACTGGATAGAAGAAACAGTTTCTATCAGAAATGAAGAGTCGGCATCATCCAGCATGCGTTCTCCATTCAGCACCGACTCAGCCATGTCCTCCAACTTGCGCAGCTTGCAGAAAATCTTCTGGGAAAGCTGCAGTCTTTCTTCCTGAAGCCCCGATATTTTTTCAATATAACTCTCCCTTGCAATGGAAAACCTTCTGACATTTTTCTGAAAATGTTTTACAGCACTGAGCGACTCCTTCCATGGAACAGTTTCGCCATTCTCAATACCGTCAGCAACACTGCTCCTGCGCTCAACCTCTTCTGAAAGGTCCTTTCTTGCCCGGACAAATCTCCTGTCTGCGATTCCTTTTATTCCCTGAAGATCCTCCAGTTCAAAAACTATTTCCATAAGCCTGGTTTTAAGCACGGGAATTTCCGAATTCGAGTTTTGAACAGCTTTCATAACTTCATGAAGAATCCCGGGGCGGCTGTTCAAACCAATACTCTGGGGCAACTGCACCTGTGAGCTCCTTCGTATCCACGCGCTTACTTCCTGATCGACATCCTCACCAAAATCTATCACCTCGTAAGCTTCTGCTCTTTTTCCTTCTTTGTCTTTTCTGACACTTACATACTCTGATGTCTTCCACTCAAAATCAGGCGGTAGCGCTTGTGCCCCGCCTGTTGACGGTGCATTTTTGCTAGTTTCACTGCTCAGCTTTTTTTTTAGCTTCCCTATCATTTCAGTTGAACACCTAACCATTAGACTTTAAGAGGAAAGTTTATGTTTATAAGCCCGCCATTAGTTTTCCAACACCGGAAGTTCGCATCACATTTCCTTTCAACGCATTCTTTTGCTTATTTTTGCCGTCAAAATGAAATTCTGAATCATGAGCCAACAAGAGGAAATCAAACTGACTAAAAAACTGCGCAAGGCTGTGTGGAAAGCCAATGAGGATTTTAACCTGATCTGCCCCG
>JAKSBZ010000344.1 GCA_022360875.1 Cytophagales bacterium | reverse complement strand
ACAAAAGTAATTGAAGGTGTTCTGTTTAAAGACGGCGAAGAGATCAAAGAAGCCGCTTAGTTCGACATACTGTCCAAACACCAGATTTGGGTATAGCTCCTGGCTAATCATTAAAAAGAACTGTTGCTAAAATGTAGGATTATTGTTACCAATACTACCTCCTGTCATTAAGACCAAAAGCCTTGAAAAGAAGTCAATGGGTTGGATCGCGTCCCAATGTTCAACCAATTTACCATTCTCTAGTCGAAAAGTATCGGTAATGATAAATCCTTTTTTCTCGTTGCCTCTGTGTTTTTCTTTCATTGTGGTGTGGCTATGGAATACTACAAAATCTCCATCAGCGAATATCTTTTTAACATCAAAAGAATACTCCGGGAATCTTTTGGTAAGCGTTTTTACATAACCTACAAGCCCTGTGATTTCATTTGGGATGGCTCTGTTGTGTTGTGTATAGGCAGCATTTCCATATTTTTTGAGCGTATATTCGAAATTATGCTCATTCATTAACTTTTGGAAAAAGTCCACAACGACTTTTACATTTTCCGTTTCTTGCTTTGTCCAGCTTCCTTGTAAATGCTTGTTGACATCAATTCTTGGTTGTTTCATTTTACTCATCATTGTTGCTGTTTAAAAGTGATTGTTTGTATTTGTTGTAGTTCTCAGTAATCAGCCTAAAAACTTCTTCCTTGTTTGCTTCAGCCCAGTCTAATTTTTCATCTAACTTCAAGCCCGGATTAAATTCTATAATTTGGTGCTTGCTCCAGAATGTGAGTTCCATTAAAACAGGCACGAGCGTTAAGCCTTTAGGGGTTAGAGTATATATGTTGGCTTTTTTATTCGTAGGCAGCTTTTGTTTATCGATTATTCCAAATTCTTCTAACATTTTTAATCGAGTAGACAGGATATTGGTAGCAATTGCCTCTGCACTCTCAGAAAAATCTTTAAAAGTACTTTTCTCCTCGAAAAGCATTTGCTTAATCACCACCAAAGACCATTTGTCCCCGATAATATCTAATGCTGAGGTAATTGGGCATTTACAACGGAAAGTATTTTTCATATTTCAATAGCATTTTACTTGCAAAACAAAAGTAATATATTTATTATTACTTTCAAAATAAAAGCAATAATTGTGAAAAAGGTATTATTAACAGGCGTATCAGGATATATTGGTTTACACTGTGCCGTCGAACTGCTAAAGCAAGGTTATGCCGTAAAAGGATCGATCAGAAATTTGTCAAAAGCTGAAAGCATCACTAACGCTATTAAAAACTTTATCGATCCTAAAGGAAATTTGGAATTCTGCGAATTGGATTTATTAAAAGATAATGGCTGGGATGAAGCTGTTTCGGATTGTGATTTTGTGATGCACGTAGCCTCTCCATTTTTTTCAAAAATTCCAAAAGATGAAAATGAATTAATTAAGCCTGCTGTAGAAGGAACACAACGTGCATTAAGAGCCGCCCACAAAGCTGGAATAAAGCGTGTGGTGCTGACATCTTCTATGGTGGCGATGTTGGGAGATATTTCAGGAGATGAAAATATCGATCAGGGAAGTTGGACAAAGGTGGATGCTAAGAATGCAACAGCATATCTGAAAAGCAAGACTCTAGCTGAAAAAAGTGCTTGGGAATTCGCTAAAGCAAATAATATAGAATTGGTTACAGTACATCCCGGGCCTGTTTACGGACCGTCATTATCAAATGATTTGTCCGGCGAATCGATGACTTTATTTAAGCGGATAATCACTGGTGAATTAAAACAAATGATTCATGCGAGCATCAATATGTCCGATGTAAGAGATGTGGCTAAGATCCATGTAATGGCCTTAGAAAGCGAGCAGGCTAATGGTCAGCGTGTCATCGTTTCGACAGAAAAGGCTCATTCCTTTTTGGAAATAACTCGACTGCTAAAATCGAATGGATTTGAAAAAGTGGGTACGAAGGTCGCTCCAAATTTTATGGTTAAGTTATTGGCCCATTTTAATAGCGAAATGAAAGGAATGCTGCCCTATGTTGGTAAAAAATATGAAGGGGATATAACGCGGACGAAGAAAATATTTAACTGGAATCCTATTCCATTCGAAAAAATGGTTTTGGATACTGCACAGTCAGTAAATAGTATTTTGAGTTCCCAAAGCAGAAATTCAAGCTGATATTTTTAGACGCTATTTCACTCTTACTTTTTGTGAAATAGCGCCTTTTATAAGCTGCATTGGCCGATTAAACAGGTATCCCGACCATACCTGTCCAAAGGGGAAGCTTATTTTGAAAATTCCCGGGGTTGAAACCCCGGGCCTGCGCTGGGTGCGTGCCTTCGGCACTCGGGGCGGGACGGGAGGCTGCAGCGCGGGCTGAGGCTGAAAGAGCTTCGCAGGAGGTGCTGGTAAAGCCTTTGGAAGGCGGGACAGCCGCGCCGGTGAAACTCTTCAAAGGGACTTGATTTCGCTAGGCCGAGAGGGAGGAACGGAGGCCGAAAACGGATTATGACCAAGGCGAAAATCCGTTTTGCGTTAGCTTCGATGAAAGAAGCTGACACAGGGATTCAAGAGCTCTGTAGAGAGATGAATATCTCTAAAACAACGCTTTATCGATACGTCACCAAAACAGGGGAAATTACCAAAGAAGGTAAGCGGGTTCTTGACAGTTAAGACATTGCCGTCCGGATGAATTTAAAAAATTTGCTTTTAAACGTAACCAATATTGGTTACATTTGTATATGTCAAAAAAGGAAAAGCTAATTGCAAGGATAATGAAGCTCCCGAATGATTTTCATTACAATGAGGCTGTCACACTAATAGAAGCGCATGGTTTTGTTCAAGTCAAAACGGGAAAAACGGGAGGTTCAAGGGTAAGGTTTAAAAATGGAGATACGCCAATCACCTTGCACAAACCGCATCCGAGCGGGATACTAAAAAAATACCAATTAAAGGATATTATAAAAGCACTGGACTTATGAACACACTAAAATACAAAGGTTATATTGGAACAATTGAGTATAATCATGAAGATCGGTTGATGCATGGCTCTGTGATAGGGATCAAAGGAGTCGTTTCTTACGAAGGCTGTACAGGTGAAGATTTGGAAAAGGATTTTCGGGACGCGGTTGATGACTATCTTGAAATGTGTGAAACTGAAGGGATGAAGCCGCAAAAACCCTTTAAAGGCTCGCTAAGTATACGCATGTCCCACGTGCTTCATGAAAATTTGGCGATAAAGGCTAGCATGGAGAACAAAACAATCAATGGGGTTATAAATGATGCCCTGATTTCATATTTATCCCATTAAAATTAAAAACAGTCATTCGCAGTTATTCTGTAGAATCAATGCGAATGATTGTTTTTCCGACACTTTTCCAAAAACCCTCATTTGTGGAAATTGCCTTGTTCCATAATTTTATGGAATAAAAAACCGCGCAGATTGAAATTTTGAAGCCCCAATCGGGGCTTTCTCATTTTTCCCACAAACGGAGGTTTTTGATTAAATATAAGCCTGGATAAATAACATATAATTAAACAATTAATCATATAAATATACAAATTACATCTAATTAATTATAGAAAGTGACTAAAAGAAAGCCTCAAATCATTCAAGATTTGAGGCTTTCTTTTAATTGTATTTGAGTATCAATTCACATTTAGTGCATTTGGATTGTAATTTTTTTCCCTAGTCCTTTTTCGGCAATTTCGAAAAGCGTTGTAAGCGTAATGTTACTGCCGTCTCTTTCAATTCTGGAAATGAACTCTCTCTTTTTGCCAACCCTTTCAGCCAGTTGGGCCTGGGTCAATCCCGCCGCCTTTCTTTCTTCTCTAAGCAAAACCCCCATGGCGAAAGATTTGGCTTCTCTT
>JAKSBZ010000341.1 GCA_022360875.1 Cytophagales bacterium | reverse complement strand
CGGCGCAGACTTGCCTAATGGAACCTATTCGGGAGTTATCACCGTTGAGCATAACGATAAAACAAAAGAAGCCCAGGTAGTTGAATTCTTAGTTAATCAGACAGGCCACCGCATCATTCCGGTATTTCCGAGCGATGCAATTGAACTGGGGGATATTTTTATTGATAAAAGAAAAGAAATATCGATTCCCATCAGCAACCAGGGAACTGAAGACTGGATCATCCATAAGGCAACTATTGACAATCGCACTTTTCGCATTGACCGCCGGTTTCCGCTTACTATAAGAAAGAGCTCCAAAGACGTCAACATTTCCCTTTACACCTACCCAAGACAGACCGGTCCTGTTGAGGCAAAACTGACCCTGCACACAAACAAAGGAGAATATGTGATTAATATAACCGGCAATGTATTCAACCCGCCTGTTATTCAGTATCCGGCAGAAACAATCCATACAGACCTTTCTGCCAACGAAGAAAAAACCATTTCTTTCACATTAGGAAACACCGGAGGCTATCCGCTTAATTTTTCATTCCCTGCCTTCGCCGCTGAACAGGCCGTAAAAAATGCTCCTGACAGCAAAAAGCCGACGCTGCAAACACCATCCGCCGCCCCGCCGAAAAAAGGAGAAAAAGACAAACGCAGAGGCTCCGCCGTAATGCTTGGTGCTGGCTTTGATAATAAACATGGCTACCGGTGGATCGACAGCGACGAACCCGGCGGCCCGGAATACACTTGGAACGATATTTCCAGCGAAGGAACCGAGCTGAATTTAAGCGATGATACACAAAGGCAACTCAATTTAAACTTCGAGTTTCCCTTCTATGGAAAGAATAAAAATGAGATTACCATTTCCTCAAACGGCCAGTTGAATTTTAGCGGATCCTACAATTATGAAAACAGAAGTATTCCATATACAGAAGGCATAAATAACTTTATTGCCTTCTGTTGGATGGACTTAATCCCCAGCAGCGGTGGGAAAGTCTATTACAAATCTACTGCTGAAGAATTTGTTGTACAATACGACAATGTACAGTCGTACAACAATTCCAATTTAAAAATCACGTGCCAAGCGGTACTCAGACCTTCGGGCGAAATTTTATTCTACTATAAAGACGTAGTAGGCGATTTCAACAATTGTACTATTGGCATTGAAAACGAGGACGGAACCGACGGCGCGCAAGTGGCTTTCAATGCACATTATTTGAAAAGCGAACATGCTGTTTGGTTTGGCATGCGGGAAAGCTTCATCAAGAGCATAACCCCTTTCAAAGGCACAATCGCCACAGGAGAAAGCGCTAACATTCAAGTAAAAGTCAACTCCGCTGAATACCCGACGGGGCTTTATAAAAATTTCGTCTCGCTCAACAGCAACAGCTCAAATCCGGCTGTAATAATCCCATTCGACATGGCGGTTGACTACCCGAGAGTGGAAATCCCACAGTCAATTAACTTCGGAGAAATACAAAACGGAACAACAAAAACCGAAATGCTGAGGATAAGCAACAAAGGAGCTGTCCCTTGCACAATACGCCTTACGAATCAATCTGATATTAACTATAACGAATATTTTGAATTAACCTGGTCAGGCGACCGCAGGCTGGAAGCTAACAGTGCAATGGAAATCCCTGTCAGGTTCAATCCGCCCAGTTATTCAGTTGCTGGCTGGCTATATCTTAGTTTTCAGGCCGAAAGTGAAGGAGGTTCCAGCCAGCAATTTATAGTAGAAGTTTCCGGAACGTCCAGAGATCTTCCAAAATTCCATCTCGACCAACAGTCGCTGGAAGTGAGCTTAAACCACGGTGAAACAGTAAGTAAAGTGTTGCGTTTTTCCAACAACGGAACAGAGAACCTGCAGCTAAGAATGCCAAAACTATACTGGGCAGAACCGGCATCCGGGGAAGCTGAATCATCGGCCCCAAGCAATGCAACAACGACAGAGCACAATCCGGCAGTGGCGTCAGGATACGACGAATACGGCTATTCATGGGAAAAAGGCGCATATGATTGGATTGACATTTCTGAAACCGGGCGATTAGTAACGGATTTCTACTCCGGTCTTTCCGAAGTAAGAATGCCTTTCAATTTTCCGTTCTACGGCAGTGAAAAATGGCGCATTTACATCGGCCAATATGGCTTCCTGACTTTCAACTATCAAAATGACTTAGATCTGAGTTCGGGCATTCCTTCTGAAAACGGCCTCAATGATGTCATAGCCGCCTTTTACGATCGCTTTAGGTATAATGATGGTAAAATATACTATCAATCAACTCCGGATCATTTCATTGTTCAGTACCAAGAATTTTTCGAAGAATCCGGCCAGGTTAAAGCTTACCCGTCCACTCTCCAGATCATACTTTACCCCAGCGGAAAAATAAAATTTCAATACAAAAAAATTCATAAAAGAAGATGGGATCGACATATCGCAGGAATTGAAAACCAGGACGGTACTCAGGGGCTATTGGTTTTTAAAAATATTCCTGCTTGGCTAAAAAGCGAATCGGCCATAGAGATATATCCTCCTGCTCAAAAGGTTCTTGCTCCGGGTGAATCGCATACTGTTTCCATGATGTTGAATGCCCGTGAGCTGATGGACGGCAGGCATGAAAAAACCTACCCGATTTACTCAAACGATCCCGACAATTCAACGCTGGACTTGCCAATTACGCTAAATATAACAGGCCAGCCAGAAGTAAGCGTAACAAAAGAAACTGTAGACTTTGGCAGCGTTCTTTGGTATGAAACCGAAGCGAGTATTCTAAAAACATATGAAAAAGGCCTTCAAATAAAAAATGAAGGAACTAAGACGGTAAACCTTACGGACGTTCGCTTTGCAGCGGGGTCACACTTTTTTGTAAAACAAACAGATCTTCCGCTTGAGCTGCTTCCGAATTCTGAAACCCAGCTAACGCTCTGTTTCAGACCAGACGGAACGATTGCAAACTATGACGAAAGCGCTTCCCTTGTTTATTCAGAGTATCAAACTGCATCAATAAAGCTGAAAGCCGCTGCAGAAGCTGCGCCATCCATTGAACTCAATAAAAGCTCAGTGGAATGGACTGCAATTAACCAAAAACCGCTTTCAGAAACCCTGCAGCTAAAAAATACGGGCAAAGGAACACTCCAATACCGGGCAAGCTTGTTAAAAAAAGAACAGATAACCGAAAAGGCTCTGGACTATTTTGAAAACGAAGAAAAGGTACACAACTGTTTCATAGGAACTTCACCAGACGAAAAGCCTTTCTCGATAGCAACCAAATTCACTGCTCCGTCCGAAGGGTTCCGCCTTACTCACGTCGAAAACACTTACTCCAAACTGTATGAAGACAAAATAAGCTTCGGGATTTCCATCATAAGAGGCGGAGACACCCCGGACCAAGGAACAGAAATATTGAGTCAGCAATTTTTAGATGAAAAAATAGCATATTTCCAAACCAGTCAAATTGCGCTGGAAACAGCTCAGATTTTCTCCGAAAATGAAACTTTCTGGGTGGTTGTGCATTACAAGGCGCTGCCGTGGAATCCTCAAATGGCAGCTAATCAATTCCGCTTAATTCCTGGAACATTTTTCCTGATTACAGAAAATGAGAACGGCGAAAAATCTATGAAAGATCTGCACCTTAGCGGTGAGCGAAAAATTCCTTACCTAAGAGCGCTGCAAATCAAAGAAAAAGAAAGCTGGCTCAGCTTCTCGCCGCTTGAAGGCTCAGCAGCTTCCGGAGAAACACTGAATATGAAACTCACCGCAAACCCTGGTCTAGCCAAAAACGGAAGCAACAGTCTGATTATGACTATTGAAAGCAACGACCCGCTCAACCCGGAAATAAATATTCCTGTTTCGTTGCACAGAAACCATACACCAAACATTTTCAATCTGAATGCATCTACAGTACTGGAAACGGAAACCGTCGAAGAAGCCTTCTATGTAAACGACCCGGACGGCAGCGACAATGAGGTAACTGTAAAACTCAAAGAAGAATACAAAGGCCTGACGCTGAAAAAACTCAGCGCCAATTCTTACAGATTAATCTACAGCACCGACTACGAGTCTTCCGGAGAGAAAAGCTTTGTTCTTATGGCTTCGGACGGAAATACAAATACCCGGGAAGTAAGCTGGCCGGTGAATGTAATTGACAAAAACAGAGCTCCGGAAGTATTGAAGTTTAAAGACCTTGCGCTTAAAGTAGACGGAAGCGAGGCGCATTACCGCATTAGCGATTATATTACCGACCCGGACCGCGATGAAATAACTGTTACCGCATTCGCAGACGACAAGGAAAAACTCGGCATTCTGTTCAGGGACAATGAGATGATTCTTTACCCGCTCAAGTCCGGAGATGTACGGGTGACAGTTATCGCCACTGACGGACGCGTAGACAAACCGCTGGCAACCGAATTCGGTGTCTCGATTGCCAACAACCAAAATCCTGTTCTCGCCAAAGAAGTGAAAGACTTCCATATGAAGATTTATGCTGAGCCAGTCACTGTCGATTTGGCTGCTGTTTTCAGCGACCCGGACAATGACGCGTTGAAATACAAGATCACGCTTTCATCGAACAACGTAAATGCCGCGGTTACCACAGACGGCAAACTGATTATCACTCCCAACAAGCCAGGAGAGACTACTGTCAGCCTTTTGGCTAATGATCAAAGAGGCGGCTCAGTTTCAGACGAGTTTAAAGTAACCGTAGACGAAAACCTTGCTCCGGTAATTAGCAAAGCCTTCGAGCCTTTGTCGATGGATCTGTCTTTGAATACTTCGCAAAGCTTCGAACTTAATGAGTATTTCAGCGACCCTGAGGGACTGGAGCTAAGCTATAACATCCACTGGACAGACAAAGACAATCTGCTGGCGACTATAGAGGAAGACCACATTCTTGCGCTGAATTTCAGAGAAGTCAACCGCTCAGAAGTCACTGTAACGGCAAGCGATCCTTACGGGCACATCATTTCGCAAACATTTGAAGTTAACTCCAAGCGAGTGCTGAATATGGGAGAAACAAGCCCGGATGTTACACTGTCCCCTAACCCGGTAGCGGAAATCCTGACTGTTAAAACTCAAACAGAATTGTCGGGAAGCTTTAAGCTTTACGGCATCGGCG
>JAKSBZ010000339.1 GCA_022360875.1 Cytophagales bacterium | reverse complement strand
TCGCCGTGGGTCCACCCTATGCTCTAAAATGAATCGCCTTCTACCGAAAAACTGGATCCCCTTGCTCGCTCGTGTAGCGCGGTCCCCTCTGGATAAATTTAGTCAACGCTCCGACTACACCTGTTTCCGATATTCAGTTGTTCGGTCAGGGGTTTACCCGGAAAGCAAACAGCCGGCGTTTGGTGCTTACCGGCTCGCTGGGCTCATCCAGTTATTTTGGGGATCTGGTAAGCAATATGCCTTACAATAATTTGGGGGCCAGTTTTTCGGCAGGCTTCAGAAAAAGCATTTACCCAAGGATTAGCTTGGGAATTGAGGCAGGAGTTGTGACCTTATCGGGCAAGGATGTTTATGCCGAACGCGGGCTTTCTTTTAATTCGGTCAACTATGAGTTGGTGGGGATTATGGAGGTTTCGCTTTTTAAAGACCCGAGAATTCTGTACCGGAGAAGGCTGATTAATCCTTATGTGAATTTTGGCATTGGCGCACTGTATTTTCAGCCTAAAGCCAAAAACAGCGGCACAACATATAAGCTGGCTGATTACGAAACCAACGGGGAAAAGTACTCGCCAGTGACAGTGATTGTTCCTTCCGGATTAGGTATGAAGGTTAAAGTGACCGATGAGCTGGATTTGGCTCTGGAGTTTGGCTTCCGAATGACTTTCACCGATTTTCTTGATGACATTTCCGGACCGGGATATCCAAGCTGGAACTTTTTTTCCAAGCGCTTCGGAAGCGACACCGAAAAGACAACGGTAGCTCGTTTGCTTTCTTATGGTTCGCGCTACAAGCTGATAGAAACACTTGTGAATTCCGGTGTATTGAGTCCTGACCAGCCGATTGATCCGACGATTGTGCCTCCAAGAGGCAATATGAACCGGCAAGACTTTTACATGACGACGATGATCCGGGCGTTTTATTATTTGCCGGTTAAGCATGCAAGGAATAGAAGAAAGAGAGGGTATATTAAGAAGAGGAAAAGATTCCGTTAAAGGGAAAGAACAGAACAAAATATATGAAGTTGCTTTGGCAACTTTTTTTGTTTCCGGGCCGCAGGCCGAAGATTCTTTGGCTGGTGTGAAAGGGATTGGCTTATTTTTATTGGAGGATTAATTGGGCCAGTGTCCCAGAATCCGTATTTTTGCAAATCACAATTCGAAGAGAAGCAATGCAGTTAAGTGAACAAGAAATAAGAAGAAGAGAAGAGCGGGAAGAACTAATGAAAATGGGTATTGACCCGTATCCCGCTGATGAGTTTCAAACCAACGCAACCGCCCTGCAAATCAAGGATGGCTTTGACAAAGAGCCAGAGGCTTTTCAGGAAGTGGTTCTTGCCGGACGTCTGATGAGCCGCCGCATTATGGGAAAAGCGTCGTTTGCGGAGCTTAAAGACCAGAGCGGACGAATTCAGCTGTATATCACCCGCGATGACATCTGCACTGGAGAAGACAAGTCTTTTTACAATACGGTGTTTAAAAAGATGTTCGACATCGGCGATATCATCGGAGTGAAAGGCTTTGTGTTTAAAACGCAGGTTGGGGAAATTTCTGTTCATGTCAAGGAACTCGTCTTGCTCACCAAATCTCTTCGTCCGCTGCCGGTCGTGAAAGAGTCGAAAGACGAGCAGGGGAATACAGTAATGCACGATGCGTTTTCTGATCCGGAACTGCGCTATCGTCAGCGTTATGTGGACCTGATCGTAAACGACAAGGTGAAAGACACTTTCCTTAAAAGAACGAAGATTGTGAATTCAATGCGGGAGTTCTTTAACGATAAAGGATATCTGGAAGTGGAAACGCCGATTCTGCAGTCTATACCTGGCGGAGCGGCCGCGCGTCCGTTTATCACGCACCACAATGCGCTGGATATTCCGCTGTATCTGCGTATTGCTAACGAGCTTTATCTGAAGCGTTTGATCGTAGGAGGTTTTGAGGGCGTGTACGAGTTTGCCAAGGATTTCCGAAACGAGGGAATGGATCGCACGCACAACCCTGAGTTCACGGTAATGGAGATTTACGTAGCCTACAAAGACTA
>JAKSBZ010000085.1 GCA_022360875.1 Cytophagales bacterium | reverse complement strand
TTGCATGGGCGAGTAAAAACCCGTTCCGCTTTCTTTTTCCCAGTCATCGGCTTCGTACCAGTCGCTCGTCCAGCTTTTCACTTTCCAGCTTTTGGGAATCGGGTCATCCCAGGAGCCCTGTATGTCTTTCCAGGAAGGGTCGTTTTCCGAATCGCCGTTTCGGAATCTTTCAGGGAAGATTTGATACCAAACGGCTTCTCTGGCCCACTTCGGCGGCTCGGTGAAGCCAAGCGCCTTTTTCTCATTTTTCTTTTCAGTACAGGAAATAGACAGCATTCCAATACCCAGCATCAGCAGCCATTTTTTCATAATCTCTGTTTTGGAGGTTTATGACAGTAATCTATCAAAAAATTAAGGCAAAAATAATTGGCAGGATTTTTTTGCTGGCGTGCCGGAATGCAAACGTTTGAAATTGGGTTGATTTCTGATTTTTGGAAAAAAAGAGGCTGTCTGTAATCTTAAGATTTGAGACAGCCTTTTTGGAGTGTTTGGTGTGTAATTGGCGGAAGAAACGGTTATTAAGATGTGCGTTCTTTATAATACCGGAAAGCTTCCAGAACTGTGCCTATCACTGATGCAATGACGGCAGCGGCGATGATGATGGTGGCGGTTGTCATACTTTAGGGGGTTAAAGTTTGAATTGTAAGGTTGCTAATGCAAAAACACTTCCCAACTTTTACTAGTTTGAGGCAGATAGAAAAAATCGATGTATTTTTTTGGCGGATCAGCGCCGTAGACCGTAAGCTCAGTATTTTATGATTGTCAGCTGCGGATTCTGGAGCAGATAACTTTTCAGAATATGCTGGGTGTCTTTGTTGTGCGCATAGCTGCTTATGCAACCTGACAGTGCTTTCTCCGATTCATTCAGTTCGTCTCTGTGCAGCGTGCCGAAGCCTTTGTAGCGGCCGTTCTCGATTTGGATGACGCTGCACTCTTCGTCTGTGACGCCCTCGTCAATTATGAAAAAAGACTCTCCGCTGAACGACAGTTTGCGGATAAAAGCCATAGCCCGATTGTTGTAGTCTTCTGCCGTTTCTTTTTGCATACAGGCTCCGTTGCATTGCTTTAGGCTGAAGTGAAAACAAGCTCCCTGTGTTTTGTACAAGCCGCAAAGTTTTTGGCAGAGCTTCCATTCTTCAACGGCTCGGAAAAGCATGATTTTGGCTGCTTCGGCGTTGGCAAGCTGGACAAGCTCCTGCATTCCCTGCAGGTTTTTTCCTGGCTGAAAACGGATGTAACCGTTCAGGTCGTAGAAGGTGTAAACAGAATAGGGATGGTGCGTGCGCTTTTGCGCCCTGTTGTACAGCGGCTTGTGCTTTTTTATTTCGTGCGACTCCAGCAAAAGAGCAACCAGTTCGCTGCCGGTCTCTCTGCAGTGAACTTCGGCGATCTGAGCTTTCATTTCTGTAGCCCTCAGTGTTTTGCTGTTGTATAAATGCGAGAACACTCGTTTGCGTACGGAGATGCTTTTGCCAATATAAATAAGTTCTCTATTTTCATTGTAGAAGTAATACACGCCGGGAGTCATGGGCAGTTGGTTGAGCTGCTCGCGCGAGAGCTTGGGATGCAAAATCAGCTCGGGTTTCAGAAACAGCTTTTCTTTTTCTTGTTGCTGGCTGAGCAGCAGTTCAAAGAGCTTCACTGTTGCCCATGCGTCGGCTTGGGCCCGGTGGTGTTTTTCCAGATGGATGCCGAGCGACTTGGTCAGTTTTCCGAGGCTGTAGGATGAAAGTCCGGGAAAGAGCTTCCGGCTCATTTTTACAGTGCAAAGCGCAGGGCGTCTGAACTCGAAGCCGAGCTCTTTGTATTCGCGCTTGATGAAGTTGTAGTCGAAGCCGGCGTTGTGGGCAACTATGACAGTCTCCTCTAGCAGCTTGTAAAGCGGTTTGGCAATTTCGTAAAATTTTGGCGCATTCCGGACCATTTCATTAGTGATTCCGGTGAGCCCGGTAATCTGATAAGGGATATTCCGTTCCGGGTTTATCAGGCTGTGGAACTCCTCCAGCACCCGTTTTCCGTCGTGGATGAACACGGCGATTTCAGTTATTTTTTCGCCGGATCTGTTTCCTCCGGTGGTTTCTATGTCCAGAATGGCGTACCTCATTATTGTCAGATTTGATCCGGGTTTTGGGTTTTCTGTAAATTAAAGCATTGAAGAATGATTTTCGAAGATTATTAGCGTTATTTGGGCGATAGAACACATGTGAACTATAAACACTATAAAATGAAGCTAAGAAGTTCTGCTCTCATTGTGTTGATGGGAATGCTGGCGTTTCAAGTGTCGAATGCGCAGCAAAAATTCAATTATCCGGGAAAAAAGAAACAACCGCAGGTGAAGCAAGGAGCGGTTACGGATACTTTTACCAGCACAAATTACCATGAGGTAAAGGAAATTTCTTCAAAACGCAAGAGGAAAAGGGCGAAAAACGTCATCCTGATGATTGCCGACGGTACAGGCTCCTCTCAGTTTTTTGCGGCTATTGCGGCTAACAGAAACAGGGCCTATCTGGAGGAAATGGAGTATGTAGGCTTTTCGAAAACCCGAAGCGATGACAATTTTGTGACTGATTCGGCGGCCGGGGCAACGGCCCTGTCCACAGGCGAAAAGTCCTATAACGGAGCTATCGGAGTGGATACGGACAAGCGCCCGGTGAAAACCGTGCTGGAGATTGCGGAAGAAAAGGGATTGGCAACTGGTCTGATTTCCACTTCCAAGATTACTCACGCCACGCCGGCTGCGTTTATCGCCCATCAGCCTAACCGAAACAATTATGAGGAAATTGCCGCAGATTTTTTGAACACGGACATTGATGTGTTTATAGGCGGAGGCCGCGACAATTTCAACAAAAGAAAAGACGGCAGGGATCTGCTGAAAAATCTGAAGGAAAACGGATATCAGCTGGCCAATACGCTGGAGGAGCTTGAGGCTATAGAGACGGGCAAAGTAGCTTCGCTGCTTTCGGAAGGACACATGCCTGCTTACGGCAAACGCGGCGAAATGCTGCGTCCGGCTACAGAAAAGGCGGTTGAGCTGCTTTCAAAGAACAAGAAAGGTTTTTTTCTGATGGTTGAAGGTTCGCAGGTGGACTGGGGCGGCCATGGCAACAACACGAAGATGATTGTGGAGGAAGTCTTGGATTTTGACCATGCGCTGGGCGCTGCGCTGGAGTTTGCAGCCAAAGACCGCAACACATTGGTGGTTGTGACTGCTGACCATGAAACTGGCGGTTTTTCGCTGAACGGCGGAGACATGAAGACCGGAAAGATTGAGGGACGCTATACTACAACCCACCATACTGGTGTGATGGTGCCGGTATTTGCCTTCGGTCCGGGTGCAGATCAGTTTTCCGGTATTTATGAGAATACCGAAATCTTCAGGAAAATTATGAAGTCTCTGCGTCTGAAAAAGCAATAAGGTCAATTGTTTGACGTTGAATTAGCCTTTCGGGACTTTTTGGAAACAGGTTGTTTTCAGGAAGCTTCGAAAGGCTTTTTTTTAAAAACAACAGCCCGAGAGTCAGGGAGATCTTTCCGGCGCTTGCAGGAAAAAGAAAAAACGGAAAAAAAGTGAAAGGTGAAAATAATCATCGCTATATTGCGATGATTTATTGGTGAGAGTTTTATTCTGACGTATAGTGGAAAAGAAAACGAGTATTCTGAACCGGATGGTGAAGCTGGCTTTGCCTGTTATGGGAATGTCGGTATTTCAGCTGTTTTACAATTTTGTCGACATGGTTTGGGTTGGCAAGCTGGGCACCGACGCTGTTTCGGCAGTGGGTACGGTAAGCTTTATGCTGAGCATGTCTCTGGCTGTCGGAGCCTTTGTGAATAACGGCGCAGGGGTAAAGACATCTCATGCCGTGGGGGCAAAAGACAGGAAAAAAGCAGGGAGCTACGTTGCGACAGGTTTGTTGGGAATGAGCTTTATCGGCTGTTTGTCAGCCTTTGTGCTTTTGTTTTTTCCAGAGCAGCTGGTCGGTTTCTTCGAGCTTGAAGCACCGGAAGTAGTCCGCATGGCGCAGGGTTATCTGACGGTGATTGCCTGGGGGCTGCCGTTTTCACTGACCAATATTCTTTTTACCTCTGCATTCAATGCACACGGACTAACGCGCACCAGCTTTCGCATCAACGCCACGGGAACGCTGCTCAATCTGTTGCTTGATCCGATCCTGATTTTTGGGCTGGACATGGGAGTGGAAGGCGCGGCTATGGCGACAGTTTTTGCGCACATTTTGGTGTTTGCAGGTTTCCTTGTTCGAATCCTGAGGTACAGGGATCTTCCAATTTTTATCCCTGGAATTTCTTTTCGCAAGCTTGGAGACATCCTCCGTATCGGAGGGCCGATCGGAGTGCAGCGGGTAATCTTCATGTCTGTGTCAGTTTTGCTGGCTAAGATTATTATTCTGTGGGGAACAACGGGAATCGCCGTCCAGAAAATTGGTTTGCAGCTCGAAGCGATAACCTATATGGCACTTTGGGGAATTACGTCGGCGCTGCAGATAATGATCGGGCAGCAGTTTGGCTCGAAGGATTTCAGAAAGCTTCGCGAGACGTATTATGCTGGAATTAAGCTGGCTTTCGTGATTTCTCTGGTTTCAAGCAGCTTGTTTGTTTTTTTTCCAGAATACCTTTTTCGGATTTTCGTTGATGAACCCGAGACGCTGGCTCTGGGAAGGAATTACCTCATGATTCTGGGCGTTTCACAGCTTTTCATGAGCGTCGAATATACTTCTGCGGGTGCATTCAATGCACTGGGAAAAAGCTATATGAATGCCTCGGTTAGCGTTGTGTTTACATTGGCCCGCATACCGCTGGCTTTGTTTCTGAGCCAGTACTTGGGCTGGGGGCTGAACGGTGTGTGGTGGAGTATTACTTTCAGCAGCATGGTAAAGGGAAGCCTGTTGTCGGGATTGTTCTTGCTGGAATTGAAGAAAATAGAAGCAAAAGAGAGCGGAGCGACGAATGGATCCACGCTCACTGCTTAGTGTTTGCGTGATTTTATAAAGAAAAAAGTAAAATAGTCGGGTGACTTGAACAATATTTAAAAATGATGACTGAAGAAATGGCAATCGAATTTTTTGTAAAACAAATGCAGTTCTAATAAAAAAAAAATTCATTTATGCGGAAGCAATGATTGTCAGGGAAGTCACATTTGGCTGTCAATAAAGAATTAAAAACTAGATGAATCAATCATTTCATATACTTAACGGAAAAGATTTTAAATCTATCGGAAAAGCGATGCTGCAGGGATGGTTTGGGCTTGAGAAGGAGAACGTGCGTGTGAATGCTAAGGGTGAAATGGCCAGGACATCCCATCCTTGGGTTTTCGGCAATAAAAACACACATCCTTACTTTACTACCGATTTTTCTGAAAGTCAGCTTGAGATGATTACGCCGCCTCAGGAAAGCATTAGTGAAGCCTGTGATTTTCTGAAAGTGCTTAACGATCTTTTTTATGAAAATGTGGAAGGCGAGTATCTCTGGCCTCAAAGCATGCCGCCTGTTCTCCCCAGCAGCGATGAAATTCCGATTGCGCAGTACGGCGAAGAAGGGCGGGATAAGGAAGCCTACAGGAATTATCTGGGAAGAGTGTACGGCCGGCCGATGCAGATGATTTCCGGGATGCACTTCAATTTTTCGTTGTCTGAGAGTTTGCTGCGGAGACTGTTTGCCGCGCAAAGCGGGATGGCTTCTTTGGAAGAATTCAAGGAGCAGCTATATCTTCGTATAGTGCGCAATTTCCTGAGAGATCGCTGGTTTCTGTTGCTTAACAGCGGCGCAAGCTCCAGTGCACACGAAAGCTTTGAGGGGTGCTGTCTGAAAGAATCCTGCGCTGCGGACAACGGAGTGTATTCGTGCCCGGAAGCTTTGTCCATGCGCTCCAGCCCGTTTGGCTATACTAACCGGGAGCATATGGTTATGGACTACAGTTCGTTTCAGGCTTACGATGCCTCGGTGCAGCGGCTGATTGAGGAGGATTTTGTTTCGCTTGAAAAGGAAATATATCTTCCGATTAGGCTGAAGTTCGTTGAAAAGGACGGCAAGCGGATTTTTTCTCATCTGGAAGTGCGAATTCTGGACCTGAATCCCTTTAGCTCGGCGGGCGTCTCGAAGGATATGCTCTATTTTACGCACTTGTTTTTGCTGTATGGCATGATGAAGGAAGAATACGAATCCTTTGGTCCGGAGCAGCAGCTGCAGGCAAGTGAGAATCAGTACCAGGCATCGGTGAAAGGCATGAACCCGGCGCTGGAGTTAACTGATTCATCAGGGAAAAAACAGGCTGCCGGAAGTCTTGCAGAGGCTCTCTTGAAAGACATGGAAAAGAAAGTTTCTTTTTTGTTTGAAGATAATTTGTGCTATCGGGAAGCTTTTGAAAAGAGCAAAGAGCAGGCGCTCAATCCAGAAAAGCGGGCGGCTTACCGGGTGAGACAAGAAATTTTGGCTAAAGGGTACGTGGAATTTCATATGGAGCAGGCTAGGAAAGCCAGACAGTTGAGCCTTGAACAAGCCTTTCGTTTCCACGGAAAGGAAGACATGGAGCTTTCAACTCAGCTGCTGATGAAGGAAGCTGTGCTCCGGGGAATTCGCATCGACATTATGGACCGGGAGGAGAACTTTCTGCGTTTGCTCCGCGGAAAGAGGGAAGAATACGTTGTGCAGGCAACCAAGACTTCGCTGGACACTTACAGCGGGGTGCTGAAAATGGAAAACAAGATAGTTACCAAAGATATTTTGGAGCAGGCGGGCATTTCGGTACCTGCAGGCGAGAGCTACTCCGATGCCGGGAGTGCTAAGGCTGATTTTCCGTTGCATGAAGGAAAGGCAGTGGTTATCAAGCCTAAGTCGACCAATTTTGGTCTTGGGATAACAATTCTGAAAGAAAACTGCGACAGAGATGTATATGAGCGGGCAGTGGAAATCGCTTTTCAACATGACAGGAGTATTCTGGTAGAGGAATTTGTGGAAGGGAAGGAGCACCGCATTTTTGTTGTCGGTGATCAGGTAGTTGGTATACTAAGGCGTGTGCCGGCCAACGTGCAAGGTGACGGCCGGCGTACTATCAGGGAACTGGTTGAAGAAAAAAATCAGGACCCGCTGCGCGGAAAAGGTTACCGGACGCCTTTGGAGAGAATTAGTCTGGGAGAGGCTGAGCAGATATTCTTGTCAGGACAGGGATTCTGTTTTGAAACTGTTCCCGAAAAAGGAAAAGTGGTTTACCTGCGGGAAAATTCCAACATTAGCACGGGTGGCGACAGTATTGACTGTACAGATGATGTGTCGCAGTCGTATAAGGATCTGGCGGTAAAAGCGGCCCGGGCAATGGGCGTGAAAATCACTGGTTTGGATATGATCATTAAAGATATCCGGCAGCAGGCCGCTCCCGGAAATTATTCGGTGATTGAAATGAACTTCAATCCGGCAATACACATCCATTGTTATCCATATGTAGGAAAAAACCGAAGGCTAAATGCGTCGATTCTGGATGCGCTGGGATTTCCGGCTGCTAAAATGAAGGAACAGCAGACTTGAATACTATAGGATTTCTTCCTCTTCTTTTTTGATTTTTAAGAACGGTTCCAGTTTTGGCATTGGCATAGCGGCAGGTTCAGAAGATACAGGATTTTCGAATTCCAGCCTGTCGCGTTCTTCTTTTTCTTCTTCGGCTTGTGTGCGAAGCACGTAGAGCTGTTTAGCCGGAACAATATTGAATTTGGCTTCTCCTTCCTCAACTCTGATATCGACGAAGTCATCGCTTTTGCTGAAGGATTCCGGCACAGGCAGGTTGAGATGCGGGCTGAAGAAGTCTATCCTTTTCTCGCGGAATTCGCGCATTATGCCTCTTAACAGATCATCGAAATTTTTCGGGGACCAGATGCTTGCCTCTTCCAGTGCTTCCAGTCGGTGACTGAGGAATGTCGAGCTTTCAGTATTGCGCAGTTTTAATTGGTGGAGTTGTTCCAGCCACTTGAGCAAGCTGCTTGGGAATGAGAGATTGAAAAGTTCTTCGGATAGTTTTGCAATAGCCAATAAGTTGAATTTGTCAATGTTCAGAGTATATTTCGAATCGGTTCCAAGCTCTTGGCAGGCCTTTTGGGTACGCCGCTTGAGTTCGTCTTGTTTTTTTCCTTTGAAGAGCTTGTTCCAGGAAATGCTTTTGCTCTCTTCTTCCAGCATTTTTTTGTTCAGGTCTTTCAGGAAATTTCTTATTCTGTTGGTATAAGTTTCGCCTATTTCCCAAGGATCGTCAAAAAATACTTCTTCCCCCCAGCTGATGCCCGGGGCAATTTTCTGAGACATTGGCAAGGTTGCGTCTTGGAAATGGGCAGGGTGCTCTTGGGCATGCTCCAGCAAAAGGTCCTGAATGCGCCTGAAGCCCTCTTCCGAAAAGACTTCAAAATTAATAGAGTAGACTCTGGGATGTCGGTTGACAAAGGGCGGGATAAATATAGCGCTGAGCAAGGGAGCTGTCGTAGAATCGGTGGCATCCAGGTAAGGAAGAAATTTTGTTAGCAAATCGGGCAATGCTTCAATAGGGCTGTTAAGAAAAAATCGGCGGGCGTAGGGCAGCTTTGGAGCGGGTTTTTTCGAAGGCATCGAAAGAAGCTTTGTCATTTCCTGTTCTTGTTTTAGTCGCTGGTGCGGCTGCTCGTTTCCCTGAAAAAATAAATAACCTTTCTTTAGTTCGTCCGTAGATTCAAGCGCTTCGAGTTGCTCCAGGCTGTAGATTTTCGATCCGGTGAGTTTAGATCCCACTTTGAATGTCGCATTTGGGGGTCTTTGTTTTGAAAGAGCAAAAAGCCGCTTCAATATGGTTTCTTCCGTGAGGCCAGTCTCTCTGATTTCATGGTGTTTTGGGGTATTTAAATGAGATATATTGGCGTAAAGTATATTTCCGAATGAGCGCTCGCTGTGCAGGCTTTGTTTGAAAGCCAGGTCAAAGTAGCTTTTCTTTTTCCAGAAATATTCCCAAATGTCCATCATGGACTCAAAAGACCCGGTGTTTTTCAGTCGTTCAAAGAAATCTTCTCGCAGAAAAAATTTGTCTTTATGCTCTTCAGCTATGCATTCGTACCAAGTGAGAGATTCGTCGCCGGTTCCTTCTTTAAAGGTTGTTTGGTCGGATACGACTACAGTTTGTCCGGTTTGCAGTACTATGGATTTTATGGGTCTTATTTTGCCTTCTGTTTGCTTGCAGCCGTAGTAATTGGCTAAAACTCTGGCAGGAAAAAACATAGCCTGTATAATCGGTTGCGATTTCGGGTACTTTTGCATCAGTTGTACCATAG
The DNA here is from genome assembly GCA_022360875.1 of Cytophagales bacterium. Classification (GTDB taxonomy): domain Bacteria; phylum Bacteroidota; class Bacteroidia; order Cytophagales; family Cyclobacteriaceae; genus JAKSBZ01. The sequence continues at coordinate 14,157 of JAKSBZ010000085.1, read as the reverse complement.
GGCGCTGGCGGGATTGAAAAACGCTTTCCCCCCTACAGTTTTGGCTGTTAGATGGAATTTGAAGCGGGTTCCTATTTTTTTTTGGAGGAAAAGCGTAGAGCATTATGTCATTGGCATCGGTAAGCATTGTTCATTCAAAACTCATACTAGTGTTTTTTTTTGACCTGCATATCGTGCTTTTTTGTTGATGCCAGTATGTCTTTTCATTTATGAGCATGACTGGATTGTCGGGATTTGCTGTTTTATGGAGGGAAAAGTCGGAAAAGGTTTTATTTTAACTTTTTTTCTGGTTAACCTCTGTTTCAGCTTGATAATATAATACTTGCTGCGTTGTTAACCTCTGAAAATTACTGAATAAACAATCGTTTATTTTAACATATTTTCATTGTCTCTCTTCAATCAATCTCCTGGATGATATTTGTCAGTTTTATGTGGGAGTCTTCAAGTTTACTTTGCGTTCAATTCGAATAAAACATATGATGACGGAGCATCCTTTAACTGGGCGCTCTTTTTAACGCAAATTGAAAATGGGGTATTTATCACCGAACGAAATAGGATTGGCATTCATCAAATCCGCCAAGCAGAAGCTCAGCCATAGTGCGCTGGAGTTTTTTCTTCTTGCTGTTATGGGAGGAGCATTTGTAGCCTGCGGAGGACTGCTTTCTATTGTAGTGGGCGGTGGCATTCCTGATATCGCGGCGGCTAATCCGGGCTTGCAGAAGTTTATTTTCGGGTCGGTATTTCCTGTGGGGCTGATCATGGTGGTTATTTCAGGAGCTGATTTGTTCACCAGCGATTGCGCAATCATGACAGTAACAACGCTGAGCAAAGAGTCTAAATGGAAATCTTTGTTTAAAGTATGGGGATTGTCCTATGTCGGAAACTTCATAGGATCACTGCTTGTCGCTTATTTCTTTGCTTACAAGGCAGGAGTGGTAACGCAGGAGCCTTTTTCGCAAACGGCTTTAAGCATTGCTGTCGGCAAGACATCCAATCCTTTTTTCAAGACCTTTCTGAAAGGAGTAGGCGCCAACTGGCTGGTGTGTTTGGCTGTGTGGATGGGATATTCATCTAAGGAAAATTTAGGAAGGGCCATTGGCATTTGGCTTCCGGTAATGACTTTCGTTACTTTCGGCTTTGAGCACAGCGTTGCGAATATGTTCTTTATTCCAACTGCGATGTTCATGGGAGCGGACATTTCCTGGAGCACTTTCATTAGCATGAACTTGATTCCCGCTACGTTGGGGAATATTCTGGGAGGCGCCATTTTCGTAGGAGGCTACCACTGGTTTTTGTTTGTCAGAAAAGAAAAAGAAGACGGAGGAATTTCTCCTCAATATTCATAAAAATCTTGGTGCGAGGCTTCGGAAACGCCGGGGCCAATCACAAGGCTGTTTAAACATACAATGGCTGAAAGAGTCCTGAACTTTATTGACTGTGGGTTTGGGATGTATTTTGAATCCGGTGTCTGTTTTCTGAAAAGAAATTTTTACCGGGTTTGTGCAGATGAGCGGGTTTTGGCCTGCAAAACTGCGCAGCTGTTTTAAACTACACTAACTAAGACGAACCTTTGCTCATTGACTGTGGGGCAAAGGTTTTCTTTTTTCCAGCCGATTGAATTTTTTAGGTCTGAAGCTTGTGAATTATTGGGTTATGTTCCTTCCCAAAGTCAGGCGCAAGAATAAAAAACTGCATGAATCTAAGAAAACGAACCCATCAGTTGTTCAGTTTTATCATGCTGTTTCTTCTGCCGGCTATTTCCCCGTTACACAGAAAGCCTATTTTGAACATCTGAGTTACCAAAAGCTGAGAATTCTCAGCATGGAGCAAAAAATACGAACGCTGTTTGATTTCCAGAATAGTTATCTCCACCCTCAGAAACGAATGATTGCAACTCATGCAGGAACCGGCGAGAAGCTTCTGGAGACTGAAAGCGAGTCGAGTCTGTATTCCTTGCCGTCTCTTCGGGTGGCTGACCGGGGGGACTTGGCGGTTGAAGATACGGATGACAAAGCCAGGGTGTTTTACGCTTCGGAAGAAAGGATCGAAGAGTCGAACAGCATGCTGAAACGCAAGAAATCGCCTATTTCATTACAGGCTAAGCCGGATGTGGCTTTGGCTGTGCCCGATCGACGGGGAATATTGCATTTTGTACAATTGGTTTTGCCGGCACTGGCTGGGCAGATTGACGAGTTTTTGGCAGGTGTTTCAGATTGCGGGAAGTTTGCATTGCATGTGTTGGGCAGGGCGAAAATGGAGATGGTTGCGGTTGTCCTTAAGTCGTTTGAAGGGGAAGAGATGCCGGAACATATTGCGGTGAATTACGGTGATCTGAGAAGGTTGACCACACGCTTGTATCGGATTGCGCTCTCAGAAAGAGGCTTGGAGCTGAACGATCTGGCCAGTTCGGTGCGGCTTGGAGGGCTGATGGTTGATCAATCCTGCTTTTTGCCACAAGAGGATTGGGATGGAAACTATAGGCAGTTTGGTATAGATCGTTATGCATTGCCTGATTTAGGTGAGCTGTTCCGGATTATGATGCCCTATAAATTAGGAACAGAGGCCGAAAAGGCTACCTGGAAAAAGGAAGTGACGGTAAGTGAGTACGTTGAGTTGTTGCATCGAACGGTTTTGGGGCTTTCTCGGCCGGCGAAGGAGGCTTTGGAAGTAAGTGAGGAATTGTTTACCAAAATACTGTGGAATATGCACAACGCGGCGGTAATAGCTCAAAGTGGAACAGACCGGGTGACATTGGAAAACTGGCCTTTTTCAGCTATGCTTCGTTCCGGTTTTTTAGGTCTTTTTGATCAGCAGCTGCTTGCGTTAGAAGATTTCCAGCAGGAACTGGCCGGTTTTTGCGATAATGTCGGAGAAAATATTCCCAGCAACAGGCCTCATCGGCTTGAATTTTTTCTTCGATTTGTAAAAACCGAGATATTGGAACAGAGAGAAGCAGAGCAGGATTGGAAACGGAAAATTCGCATGATGCTGCAGGATTTCGAGAAGCTAAAAGGTCAAAGTGAGGAAAATCTGTGGGGATTTTTTATGTATGGGCTTGAAAGCGGACAGACGTTTTATGAGCAGCAGAAGGACGGGATTCCCGAAGGAGGAAATACTCTGAGAATTTCAGTGGAAGATCAAGATATATTCCAGGGGCTGGACAGTATACTGAGGGATACTTTAAGCTATAATTTTCAGTTCTTTCCAATTTACTGCCGGCTTCCAGAGGCTAATGAAGAGTTGCGCGAGTTTAATCAGAAGTATATGGAGTTTGGGATGCAGTGTCTCGCTGAGATCCATAGGGCAACTAGCAGGGGCGACAAGGTGAAGGCTATTAAGAGACACAACAATGGGCTGGCAGCTCTAAAGTGCGGGGTTCATCGGCGGGTACACTTTAGGTTTTTAGAAGCGTATGGCCTGCAACGAGACGATTTGGATAATTATTCGGATATGGCGTTGTTGATGCAAATGCTGGAAATAAGGGATAATATGGATTTTGAAGGCGATGATCTCGAGGTTGCCTATAGTTTGGGTGATGTATATCTGAAACTATTGGGTCTGAAGGATGGGGTATTAAACTAGATGTGCGGAGGGGGAATCATCTGTTTTCAAATAAAGGAAATAATATGTGCTGCCGGCAATTTAACTTATCTTCTTTAGCTAAATCGTTGGCAAAAAAATAAATTGAAAAATTTAAAAAAGTACGAAGCATTTTAAAGCAAAGAGCCTCATGCGCCTAACTTAGCATGCAGGTCTGTGGTGGTTTGGGCAGCTAACAACATTAAGAAGTGCAACATGAATTATTCAGCCGCTCCCGGAAAACAATTATCGTTCATATAGAATAACCGTATTTTAGGAAGCAGCTGAAGGTTTAGCCGGCGTTCTTATTGCATGGTTTTGATGAGTGCCTTGGCAACGGCTTCTGAAGACCCAGGATTTTGACCAGTAATCAGGTTGCCGTCAACTTGCACAAAGCTCTTCCAGTTGTCGCCTTTGGCATAAATGCCTCCGTTTTCCTTAAGCTTGTCTTCCAAAAGAAAGGGAACGGTTCCGCTGAGCTGTATGGCGCTTTCTTCAGTGTTGGAAAAACCGGTTACTTTTTTACCGTCCACAATGGAAAAGCCGTTCTTTCCTTTTGGAAAAGCAAAAACGGCAGGCCCGTGGCAAACTGCTCCAATCGGTTTTCCGGATTGAAAAAACTCCTCAATCAATGAGATCGAGTGTTTGTCTCTCACCAGGTCCCAGAGCAGTCCGTGACCGCCAGGGTAGTACACGGCATCATAATTATTTGAGTTTACTTTTGACAGCAGTACTGTTTTCGATAGTTTGTCTTTCAGTTTTTGGTCTGCTTCATACCGCTTGGTGGATTCTGACCCGGCTTCCGGATTCATGCTGCTCGGGTCGAAAGGAACCTGTCCGCCTTTGGGAGATGCCAGAGTGATTTTGAATCCATTGTCAAATAACGCATAATAGGGTGTTGTGAATTCTTCAAGCCAGACACCGGTTTTTTTTCCAGTATCGCCCATTTGGCCGTTGCTGGAAAGTACGAATAAGACATGCTTGGCTTTTGAGCGCGTTTGCTCCGATGATGATTTCTTGCTGTGCCCGCATGTTGTCAGAGTAGCCAGTATCAGACATGAGAGCGAAAGCTTTTTAAGGATTCTAATAAGTGTTTTTTTAGAATTTTTCAAAATATAAATTATTTAGTGTTGATTGATTATATACACGGGTGCCTTTGTTAAGGTGGCAATACTAGGCAAAGTATGTTAGCTTTGCAATAGCTATCCAAAAGGATAGTATTACTGAAATGAAGGTGAATTGTAAAAAAGAGCTCATAGAATGGAACGGTAAGTTGTATCCTTGTACAACGAGCATTACGATGGATATTATTGGCGGCAAGTGGAAATCGGTGATATTGCAGCACCTTTCTTACGGGCCGCTACGCTATAGTGAGTTGAGGAAGACAATGCCGTCAGCCACCGAGCGTACGCTGAGTCTGCAGCTGAAACAGCTGGAAAAAGACGGGATTTTGAGCAGGAGAGTGCTTGTTGCCAAGCCTCCGCAGAAAGTGGAATATGCTTTGACGGAGCTTGGAAAAACGCTGGTGCCGCTTCTGGAGATGATCGCCCGTTGGGGTGCGGAAACTGCAGGTCTGCAGGCAAGGATTGTGCGCGTTGAGGACAGGAAGTGAAGGAGTGAAGCTCTTGACTTTTTTATTTAATAAACAGGCGGTGGGGCCTATTTCTCTTCCTTCACGACTTCCTCAAACGGCAGACGAACTCTCTCCGAGTAAATCCCTTCCGGAAGCCCTTTTCCGCAGCTCACGACCATGTTTATTTCCGTTCCTTTGGGCAGTTTCAGCATTTTTTTTATCCGTTTCGAATCGAAGCCCTCCATAGGACAGGTGTCGTATCCTTCGGCTTTCATGGCGTACATAAAAGTCATGGCGGCCAGGGCGGCGCTTTTGTGCATTACCACTTTTTGGTGCGCGGCGCTTACCTCGCGAATCATTGGTTTTTTTATTCCTATCAAGAAGACAGCGAGCTTTTTGAGCAGAAAGCTGAGCCCCGTCCAGTCTCTTCGGTAAAACATCGGAATGAGTTTCTGATAGTAGCTCACAGCTTGCCGGGCTTTTTTTTCATTAGGAGCGTTGTCGTAAGCTTTTTTTACCAAGTCCAGATTGAAAGCTGCGCGTTTTTTCCATTTGTCGTGGCGGGTGACAAATACAACCATCTCGCTGGCTGTTCGGGCAGCGCTTTGGCCCAGGCAGCAGCGTGCAAGTTCTTTTCGTTTTTCTTCCGTTTTTATCCTGTGAAATTCCCATAGCTGCATGTTGGAGCTGTTTGGAGCAAGGATTGCCAGTTTAAGCGCCCGCTCTACGGAGCTGTGGTCAAAAGCGTGGTTCTGGTCGTATACTCTGACCGATCGGCGGGCTTTGACTATTGTTGAAAAATCTGTGGAAGTTTTGGTCTGCATAATGCGGTTTGTTAGGTTCGTGCTTTGGCTGCTTACAGCAGGGATTGTTGGGAGTGGCGGCGGAGGGTGTTTTTTTGAGACTGCTGAAGCTAAAGTGAGAACGAAAAGCGCCGCTGGACGAGCGATGCGCCTTTCGGTGTGTCTATCTGAATCAGGCGTTTTGCTTGTTGAGAACTTTTTCGACAGTTAATCCAATGTCTGCAGGAGACTCAACTACATGAATGCCGCAATCGCGCATGATGCGCATTTTTGCTTCGGCAGTGTCGTCAGCTCCTCCGATTATTGCGCCGGCGTGTCCCATTCTTCGTCCCGGAGGAGCGGTTTGGCCGGCAATGAATCCGACAACCGGTTTTGTTCCGTGTTCTTTAACGTACTGGGCGGCATCGGCCTCCATCGATCCGCCGATCTCTCCGATCATTACAATAGCGTCGGTGTCATTGTCTTCCATCAGCAGCTTCACGGCGTCTTTGGTTGTCGTTCCGATGATCGGATCGCCGCCGATTCCTATGCAGGTGGATTGCCCCAGCCCGGCTTTGGTGATCTGGTCTACTGCCTCGTAAGTCAGTGTTCCCGACCGCGACACGATTCCGATCCGTCCCGGATTGTGGATGAACGCTGGCATGATGCCCACTTTGGCTTCGCCCGGAGTAATGACGCCCGGACAGTTTGGCCCGATCAGGCGGGAAGGTCTACCGGAAAGAAACTGCTTCACTTTTACCATGTCCTGGGTTGGAATGCCTTCAGTGATGCAGATGATAACGGCGATTCCGGCATCGGCGGCTTCCATGATGGCGTCAGCGGCGAATGCCGGCGGCACGAAGATAATGGAAACATTGGCTCCGGTTTCTTTTACTGCTTCGCTTACGGTGTTGAAGACTGGTTTTTCAAGGTGTTTCTGGCCTCCTTTGCCAGGCGTAACGCCTCCCACAACCCGGGTTTTGTATGCCAGCATTTGCTCAGCATGAAATGTGCCTTCGGATCCTGTAAAACCTTGCACGATGACCTTCGAGTCTTTATCTACTAATCCGCTCATTCTTCTACTTTTTTTAACAAAAATAGGAGTCTGACCGGGCTTTGCAAGAGGGGGGATTTAAAAACAGGGAAAAAAAGTTTTTTAAATATTTTTTTATACTAAAAAACCGGAAAATGAAATGGAAGTCTCATTTTCCGGTTTTGTATCATGTTTTTTTATGATGTTGCTTATAGCTTGAACTGAAGTTGCAGCAAAAAGGTGCCCAGGTGTTCGGTCAGTTCGCGCTTGTGGCTGTCTCCCACAGGGTTGGCGAAAAGCGGGCGCAGGCTGTACTGTGCAGTTATTTTCATGTTCTGCTTTGCAACGAGGCAGTTGACGCCCATATCGTACACGGTTCCTTTTTCGCTGAATGCGTCGAAATCCTGAAGCGTGTAGGCGGCAAACGGCTGAAAGCGAACTGTGCCCAGCTTGATTTTTTCAGGAAGCAAATAGCCTGCTTGGGCGTAAAATACGTCGCCGGATCCGATGGCGTAATAAGAGTTGGCGGACCCTTGGTCAAGCTGCTCTTTTGTTTTCACTGGTTTGTTGTTTTTGTCTTTTGCCGACGGGTTCATTACGCCTACAGAGCGAAGGTAGTTGCTGCCCATGTCGTATTTGAACCATGCGCCGTAAACTGTCAGGACGCTTTGGTTTCTGTAGGGTTTTTCGTAGAAAACATCAAAACCGAGTTTTAGCTGGTCTTGCTTGCGAAGCTCGTAGTTGTTGTTCACGTTTTCAAAAACAGCCATCGAATTGGCCAGGTAGTCAAATCCGAAGCCGATGTTGAAAACGGACTTTGAGCCCAGGTAAGTCATCGGGAAGGCCGATGAAGTCGAGTGAACCACATCTTTGAACTGATAAGAAAAATATCCTTTGTAGTTCAGGTCATTGGTGCGCAGTTCGAAGGCCTGAACCGATTTTTCAACCTTTTTGATGTTTTCAAGATCCAGCAATTCTTTTTCGTAGCTTCCGTATGCGTAGGGCTGGTTTACAGCCAGACGGTAGTTCAGGCGGCCCAGCGTACCGGTGGCGAATACGCCCAGCTGGCGGCAAGTATGGTCGGTGTGTCCGACAGTCGGATAGTTGATGATCGGGTGGTCCAGCGTAAGCTGCGAAGAGGTGCTTGTGCTGGTGATGCGTGAAATGCCGCCGAAATAGTGCAGTCCTGCTCCGATGTAGAGTTTTTTATCAGCTGCCTTGAACATCCCCCAGGCATCGTGAAAGTAAATGGAAGGTGTTTTCGACGAGCTGAAGTTCATGTTGTTGGTTCCCAGCTGCGTGAAGAAGAAGAAGTTGTTGTTGAAGTTTCCTTTGAAAATCATTCGGAATCTTCTTATTCCGAAGTTGAAGGTGTGATCTTCTTTTTCGCCGTTAAGTCCAAGGGTTCCCGGATTGTTTTCGATTGAACGGACCCAGAATTGTGAAACCATTCCTAGGCTCACCGATGAAGTGTGGTCTTCGTTCAAGTGCCACTTCAAAGGTCGATGGTCAAACGGGTTTTTCTTAGATTCATTTTTTTGCGCCCAGCCCTGAATAGCACAAAGCGCCAAGATTATAGTAAATATTTTTTTCATTTGTTAGTAATGGTTTTTCAATGGTCAAATGAAACTTCCATAAAAATCAAAGTTCTCAAGCGCGTTAAGGCTGATTATCATGAGTGTTTCAAGCCGAATGAATAATTTACAAGGCGCAAAAATAGAAAAAACAGGCTGATAAGACTGAAAAGGCAGGCTGATTTTTATCAGATTTGGGAAGGGGGAAATAAGCCCGTCGCGCTAAGAATAGTTTTCCTAAGAGATCATTTGCCGGCGATTTATCAGAAACAGACGCGTGAGTATTTTTCGAGGCAATATAAAACCCCTGACTTAGCAAAGTCCAGGGGTTTTTAGAAGATGAAAAACTACAATAAATCGTTCTGACTACTGACTGTTCGTAAGGAATCAGTCTTTGTACATTTTTTCGATAAGTGTTTTGTATCTTTTGTATATAACCTTCCGCTTGAGTTTGAGGGTTGGAGTAATTTCTCCAGACATCAGATTGAACTCTTTAGGCAATAAGGTGAATTTTTTTACCTGCTCGAACCGGGCCAGTTCTTTCTGTATTTTGTCGATGCGCTCTTTGAACAGATCATCGATGGCTTTGTGGTTCAGGATTTCTTTTACGTTGTCGAACTTGATTCCTTTTTGCTCGGCAAATTCCACTAGTTTGTCAAATGAAGGGACAATGAGCGCAGTCACATAATTACGCTGGTCGCCAATTACGGCAATTTGCTGAATGTAATGGTCGTTTCCTATAAGTGTTTCGATTTTCTGCGGTGCAATGTATTTGCCGCCCGAGGTTTTCATCAGATCTTTGATGCGGTCGGTGATGACGATGTCTCCGTTTTCATCAAAAATCCCTGCGTCGCCAGTGCGAAACCATCCGTCATCAGTGAAGACTTTGGCTGTTTCTTCGGGTTTATTATAATAGCCGGCCATGATCATGTCTCCTTTGGCCAGGATTTCATTGTCCGGACCTATTTTCAGCTCCGCGCCCGGAACGGGCTTTCCGCAGGTATCAAAAGAGAACTCTTTGTCCAAATAGGTGGTGAGCGTTGCTGTGCTTTCCGTAAGCCCGTAGCCGCAAAAGATGTTAAGGCCGATGTTGTGGAAAAATTCATTGATTTCCGGAGAAAGCTTAGCTCCTCCGCAAGGCGACAAGCGGATGCGTCCGCCGAGCCCTTTAAGGATTTTGCTCAGCACAAGCTTGTGCGCCAATTTGTACTGTAGATTCAGTCCCGGAGAAGAGTGGCCTTTTAGGCTGGCTTTTCGGTGTTTTTTGCCGGTGTTTACTGCCCAGTGAAAAAGTTTTTGCTTCAGTTTCGGAGCGTTTTCAACACCGCTCATTACCTTGGCGTAAATCTTTTCGTACAGCCTTGGAACTGTGCATAAAACGGTAGGCTTCGTCTCCTTCAGCGTTTCGGCAACAAGTTTCGGATTCTTCAGGAAATAGTTGACCATTCCTTTGTGGTAGACGTAGTAGTCCCAGACTCTTTCGAAAATGTGGCTGAGAGGCAGAAAGCAAAGCGAACTGTCTTGGCTGCTCAGGTCCAGAAATTTGTCATGCCCTTTCAATTGAGCCATAATGTTGCGCTGTGTGATCATCACCCCTTTCGGATCACCGGTTGTGCCGGAAGTGTAGAGCAATGTCGCCAGGTCATCCCATTCTATGTCGTTTAGCCTCTTGTGTACTTCTTCCAGATGGCTTTCGCTTTCAAACTGACTGATGAAGTCGTCCCAGTAAATTGATTTATTTTTGTACAGCTTGGTTTTTTTATCAAAAACCACAATCTGCTCTATGCTCGGATTGTCCGCCAGCAGTTCGAAGGCTTTGTTGTACTGCTCTTGTTCTCCCGCAAACACAAACCGAATGGAGGCATCGCGGATGATGTATTCTGCTTGTTTGGATGTGCTGGTGGCATAGATGGGCACAGGAACGGCACGTATAGACAGCAGTGCTAAATCGGTGAACGTCCATTCGGGCATGTTCTGCGAAAAAATCGCAACCTTTTCTCCTGCTTTTATACCTTTTTCGATAAGGCTTGTGGCTAGCCGGTCGATTTGTTTTCCCATTTCATTCCAGCTTATAGAAAGCCATTCATCCGAATGATCTGGTTTGTATTTTATCACCGCTTTGTTTCCGTACTTTGCGATGCGTTCTCGCAGGTGTTGCGCTATAGGTAAATAGTTCATAATATTCCTCAGTGTATGGAATCTTTCATTGGTCATAGCTTCAATGAAGCCGGTTTTGTCAATGAACCGGCAAGTTAACACATAAAAGAAGGGAATTCAATAAGGAAAAGGCAAAATGAGAAACAGGCAGAGTGAATACAGCATGATCTCGAAGCGCTGCGGGGCGCATTGGCTTGCTGTGTGTTTAGTAGAGAACAGGCTTGGTTTGTTGGAATAAAAGGAGTGTGTAAAGCTTTTTTCCGTGTATTTATTCTAATTTATTTTAAAAAATACACATTTTGAAAACTACTCCCTATATTCAGGTATCCAATTGATCTGACGGAATAAAACGATAATATATTGGCACCTATTAAAGTATTGTTTGTGTGTTTGGGTAACATTTGCCGCTCGCCTTTGGCTGAAGGAATTTTTGACCGGCTTATTGCCGAGAAAGGGCTTTCCGGCACGATTTGCACGGATTCGGCCGGGACAGCAGCCTACCATATCGGAGCAAATCCGGATCCGCGGTCTGTGTCCGTTGCAAAGGTCCACGGCATCAGGCTGAATCACAGAGGAAGACAGTTTTCCGAAAGCGATTTTCGGAACTTCGATTATATATTGGCCATGGACAGGTACAATTTTCAAGATATTGAAATGTTGTATACTAAAAAGGACCGTGCGTCTCTTTATCTTATGCGGGCCTTCGACCCGGAAGGCCGGGGGGAAGACGTGCCGGATCCGTACTATGGAGGCGATCAGGGATTCGAGGAAGTTTACCGGATGCTGGTGAGGTCTTCCGAAGAGCTTTTGCAGACAATTTGTGAAGAGAAGATTGGAAAGTTCTGATATGATTAGAAAGCATGTGCATGTTTTTCTCTTTTCGTTTTTGGGTATATGGCTGAGCGTTTCGGCTCGGGCGCAGGTGCCCGAGAACAAATCCGACGACGGCTTGATGCTTCTCTCTGATGTAGAGATGCAGATTGCCTCGACGGACATGCTGAACAGCATATACAATTACGACTTCAAGCTGGTTGATGAGCATTTTCTTTTTTTGAAAGAAAAATACGGGTGGCATCCTCTGCCGTACTTTCTCAGGGGACTTGCCGAGTGGTGGAAAATCGAGGCGGAAATAGAAAACGAGTCTTACGATAAGGGTTTTATTGCCTATATGGACTCAAGCATCCGGATTGCCAAGGGGCTGTACCGGATTCCTAATGTCAAGCTGGAGGCGAGTTTTATCTTGGCGGCTTCCTATGCTTTCAAGGGAAGGCTGCTGGCTGAAAGAAAGTCCTGGCGGAAGGCGGCTTCCTACGCCAGAAAATCACTGAATTATCTGGAAGAGTGCCGCGAGTACAACGGACTGAGCCCCGAACTGCAGTTCGGCGACGGTTTGTACAACTATTTTGCGGAGTGGATTCCAGACAACTATCCGGTTTTGCGTCCGGTAATGCTTTTTTTTAGAAAAGGCGATCGCACAAAAGGAATAAAACAGCTTCGGAATGTGGCCAACAATGCATTTTTTACACGCACCGAAGCGCAGTATTTTCTGCTTCGTATTCTGAATATTGAGCGGAAGAATTATCTGGAAGGCTTGCACTGGAGTCAGTATCTGCACAAAAGCTATCCGAACAATCCGGTTTTTCACCGCTATTATGCACGCATGCTGTACGTCAACGGGCGCACGAAAGAGATGGTTCCCGAGGCCGAGGAAATCCTCAGGCGCATTGACAGCGGCCGATTTGGCTACGGGAGCAACGCAGGCCGGTACGCAGCGTTTTTCTTGGGCGATTTCTACAGTTCACGCATGAACGACGAGCGCGCCAAATTTTATTATCTGCGCGTGCTGCAGTTTGTGCATCAGAACGAATACTTTCATTCCGGATATCATTTGTATGCGCTGCTGGGTCTGGAGGAAATTGCGCTGCGCGAAGGTGACAAAGAACAGGCGCGGGTTTATTACAAGAAGATTAGAAAATACGCAAAAAGAAAACACCATGCGTACCGCCATGCGAAGAAGGTGTGGAAGGCTTACAGAAAGAAGTCAAGAAGAAAAAGGTCTTAGTCGGAGGGGGAATATTGTTTCCAGAAAAGTTGTGAAATGATGTTTTTCTGGAAACAATAATTGATAATGTTTAGATTCCCGTGTAGTTGTCAGGGGTAATGGCTTTCAGCTCTTTTTTGATTTCTTCCGAAACGTTCAGCCCGTCAATGAATTCCGCCATGGTTTCCTGGGTTACTTTCGTGTTGGTGCGGGTAAGCGCCTTAAGCGCTTCGTAAGGCTTTGGATATCCTTCGCGGCGAAGAATGGTCTGCACGGCCTCGGCAATAACCGCCCAGTTGTTTTCAAGATCCTTAGCGAAAGCTTCGGCGTTGAGCTCGAGCTTGTTGATGCCTTTTTCAAGCGATTTCAGCGCGATGAGGCTGTGGCCTACCGGTACGCCCACGTTTCGCAGTACGGTGGAGTCAGTGAGGTCGCGTTGCAGACGGGAAATCGGCAGCTTGGCGGAAAGATGTTCGTAAACGGCATTGGCAATGCCCAAATTTCCTTCGGCGTTTTCGAAGTCGATCGGATTGACTTTATGAGGCATGGCCGAAGAACCGATCTCACCCGCTTTGATTTTCTGTTTGAAGTACTCCATTGACACGTATTGCCAGATGTCTCTGCTGAAGTCGATCAGGACAGTGTTCAGGCGCTTAAGATTGTCGAAAAGTGCTGCCAGGTGGTCGTAGTGTTCGATTTGCGTAGTCGGATGGCTGCGCACAAGTCCCAGGTACTTGCTAACGAACTTGTCGCCGAAGGCTTTCCAGTCTATTGACGGGTACGCGACATGGTGCGCGTTGAAGTTGCCTGTGGCGCCGCCGAATTTGGCAGCATACGGAATGTGCACAAGCAGCTGCAGTTGCTGCGCAAGCCGCTCGGCAAAAACATGCAGCTCTTTGCCCAGTCGTGTTGGAGACGCCGGCTGGCCGTGGGTGCGTGCCAGCATCGAGATGTCTGCCCAGTCTTCGGATTTATTTTCAATAAGGGACTGTACGGTTTGGAGCGCCGGCAAAAATGCATTTTCTAGCGCTTCTTTCAGGAGGAGCGGAGTCGCTGTGTTGTTGATGTCCTGCGAAGTTAGCCCGAAGTGTATGAATTCCTGGTATTGGCTGATTCCCAGGTTTTCGAACTTTTCTTTTATGAAATATTCCACGGCTTTTACATCGTGGTTGGTGGTGTTTTCAATTTCTTTGACAACCGCCGCATCCGCTTCTGAAAAGTCCTGGTAAATCGCTCTGAGTTTAGGAAACAAACCGGCGTCGAAGCTCTCTAGCTGCGGCAAAGGCAACTCACACAGAGCGATGAAGTATTCCACCTCTACGCGCACGCGGTACTGGATCAGCGCGTATTCCGAAAAGTAGGGAGCCAGAGGGGAAGTGTGTCTGCGGTAGCGCCCATCTATAGGGGAGATAGCAGTT
>JAKSBZ010000180.1 GCA_022360875.1 Cytophagales bacterium | reverse complement strand
TGAGAGCGGTGAATATAAAATCGAGCACTTTCTGCTGCTGGGCGAACAGGACAGCGTGCTTTTTCTGACGCCGCTGAAGAGCTCCGACAAATACGGTCATTTAGTCGTCAATCCTTTGCCGCTGGACTTTGCAATTGCTCCGGATGAGACGACTTCCATGGAATTGGAGGTCATACCTTATGACGGAACAGGATTGGATACCTATGGATATTTAGGCCTTACCGTGGGCGACAATGGCTATTTCAGTTTTCAGCTTCAGGTAATAGAGGAACCGCAAACGCCATTGTTTACCTACGATCTTCGGATAGAAAATATTTACGGACGGATCTATCTGGAGCGAAAGAATATCCCTTACGGCACAAGGAAGTTTAATTTCCGCTGGGCGGGCAGTTTCTACGGGGATTATCCGGAAGCGACTCCTTTTAAGATTACCGTCAGCTCTGGTGACTATGCAGACAAAATTGTCTTTGAAGGGGGAGAAAACAGCTTCAGTAACGGGCAGCATATACGCGTAGTTTTCAGTCAGCCTAAAAAAAAATTATCTCATGGAGGACCTCATTTTGTTAACAGTCAGGAGGAATTAGAAGAATTTGGAAATTTAGGCTATACACATATTGAAGGAGTTTTGATACTTAAAGGAGACATCACCGATTTGTCCCCAATAAATCATCTTAAGGTGGTTAATGAATTTGGGGTTGCTTTGAATCAGCCCCCAAATTAATCGGACATAATTCTAAAGTAAAATTAGTAACTTATGTCTATGAACAAACGGACTTTCACACCGGAAGAGAAAAAAGCTATTTTGCAGGAAGCAAGAGATAACGGAGTTAAGCTCACCTTGGAAAAACATGGGGTCTATCCAGCAACATATTATAACTGGAAAAAGAAATATGAAACGATGGGAGATCAAGGGTTCTCTCATGGCATGACTCCCGGACAGCTCAAGGAAATTCGCCGTCTGGAAAAGGAAAATGAGATGCTTAAGCAAATCATCGCTGAAAAGGAACTGGAGGCTAAAATGAAAGATGAATTGCTAAAAAAGAAGTACCCCCTGCGCAAAGAAAAGATTTAGTCTGTCAATTTATTGCTCAGGGGCTAACAAGAGACCGTGCTCTGGAAATCGCGCAAATTACTAGGCATCAGTATTATTACCAGCCCAAAGCAGGACTCCGAGGTAGAAAGCCCAGCAAAATGACTGAGAGGTGGAGCCACCAGCAGATACCTAATGGTGAGGTCGTTAAAGAAATGGAGAAGAACCATTCAGACCCAGATTTGAAGTATGGCTACCAATGTATGACAAAGTATTTGCAGATAATTGGCTATAAAATCAACCATAAGAAAGTGTATCGTTTAATGAAAAACGCTGGTTTATTGCGTCAAAAGCAAATCGCGACTGACTCTAAGGATTATGTGAAATATCGTGTTGTTATTCCAGAACGTCCTCTTCAGGTGTTGGAAATGGATATCAAGATGATTTGGATTGCTCAAGACCGCAGGCATGTTTTTGTCTTAAGCATTATTGACACCTTCACAAGGCGCGTGTTGCATTGGTCGATGGGGTATCATATGCAGAAAAGTCAGGTTAAAGATGCTCTTCGGTTTGTAATCGTCAATCATTTACAACCAGCAGATCTTTTGAATAAAGACTTGAATTTAGAGTTTCGTAATGACAACGGACCGCAATTTAGTGCAAAAGCGATTCGTGAATTTATGAAGGAGAACCATATCAAACAGGTTTTTACCCATCCGTATACCCCACAAGAGAATGGGCATATCGAGAGTTTTCATAATATTTTGAAAACAGCATTAGGCGATGCTCCCTTTTGGTCTTTTACAGAATTAGAGCAGCGGTTGGAGGTCTTTTATAAAAAATACAACCAGGAACGCTTACATGGTTCGATTGCCCACTTACCACCTGAGTTGTTTGAAAAGTGTTGGGAAAAAGGGTACATTAAGCGAGATGTCATACATGCTGACAAGAAAGCAACACGCATAAAGTTCAGCTTGACTGTCTCCAGACAAGAATTATCGGGCATTATGAGCCCTGAGGGAGTTTCTTGCTTAAATGACGAACCCATCGATGGGGGGAGTCATTTAGATCAACGAGTCGCTTGACCTGCGATCAGATTATTAAAAAAAAGAAGTGAATGGATCCATCACTTTGACCTATCGGTTTATCAATCGCCGTCGGTCGTTTCTTGCTGAAACAAAGTTAGGTGAAAAATCCATTCGAATTACAGATGAAATTTTAATTGTCCGATTAATAGGGGGGTAAACCAGAGGCATGGAAGGCACCACATGCAAGAGAAGAGATTTTGTAGGTGATTGTGAGAATAATACAAGAAACAGTTGAGAAGTTGATTCTCAGGGAATGGAATTGCAACTAAATACTCAGTTATCCCGACCCAAATGAGTTGGGTGGGATACCTTAGTGGTTACGGTTCTAGAAAAAAATCGTTTTCGATGCGCTCCCCTGCTATATTAATTAATGGTATGCGGAAAATATTATTCTGCCCGACGGTTTTTAAATTCGGCTCATACCTTTTCCAGACTAGAGCTATGATTTGATCTATTATCGGACTGTTTTCTTTTAAAAAACGCACTAAGCTGATTTAGGTCACTCCTGAAAACACTATACTGCGGATATTCATGATTTTTCAACCGCTTTGGGTGTGGTTTTTCCTCCTCAATCCCTGCCATCCAACAAACCGGAGTTGGAACTCAAAAAAATCGCCTTACTTTTTTAAACAGCAATTGGTTCGCAAAATCATTGGGTAGAGTAGTTTAGCTAAATAGTTGGCTATGGGATTTGACTGAAAACAAGAAAAAGTACGAAGAACTTAGCAACATAAAATGACATGAGCTTATATGTTTTTTATGTGATAGTTAAGTGAATTTTTCGAGATTAGCTGGTGTAGCTGCCGTCATTAAAGAACAAAAAGGTGATGACAAACGCAATGACCGTAATGATAAGGCCGAACATAAAAAAGTTGTAGGCCCAGTTCAGGAAACGGTATTTACGAGTAAGCACTAATCCAAGGAAATAGGTGTCCCGCATGAGGTTGTCATAAATTGTTTTGGGCCTTTTCGTAACCTGGTCTATGGACCATCCGAATTCGTCCAGCGACATGCCGTTGAAGTTGCCGAAGAAAAGCACGTTTGCTTTGTTGTTGAGCACGTCTTCGCGGCTGATAGTTCCTTTAGTTACTTTCGGGCGGGTGGCAATTACTGTGAGTATGATGGACCCCAGGCCAGTGAGGCAAAACAGAATGGAAGGATACAAAAAATTGCCGTCGAATTTTCGGAACAGCACCCCGATGGCAAATGAAATGATGGCCGAGTTGATGGTAAGCAGGATGTTGGATTTTCTGTCGGCTAAAGCGCTCAGATTCATCTGGTTTCGCGATACAATTCGGTACATGGATTCGATGTCTCGCCGGGGTTTGACAGTCTCCAGTTTTTTGTTACTGTTTTTTTTTACAGTCTTCTTCTGAGTAGGTTTGCCTAATTTCACAGGTTTTTTTTTAAGGACTTCCAAATGCTTTTGTTTGACCGGCTCAAGAATCCGGTTGGCATAATCAGTGTAAAAACGGTGCTTTGAAAGAAAATCAATATTTTTTTTGACCCAGTCACTTTTGGATATTTTCATGCCGGAGCTTTCGATCAGCTCTTGGCGCAGGGACTCGGCCCTTTCAAAATAATCCAGGCTGCCTAAGTGGGAGAGGTCTGCGTCGCAAATGATTTTTTGCAAAAGGGTTTGAGGTTTTTCGGTGAGCTGCGTGGCCATAATGCATCCCTGAATAACTTTCAGATCCTCTTGGTTTAGCTTGCTCTGGATGTATTCGCATGCCATGCCGCTGCTTCGTTCTTCATGTTCAGAGCAGCTCTTGCAATAGCCGATGTCGTGAAACCACGCGGCGATCTCCAGCAGTAACATTTCGTGTTCCGAAATGCCTTCGTCCTCTCCGATTATTCTGCAAAGCCTTACGACATTCTGCGTATGCTCGAGGTTGTGATACGACAAGGGCTGGCTTTTGGAAAAAAATTCTCTGGCAAAACTTTCCACATCTCTTATCAACTTGCTCATATCGTCCTCCTTTATTATGTGCCCGTGCAATAGCATACAGTAAATTTTTTATCTGCCTCTGTTTGGTAAATATTCGCTTTCTGTCTCCATTAAATAGAACGAAGTTTCTAAAAAGAAAACCCAATTTTTGCGTAAATATTAGTTCCTTCTTCTGAAAATCCGGAAAAAAGAGAAAATGCGACGATGTTTAGAGGCGCCACATAAATTCCTCCTCCGTAGCCCCAGTGCCATTTTTTTGATTTTTCGCCGCTCAGCCATACCCGTCCTACGTCATTGAATCCGATAACGCCTAGAGTCATTGGCAGGATTGAGGAATGAATGTTCAGCAAGCGGAGCCGCAAGTCAATATTGTTAAAAAACATGGACTGTCCGTAAAATCGGTCTTTCCGGTATCCTCTTAGGTTTTTGGATCCGCCCAGTTTGTTGTACATATTGAAGTTGTAATTGCCGCCGAAGTTCACGGCGCTCCCAAACCGCGTGGCAAAAGTTAGCCTAAGAGGCAGACGGACAGTCCAATATAGCGATAAATCGGATTCGATTTTAGCCAGGCGCCTGTTTTTTCCTAATCGTTGGTAAGCCGAGGCGTCCAGGTGAAAGTAAAAGCCGCTTTCCGGCAGACTGGGGTTGTTTCTATGGTCGTATATATAATTGAAGTTCAGACCGCCGTACTCTTTGGCGCCGTAGGCTTCGCCCGGTGTGAGCCCGTTTTCTGAAAAATCGGCGATAAACTTGTCATCGGTGTACTCGTTGTCGAACACTTCATTTATTAGATAACGAAGCCCGAATGTGTACTGGCTGCGGTCGCCAATCTTGCTGTGAAGACCGGCGTCAATCAGAATCCGCATGTATCGCAGCCGAAAGAAATCCATTTCGCTGGATTTGTTGTTGAATACGCGATCTGGTTTGTTGGAAGTGCTGTTGCCCAGTCCGTAATAATTGGAAATAAAAGACGGCACGCTGGCGTCGGCGGCGATTCTCAGGTTGAAATCCCCGATAAAATCGGTGAAGTCGCCTTTGTATTTGAGAGAGAAGGCGTTTCCAAGCAGTGAGACGCCGGCTAATATTGTCTGGCTGGAAGCGTAGGGTTCTTTATTGAAAGCATGGGCAATAATGTGTGTGCCGGCAGCCAGAGAAATTTTGTCGTCGGGGTTGTAGCCGGCCGCGGCCAGCGGAAAAGCCTGGTTGTATTTGAATGCCCGGCGGTTGTATTCTGCCAGCGCGCCGCGTGGAAGTGTTTTCAGTTTGGTTGATTTTCCTTTTCGGATGGATTCTTTCTCCGGAACATTGTAAAGCTTAATTTGGCTGGATTTGGCGCCGGTTGTTTCGTCTTCAAATGCATTGTCTTTTCCCTTGAGGATAACGCGCACTTTCACACCCTTCCGTGAAGATCCGGTTGCTTTGAATTCGTCTTTTCCGCCAAGGCCGTACAAGCGAACTTCCTTGGTTTCATTGTGTTTGAAAAGACGCTGGTAGGTAATGTGCTTCAGCTTTCCTTTTTTACTGATTTTTCGGACAGTTATCTGCACGTTTCCATCGTCGAACCGGTTGATAAAGAACTGCTCGTTTTTAGAAGTGCCTACGACGTCTACTTTTTTGGCCAGCGCCTTGTAATAATTTCGTGCGACTGTTTTTAGTTTGTCTCGTCGCGCTATCAGCTTTTTTACCAGAGTTTCTCCGTTGATAGCATAAATTTTTTCCGGCAGCGATTCTTTTATGGCCTGTTTAATTATCTCGTCAGTCAGCCGGCGCTGAATACTGTCGGCCTGGGCAAGCCAGTCGTTTAAGCTGGCTTGGTTGAGAAACGAACGGTCAAAAAAACGCGCATTGAAATTGAATCCTTCTTCCCACCGGATGTCGTTGTTGAATCCTTCGAATTTCGGAAGAATCCACCTGCGCGAGGCGATTTTCGGCAACAGTCCTTGGTTGACGAAAAAAACCTGGTCGCGGTCGCGGGGAATCGGCCGGAATGTGTAGCCTTTGTTTTTATTCTTGAAGCGCGCCCAACGCCATTGGTCCTCATGCCGGTCCCAGTCGCCCAGCACCATGTCGAACAGTCTCGAACGCAGCACAAAGGGATAGTCAATTTCATTGTCGTTGTCTTCTTCCAGGTATTCTGCAACATCGGGCGTGCTTTTTATTTTTTTCGCGAATCCGAAGCTTTTTATTTTTCCCTCGTTTTTGGACGGCCGCTCTTCGTACAGGCAAAGCGTGTTGGCAAACGCTGTGCGGTAAATGCCCAGGCGCGGATCATCCGGAATGTAGACAATTTTTGGATTGGTGTGGTAAATGCC
>JAKSBZ010000096.1 GCA_022360875.1 Cytophagales bacterium | reverse complement strand
TTCAAAATTTTGTTCAGCCCGCCTGAGAATTTTTTGCTGATCGCTGAGGCAATACCCAGACCTACAAACATCAAAACAATTCCGAACAGCGAATTGTACAGAAAGCCTTTGTCCGCCTGGTCCAAGGCAACATCAGCCGACTTTGTCACCAGCACACTGCATCCGGCAACGCCCACCGGCAGGCAGTGTGAAAGCCATGTTTCTCCCGCTCTCTGAAAACGACCGCTTCCGGTTTTCAGAAGCTGTCCGTCGCCAGTCTCAGAAAACAAATCCAGTTCCTGCAGCCTCATGCCCGGGCTGCCCTTTGGCAAATCAGTGGCCCGCACACGATTGCTTTCATCCAAAATTACATAATGCAGCCGGTCGGCCTCTCTGCCATTCTCCAGAAATGACGTCAGTTTGTGTGTGCGAATAGCCAGATAAGCCACGCCAAGCAGCCCTTCTCCGTCCATGACTTTCTCACGAAAAAGAAAACATCCGTTTTCGCAGCTCCAATCGTACCTCCTGTTCTGTTTTTTGAATTCCGCATACCAGCCGAGCCCGGACGCCTCTTCAGCCTTGCCCAACTCGCCGTCCGAGTTCAGAATTGTGTCGGAAGAAGCAATGACAAAACCAAAAGTCTCGATTATAGAATCGCCTTTTTTTGCCTCTGAAAGCTGCGCCGCTATGCTCTGGCGGTCAGGACTGGCTTTTCCTAGTTCATTTCGGATAAAAACATTCCGGCTTACCGGCGCAATCAGCTTTCTCGCTTTATCAAAAAACTGGTTTGCATTTTTGCCAGCCGCTTCCAATCGGCGAGGCAGCTCTGCTCCAACAACAAATTCTTCCGTCTGCTTGCCGCTGTAGTAAATATATAACCCGCTGCTTGCCAAAACCAAACTCACAATCAACGTCCCATAGCTAAACAAAAGGCGACTTTTAAAACTAGAAAAATCAATCAACCCCATAAAAAAATCTTTTTTTCAAGAATAATTTCAGTATTTTTGTGTCGTCAAAAAAATAGGATATTAGCTCAGTCGGTTTAGAGCGCTGCCTTGACAGGGCAGAGGTCGTGGGTTCGAATCCCTCATATCCTACCACTCATTCAGTGATCCTGCCTGCATATATAGCAAATTCATACATGAATAAACAACGAATGATTCATCAATTCTAATCCGGGATCGTATAATAACTTGATTTGTCTTTTTTAATGATCGCATAATGCAAAAAAAACACTTTCTACTTTACAGCAAAAAGTGTCTTTCCTATGCATGCTATGTTAGTTAAACACAGAGCTATATCTTAAATTTCTCCCTTTTCTGCAAGTTCATCAGTCCGTAAAGCAGACACATAAAAGAACCAACCAACAAATACAGCCGGTTGTTGAATTTAGCATTTTCCCAAACCAGCTGGTGCATGTCTTTTATAACCCGGTAAGGATTGAAAAAAATCTGATAAGGCGTTTTCGGCGAGTTCTGGTACACCACAAAAAATGCGAAAGCCACAATAACAACTATTATCGCCGTGCCCAGCCCGCTGCGCGTTCGCGTTGACACCATAAAGGCAAAGGTGCTCAGGAAGAAAACCGGAATCATCAGCTGCATGCTGAGCTCAAAGTACGGCACGCCCATCAGCAGAAACTGCGTCAGATACGCCAATAAATATATGATCAAAAAAACCAGCACGTTGGCAATGAACAGACGCACCAGCCAAACCTTGAAACGGTAATTCGGAATAGTGAAAAGTATTTCGACCGTCCGCTGGTCCATGTCGTTCTGCACACCGAAAGCCGACGGATAAAACACCAGCAACACCGCAGGAAACATGAGGTAATGAAACACATCCGAAAGATCGGTCGGCTTTCCCCAGTAAATATCCCCGCCAACGCCCAGCAAATAGGCCACCATGCCGGCCAGAAAAAAATAGATGAACTTCCCGCCGAAAATGATTTTCATGTTATATCGAAACATCGCCCAGGAGAACTGGGCGACTCGTTTCACATCGTTAAGCATTTGCATATTCCTGTTTTTTTTCTTCAAACATCGATTTTCCCTTGAGCAGCCACAAATAAGCGTCTTCCAAATTCGGAGGCAGCGGAACAGCCGTCGCCGTCGGCGCCTCAGGCGACAGACAGCGAACGCGCAGCCCGTCGTCTTCCTGCATATGGTGGGTAACAATCAGATTTTCGTTCCAGGCATCCAGCTCATCGCCGGCAATGGTCATTTCCCAAACTTTTCCGCTGGCCACCTTCGTCATGCTCTGCGGCGTTCCGCGGAACTGTATTTCGCCCCGCTTCAGAATCGCCAGGCGGTTGCAGGCGCTCGCCACGTCTTCCAGAATATGCGTAGAAAAAATCACCACGCGCTCGCTGCTCAGCTCCACCAGAAGGTTTCTAAACCGAATCCTCTCCTTCGGATCAAGTCCTGCAGTCGGCTCGTCCACCACCAATATTCTTGGCAAATGCAACAGCGTCTGCGCAATACCCACCCGCTGTTTCATACCGCCCGAAAACGAACCGATCGGCTCGTGCCGGCGATCGTACAAATGCACCGACTCCAGCACATACCGAAGGCGCTCTTTTCGCACTTCCGAATCCGTAAGCCCTTTCAGTATCGCCTGATAATCCAGATAACTCGCCGGGCTCATCTTCTCGTACATGCCGAATTCCTGCGGCAAAAAGCCGATCAGCCCCTGCAGCTCTTCTCTTTTCTCCTGCGTATCCAGCCCGTTGATCCAAATTTTTCCGTAACTCTGCTCCAGGATTCCGCAAATAACCCGCATCAGCGTCGACTTGCCGGCGCCATTGGGACCGAGCAGTCCGAACATTCCCTGTCCGATATCCAGATCCACAGCTTTCAGCGCACGGAACTCCTCCGGATACCATCGAGATTTTATCCACTTGGCAAACTTCCCTAGAATTCGGAATACAAAATTCATTTTCTCCCACTGCTTTTTCTTTTGCTCCACTCGTCTGTTTTGGTCGAAGCCAACCAACAAAACCAGCAATGCCAACAAGAGAACCACTGCTGTTCCGATGCTCTCCCAGCTCAAAAAGAAATACACCATATTCACAGCCGGCAACACCCAATAGCTGGCTTTCTTCAGCAATTCAATCTGTTTTTTATTTAGAAATGAAAAAAGCAAAGGCTTAAAAAACTGAACGGCAAGCACATTGAAGAGAATAACGAACACAAAATTCCACAGCGGATTTTTTGTATAATAAAACGTCAGATAAGCCCAAAACGCCATTAGCGGAACCTGCCACAGCAATTTCAATCGGTCGTACCCGCTATGGTATTCGCCGTCCAGACCAAGCGTTCGCTGTATTCTCTGCACTGCCATCCATTCTCTCTTCACCTGGTTCGGTCGCCCGTAAACCTTCGAAAGGTGCCGGATCGTAATATGAATCGGCTCTCCGCGCGGGATAACATCGGCGCTGGCTTTTTTCAAGCTTTCAGTCAAGAAGTAAGTCAGAGCCGGCACCGCCATGGTTCCCAGCGTTCCCCACAGAATCTGCCAAATAAGGGAATTCAGCGTGATGTACAGCATACTGTACAAGCCCGCCAGCACAAAAAGCTGAAAAGTTTTTGCCCAAGGCGAAAGTCCGCGCATCCAGCGAATCGCAGACTGCATCCCGCTGTAAAAAGCCGGAATAAGAATAAGCGTAAGCAGCGTGCTGAACGTTAGCCCGCCGATAACGGTAAGCGCAAACGGCTGGCTTATCGCCCCCATGTATTGCTCCTCGCCCAGAGCAATAGGAACCAGCGCGGCCACAGTGGTCGCCGCGGTTATCAGCACCGGACGTATTCTTGTTATTCCCGACTGTATGATGGCCCGTGATTTCCGGAAACCCTCCGACTCGAGCTGACGCGCGTAATCCAGCAAAATGATGCCGTTGTTAACCACCACGCCAATAAGAATGAGCACGCCCATAAGCGCATACTGATCGGCAGG
>JAKSBZ010000335.1 GCA_022360875.1 Cytophagales bacterium | reverse complement strand
AGCGCCAATCCTTTTGGATATGTGAGTCCGACAACGGCAGAGCATGTCTACAACCAGCTCGGAGAAAAAATTCCTTACATACTTGATGGCGGTCATAGTAATGTGGGAATAGAATCTACTATTATTGGGTATGAAAACGGCAAGCCTACCGTGTATCGTCTAGGAGGGACAGCTGTTGAGGAGATCGAGCGTGTAATTGGGAATGTAGTTGTGAAGCCGCATTCCAGTTCGAACCCTCAGGCTCCGGGAATGCTGAAAAGCCATTATTCTCCGATGAAAGATGTTGTTCTCGGAGATATCGAAAGCCTGCTTAAGGAATATAACCCGGAAGAGGTGGCTGTTCTTAGCTGGAAGGAAGTTTACAGGCAGGTCCCGGAGAGTCGCCAGTTTGTGCTGTCGGCGAAAGGCGATCTTGCTGAAGCCGCTTCCAGGCTGTTTCAAGGACTTCGTTATCTGGATTCACAGGACGTGAAGCTGATACTTACGGAGCTATTGCCAGAGACGGGCTTGGGGCGAGCGATAAATGACCGGCTCAGGCGGTCTGCTGTTTAAGCGGTCTATAGCCGCTGTTTGTAGTAAAATAATTTAGTGATCACAAATTTTATAAAAAAGACTGATATGATTACAGTTGATAGTTTCAATTTTTCAGGAAAAAAAGCAGTTGTAAGAGTGGATTTCAACGTTCCATTGGACGAGAATTTCAACATCCGCGATTACAACCGCATCAATGCGGCTATGCCGACTATTAAGAAAATTTTGGCTGACGGCGGAGCCGTGATCCTAATGTCTCATTTGGGAAGACCAAAAGACGGACCGGAAGAGAAATTCTCACTGAAGCATATTGTTCCGGCTTTGTCTGAGAAGCTGGGCGTAGACGTTGAATTTGCAAGCAACTGCATTGGCGAAGAGGCTGAAGCAAAAGCTGCGGCTCTGGAAATGGGCGGCGTGTTGTTGCTGGAAAACCTTCGTTTCCATAAAGAAGAGAAAAAAGGAGACGAGGAGTTCGCTAAAAAATTGGCTGGACTGGGCGATGTTTGGGTTATGGACGCTTTCGGAACAGCTCACCGCGCACACGCTTCTACAGCGATTATCGGCAAATTTGTAGAGGCAAAAGTGGCTGGATACGTAATGCAGCGCGAAGTGGAAAATGCTCAGAAAGTGCTTGAAAGCGGTGAGAAGCCGTTGACGGCTATCATGGGCGGAGCAAAGATTTCTGACAAGATCTTGATCATTGAGAACTTGCTGGATCGCGTGGACAACCTTATCGTCGGCGGCGGAATGACGTATACATTTATCAAAGCTATGGGTGGAAACATTGGCTCATCGCTGCTTGAAGAAGACCGTCTGGATATTGCCAAAGGGCTGATTGAAAAAGCCAAAGCAAAAGGCGTTAACTTTTTGTTGCCGGTTGACGATGTAGTCGCTGATGCATTCAAAAACGATGCGAATATTCAGATTGCCAAGGCGGGAGAAACTCCTGAAGGATATATGGGACTGGATATCGGACCTGAGACAAGCGTAAAATTCTCTGAGGTTATTGCCAACTCGAAAACAATTCTTTGGAACGGGCCAATGGGCGTTTCAGAAATGTCAAACTTCGCTAAAGGAACCATTGCTGTGGCGGAAGCGGTAGTTAAAGCGACTGAAAACGGCGGATTTTCTCTGATTGGCGGCGGTGACTCAGCGGCTGCGATCAACAACTTAGGTTTCGGTGACAAAGTGTCGTACATCTCTACAGGCGGCGGTGCGTTGCTTGAATACATGGAAGGAAAAGTGTTGCCGGGTATTGCTGCTTTGGAAGCGTAATAAAAAAGTTTAATAATGCAATGTAAAGGATTGTCTTCGGGCAGTCCTTTTTTTTGTGCGTTTGTGAAGTGTCATTTTGAAGGGAAAGATAGCGAAAGCCCCAAGTCTGGTTGCAATTATAAGGCAGACAGATGAAGCGAATGCTGGATACATTTTGTTAAAATGAGAAATGATGAGATTTTTTAAAAATAACAGATATATTGCCTATATTGTGTTTTGTATGTAGAAGGACGTTTCATATGTGGTTATTTCTTTGATATGATCTTCACAGATTAATAATGTCGGGAAATGATTCTGAATACTTTTATTTTTTCAAAAATCTGAATAAAATGAAAAAAATCAACGCAATTGTTTTGATGGCTTTTTTGGCATTACTCTCGTCGTGCAGGCAAGGTCAAAAAGAGAATGTTTCCAATGTAATTTCTCTTAAGTCTGGCGACACAGAGCAAATGATTATTGAGAAAGCTTCTCGGGTGGTGCCAAGCAAAAGGCAGTACGAATGGCAAAAAGATGAGTTTATTGCTTTTCTCCATTTTGGAGTGAATACGTTCAATGGGGTGGAATGGGGTAATGGCAAGGAAAGCCCGACTGATTTCAATCCATCATCGCTGGATGCGCGGCAGTGGGTAAAGGTTATGAAAAGTGGCGGAATGAAGCTGGCCATGATCACGGCTAAGCACCACGATGGATTCTGTCTATGGCCAAGCCGGTACACGGAGCATTCTGTAAAGAATTCGCCTTGGAAAAACGGTAAAGGAGATGTTGTAAAAGAGCTTTCTGAAGCCTGTAAAGAGGGAGGACTGAAACTCGGAATTTATCTTTCTCCGGCAGATTTGCATGAAATAGAAGCTGAAACCGGCCGCTATGGAAACGGCAGCAAACCGCGCAGGGTGACAATCCCAAGCGATTATAAGGAAAGAGGCGTTAAGAATACGTTTGAATATGACAGCCTGACTGATTACGATGTGTATTTTATGAATCAGCTCTATGAGTTGCTTACAGAATACGGGCCCGTTCATGAAGTGTGGTTCGACGGAGCCAATCCGAAACCCGGGACTGGGCAGACATACAATTACACAGCTTGGTATGACATGATACGCAAATTGCGTCCGGAAGCCAATATTGCCATTAAAGGACCGGATGTTCGCTGGTGTGGAAACGAAGCAGGCAGAACCCGAAAGACCGAATGGAGTATTATTCCTTTTGTGAACGGAGAAAGAGGAAGCAGTATGCCTGATGATTTGGGCAGCAGAAAGAAATTGTTGAATGATAAAGTTACAAGTCTTCGCTGGAGCCCGGCGGAAACGAACACGTCTATTAGGCATGGGTGGTTTTACAGAGATGAGCAGCAGTATGTGAAAACCAAGGAAGAGATTCTTGATGTATGGTTTAAGTCGGTGGGAGGAAACAGTGTGTTTTTGCTGAACCTTACTCCGGACAAGCGGGGTTTAATTCCTGACAAAGACGCGGCAGTGATGAAACAGGTGGGAGATTATATTGCCGCTTCGTTTAGAACCAATTTGTGCAAAAGCAAAAAAGAACTTTTGGCATCGGCTTCACCTGAGCAACATCCGGCAAGTCATGCTTTCGACGGAAATCCTGACACGTACTGGCTAGCTGATAAAACGCCGGCTGATCTGGTAATCAATTTCGATTCTCCGCAGCGGTTCAATTGTTTGGTAATGCAGGAAGCGATACACAAAAAAGGGCAGCGGATCGAAAAATTTGCATTCGATGTTTGGAATGGGAATAAATGGGAAAAAGTGTTTGAAGGAACAACTGTCGGCTATAAGAAGATAAAGCGTTTTCCTCAAATTAAAGCCCAGAAAGTCAGAGTGCGTATTCTTGAGTCGAGAAACAAGCCGAGTCTTTCGTTTGTAGGTTTGTACAAGAGTGTAGAGATAATAGCTGCGCCGGTGATCAGCAGAAAAAAATCCGGAGAAATTGTAATAAACTGTTCGTCAGACCAGGCGGAGATTCACTATACTCTGGACGGTTCGGAGCCGACAATGAAATCGCCGAGATACAAAAAGCCAATGAGCCAGAAAGGAAAAGCAAACGTGAAGGCTGTAAGTTTTGTGGACGGAGGAGCAACGGCCAGCGACGTGGTTGAAGAGCGCTACGATATTCCAAAGACTAAGTGGAAAGTGTTAAACGCGTTGGCTCAGAAAGGTTTTGGAGCCGAAAAACTGATTGACGGGGATTTCAGAACCATTTGGCACAGTCCGTGGGACAAAGGAAAACAATCAATCCCTCAGCAAGTGGCGGTGGATTTAGGAGAAGAGCTGAAATTGAAAGGCTTTACCTATGTGCCGAGAACTGACGGTAAAATTACAGGAGTTTGTAAGAAATATTCATTCATGACGAGCCTTGACGGCAAGAAATGGAAAACTCAGGTGTCGAAAGCGGAATTCGGAAACATAAAACACAACCCGATGAAACAGGAAGTTTTCTTCAAGAAAAGCACTCGGGCTAGGTACATTAAGTTTGTTGCACACAAAGAAGTGACCGGGAAAAAGTTCATTTCCGGAGCCGAGCTGGGTGTAATTACTGAGTAACAGAAACGTAGTGGAGTCCCCTGTTGATTTACTCAATCACAGGGGATTTTTTTGATTAATATATTTTAATATTTATAATTTCATAAATACAGGCTTTAGTTATTCATTTTCACTTTTAATTAATAATTAGTTGATGGCAAGAAACAAATGCAATTTACTGTTCCTTTCTGTTTTGCTTTTTTGGGGCTGCCAGAGAGAACCTTCGAAAGTAACGATGGATACGTTGCTGGAGGAGATGCTGGACCGCCAAGCGGTCACCTATTATCCCGAATCGGATTTTCAGACTAAACAATTCGGAAGTTATGACCGCAGGAGTATTGGCAATGAGGAAACCCATTTCTGGTTTGCCAATGATGACCGAAGCAAGTTTTTGCGGAAGGAGGAACGCGAAGGCCGTACCGAATTTGTGATGTTTGATCACAAAGGGCCAGGAGCGGTGGTTCGCTTTTGGACTACCGGCGATCAAAGGTTAAAGCATTATACGCTTCGTTTTTACATAGACGGAGGCGATAAGCCGGCGATCGAAGGAAAAGTTATTGATGTAGTGGGAAATGGCTTGCTGGCGGCTGAGCCGCTTAGTGTGGGGCTGTCCAAAACGACAACTGTTGACTACAGGCGCGGACAGAATCTGTATTTGCCGATTCCTTACGGAAAATCGTGTAAAATAACTGTGTCAAACGACAAAGGTGGAAACGTTCCGTTTTACTACTATAACATTAACTACCGTGCATATCCTGCTGGGACAGTGGTGGAAAGTTTCTCGCAAGAGAGTTTGGAGAAAGCCAAATGGCAGATAAGTAAAACCAACCAGGCGTTAATGCAGGGAGGAATGCTAAAGGACGCAAAGGTCCGTGAGCAGCAGGAGTTTCAGGAGACTATTGCTCCGGAAAGTGAATTGCATCTTGCTTTTAATACACCGGGCGCTGTTAGCAAGCTTCGTGTGCAGCTGGAAGCCGATAATATACCGCAGGCGCTGCGCTCGACAGTTGTGAAAATGGAGTTTGACGGCAAGCAGACTGTATGGTGTCCGTTGGGCGATTTTTTTGGTATCGGCTACGCTCAGGTTGCAAATCAAACACATTATCAGCAAGTGCGGGATGCGAGCTTTATGAGCTGCCAGTGGGTGATGCCTTTTAATAAAAATTGTGTTGTCACTTTTGAGAATCTGGATAAGCAGCCGGTGAAGCTTACCGGAGACGTGGAAGTGCAGGACTATGAATGGAAAGAGAATTCGATGCATTTTTATACTTCTTGGCTGCAGCATTCAAGTATTGTCACCGGGCAGTTTGAGGGCCAAAGTGGGAAATCGGGACATCAGGATCTTAACTTTGTCAAGTTAAAAGGCCAGGGTGTGCTTGTTGGTGATGCACTGACAATATTCAATACTGCGCATAATGGAAACCGAACGGTTTGGTGGGGAGAAGGCGATGAAAAAATATACATTGACGGAGAATCTCAGCCTTCGCATTTTGGCACCGGAACGGAAGATTACTACGGCTATGCCTGGGGACGCGGCGAGGCGTTTATGCACCCGTTTGTTTCGCAGCCAATAGGAGAGGGTAATCGCCATGCAGGTTTGACGGTAAACAGTAGATTCAGGGCGCTGGACAGAATTCCGTTCAAAAGATCGCTTCGTTTTGACATGGAGCTGTGGCATTGGATACGCACAAAGGTGGACTATGCGCCAGTTGTTTACTCTTACATGAAACCGGGGGGCGAGTCTTCCGGCCATCCGAATCCGTTTCAAGCCAAAGAGAAAGTGGCTTTAAATCGTTACGATATTATGGTTCCTGTTCCAGACAAGAACGGGAAGCTGGAAGGAGATTGTATTTTATACAATAAAAAAACTACGCTGGTAAGAGCTGAGAACAATCCGAAATATTCAGGCTCAAATCTAACAAAATTTACGGCACATCAGCACAACCAGCCGATTGAGGTTGCTTTTGAAATGAAAGAGAGTAAAGCGGCGGATTTGGATTTTGTTGTATTTGGCACAAAAGATTGTCCGAGTCTTGACCTATACTTGAACGGAGAGTTGGTGAAAAAAGGAGCTGTTGTACCCGGCAAAAGCGGACAGTCTCGAACGGTGACTGTTAAGCATGCAAAACTTTTGGAAGGCAAGAATAATCTGGTGTTCAAAGTGCAACGGAAATGTTGCAAAACGCCGTATGTTGGTCTGGATTACATAACGGTAAAAGAACATGCTGTTTCTTCCGGGGCTGAGCAGATTGTTCGTCGGTAGTTTGAGCGAGGTAAAAGTTATATAAAGCTTTGGCGGATTATTTTAAAAAGCGGAAAAGATAAGCTAAAGGCTTATCTTTTCGCATTTGGAAGAGTCCATTCAGTTTCGGGAATCTCGAACAGTCCGGCTATAAAGCTGTCATGGCCGGGAAGTCCGGCGGTGTAAACCTGCCGAGAGCCTTTTTCCAACAGATAGGAAGTGGTCCGGCTGCGGTCGCCGCCGGCATAAAATTCCAGAACGGGAAGTCCTTTGGATTCTACGGAAACAAGGATTCCGTTTTTTTGTAGAATAGGTGCGGTTTTCTTTGACGCTTCTTTCGAAAGCGCTTGTTCGATCCGGTTGTCTTTCAGAACCTTCAGCAACAGTTCGATCAGTTTGGGACGGACGGTTTTCCCGTTTAGTTCCCAGCCGCTTTTTTCCCTTTCAAGACGGTAGGCCAAACGGCCTTGGGAAATAACCACCGCATCAATGTCCTGCGGTCTGTCAACAGCAAAGAGTTCGTAGTTTATGGCTGGTTTTGAAAAATCATAGTCCTTAAAAAAAAGCAGGGCATTGGCCAGGCCAAGTCCGAGGAAGAGAAGCAATAGGAAAGTGTTCTTCTTCATGTCTATTTGAATCTAGTGTATTTTCTTTTTCTTAAAAAATATTTTGCGCTTCCGAAGAGAAGCAGAAAAGCTAAAGGAAGCAGCAGATTGAATGCTTGCCAGAATGTACGCTCCTCTTTTATTCGAAGGGCATCAAGTTGTCGGATCCGGATGGTTTTGGCTCGTGCCTGCATCAATTTTTTTCCTTCAGTCAGATAGGCAAGTGCATTCATCAAAAAATCTTCATTGGCGAATGTTAGTTTTGTGTAGGGGTCTTTTCCGAGTTTTTCATATTCGCCTGATTTAGGATTTTTTTCCGCAAGCATAATGTCGGAATCTCCCACCACTATAATGGAAGTTTTTTTGCTCTGCGGGATGACTTTTGTTCCCTCATATCCTTCGGGAAGGAAGCGGTTTCTGAAAACGGATGGAAATTGTCCTTCCGCCAGGTAGGCAAACACTTTGTTCCCTTGATTAAAAGACTCAGGCTTGAAGTCTTTTTTCAGTGCATTCATACTGATGTCCACTGGGGCCTGCAGCCGTTTGCTGTGCCGCGAACTCATCAGCAGCGGTGTTTTTGTTATTCCGGAACTCTTTACGGTATCCAGGCTGCTGGCGAATCGCAGAAAAACAGCGTCCATATTTTTTGTGATGCTATGGCCGCCAAAGCGGTTGGCTATAACCAGATAAGGCCATTTTACCAGCTGTATATTGGGCTGACCGCTCATTTGGCCAACAACCACAGGAATGGCTCCGGAGTTTAGGTCCTGCACAAGGTCGGCGTTGATGCGCAGACCGTATTTGAACAGCAAGGATTCCAGTCCGGTTTCTTTTGGGAAGGCAAGGGCTTGGCTTTGGAAAATGCTGTCGAAAGCAACATTTACTTTGTCAATCAGGAACAAAACTTTGCCGCCTTTCATCACGTACTGGTCAAGCTGGAAAATTGCTGCCTCGCTGAGCGGGCGTCGCAGCTCCGTAACCACTACCGCATCCGGGTTTGATTTGAGGAGTTTTTTCGTGTTTAAATCAGTTAGCACGTATTGCTGCCGGATTGCCGAACGAAAAGCCTGGGCTTTCGGATTTTTCGGGTTGTCAGACATATAACCGATCCGCTTTTTCCTGACCTGGCTTATTTGTCTGATTGCTGAAATGAGCGTGTATTCTATGTTCTCTACTGACTGGTTGAGTTGTTGCTGGGGACTGAGAGATTTGTTGCCTTTCAAAAATTCTACAGCGAGTTCGTGACCTTGATAGTGCAGCACCGCGCCCGGAAAAAGCAGCTTTTCTTTTTTTTCGTCACCTTTTGTGTCGAATGTGTTGGTGGGCTGGATTCCTTTGCGTGCAAGTTCCAGGTAAAGCTGGTTGCGGCGCTTTCGGTTGGGTTCGGCAGACGGGTCAATGAAGTGGTAGCTGGCTTTTCCATCGCTCAGCATATTGATTTCCTTAAGGTTTTCTTCGATCTGGTTGCGAAGTCTCAAAAATCCGGCGGGCATTTTTCCTTCAAGATACACGTCAATGCGCATTTCGTGAGGCATTGTTTTCAAGATTTCCTTGCTGGCTTGGGAAAATGTGTATCTTTTATCTTCGGTAAGATCTATGCGGAAATAGAACAGGCTGAACAGCTGATTGATTAAAAGAAGGATAAAAAAGCTAATGCCGGCTTTTAGCAAAAATTCAATTTTTTTTGAATGAAAGTCTACCATTTTCTGCTTGCAAGTTTGAGGGTGGACAGGTATAGAATAAATCCGCTGAGGCTGATAAAATACAGAATGCTCCGGGAATCAAGCAATCCTTTGCTGAGTGAATTGTAATGGTAAACGATTCCCCATTTTTCCAGTATCAGTGCATTCTTGGACCAGCTGCTGAGTTGTGATAAAGACTGGGGTGCCAAAAACAAAACAAAGCAGACAAACACAGCAAACACAAAAGCCGTAATCTGGTTTTCGGTAACCGATGAGCAAAAGATGCCGACAGAACAGAACACTGCAGCTAAAAGCAGCAATCCAATATACGAACCGCATGTGCCGGCCAAATCCAGGTTTCCTGCGGGATTTCCGAGTTCGTAGAGCGAAAAAACATAAAGCAAGGTGGGCAGAAGGGCAATAAGCACTAAAAACCAGCTGGCGAAGAACTTGCCCATGACGATAGATGTATTGGAGAGCGGCTTGCTGAGCAACAGCGGGAGTGTGCCCTCTTTTTTTTCTTCAGCGATCATTCGCATGGTGATGGCTGGGATAAGGAAAAGGAATACATAAGGCGTCAAGCTGAAAAAACTGTCCAGGGAAGCGAAACCGTATTCGAGTACGCTGGACTGAGGGAAAACCCAGAACAACAGCCCCGTGCCGCAGAGGAACAAACCAATGACTATGTAGGCAATTAGCGAGTTGAGAAAAATATTGGTTTCTTTTATAAAAATGTTGAGCATTTTGGTTGTTGGAATTGATATGTCACGAAAATACCTGCACAGTCCAGGAAATCAAATTATATTGACTTTTTCTGTTTCATTTTTTGAAAATCGATTAATTCTTTCTTTCTTTAATTGTTAAACGGCGTGTGCTTTATGAATAAACTGGCTAAGTGGATTTTTTTGCCTGCTTGCATTCTGATTTTTTATTTTGCGACCAATGCCCAGTCAGATTACGAACGAATTACTGTAAGGGAATTAAGAAAAGAAATAAAAAAAAATCAGCCGGCAGGTTATATTTTGCTCGACGTGCGTACATCCGCGGAATTTGAGCAGGGAAAAATGCCGAATGCAGTGAATATTGACTGGTATTCGGAATCTTTTAAGGAAAAAGTCAGGCAGTTGCCGAAAGAAAAAACAATTTTTGTGTATTGTCGCTCGGGCAGGCGTAGCTCAAAGGCGGTGAGAGCCATGCAGCAGCTTGGGTTTGAGCATGTAATGAATGTGGAAGGCGGTCTTCGGGCTTGGCAGCGAGCATAGCCGGAATTATTGGGCGGCCTGAATTGCTTTTTCAATTTTTTTCTTGAGCCGTTGCAATTGTTCCAATTCTTTGGCGAGTGCTTCTGGTTCTACGATGCCTTGTTGCAGCAGTCTTAAATTGAGCGCAATGGTTTTGTCCAGGCCTTGATAATAATCTTTTAGTTCTTGGAGCGAAAGCTTCATGTGGTTACTATTATAGATGTAAGGTTATAAAGGGTAAGGTGAACTATATGAATTTGCTTATTTGTACGGTTTTTTAGGCGGACTGTTGGGGAGAATTTTCAGATTTGTACATATTAGGAACTTCATTTTTTTAATTTTTCAGTGGTATAAATGTAAAGAATTGCATTTTGCATACTTTTTCATAATATGAAACGTACAGTTTTTTTTTTTTTTTTTTTTCTGCTCTTT
>JAKSBZ010000271.1 GCA_022360875.1 Cytophagales bacterium | reverse complement strand
ATTTGAATCTTGATGAAGGAATAGATCCTGAACTTGTCAAAAATAAATTGTATTTCAATGGAGAGCAATTTTCGTTCAGTGAATTTGAAATGTGTGATGGAAAAGTCACATCATTAATTATTGCTTCAAAAGACAATGGATTATTTAAAGATGCTGAAAATATTTCAATCAGAATAGAGAATGTTGACCATTTAGCGACAGTTTTACCTATTGAGAGCGGAACGCCTAAAGCAGTCACTGGATACAAACTTAAGTTAAAAAAAGGTGTGATTTTACCAAGTGCGCCATTCACTTATTTCTTTCAAGATAAGGAATACACTTGTAAAGCATCTGAAAAAGATTCGCAAGACAGCAAGATAACAACAGCTTTAACAATTAAGGCAGTCGATCAAGAAGTGTTTAAGCCATTTGTAAATAAAAGCGTAATCGTTAAGTTTAGAAACGGTAGTGATGATAACAAACGCTCTATCGGCTGTGTCGGAGCCCTTGCCGGAGCGGTCAGCAAAGCCGCCGTTCACGAAAACATCGGCTGGGTGCAGCGTTTCAATCTGGGCGCAGAATTCTCGGATCCCATGCTGATGAATGGAGACTCGGTTGACCAACTAACCAACACGGTCCAAAAAGAGCTGGGTGAAAGCCGCTTCATCTTTCCGCTGAAATATACGGGTGACGAAGGCACGTATTTCAACGACAGCCATACGGCAGTTAAAGCAACGAATGACTATGCCTATATCGAAAGCAACCGAACCATCGAGAAAGCGATACGGGAAGTCCGGGCCAGCCTGCTGCCTCAGCTGAACAGCCCGCTGACAGTGAACGCTGAAGGAAAACTGGCTGAAGACACCCGCAAGTCTTTCGAGAACCTGTGCGCAAAACCTCTGGAGCGCATGCGCAACGCCGGAGAGCTGAGCGATTTCTCTGCGGCGGTAAGCGCAGAGGCAGAGAATCTTTCAAAACTGAATATTGTACTGAAGCTTGTGCCTAAAGGCACGGCCAGACAAATCGAAGTGAAAGTGGGCTTTGCCACCAAGCTGGCCTAATCGCATCCGATAGCGCTTTTCCCGCGTCGGGAATCCTATTCGGAGACATAATACAATTATTAATTTATCGACTTTACAGTCATGAATTGATGGGTGATCAATTCACGGGGAGAGCCGCAGCGCTCTCCTCAATTCCCATCGAGTTTTTAGATTATCAATCATTAAAAAAATAAAAAAATGAGTTTCGCACCTTTAGTAAATGGAAGAACCTATTCTTGGTCGGATATCACAGTAAACATTTTGGGCAACCCGGTTGCGGGCATCACAGCCGTTTCTTACGAAGACAAGCAGGAAATGGAAAACGTGTACGCCGCGGGAAACAAGCCCGTTGCAAGAGGCTACGGCAAAATCGAATCGACAGGATCGATCACGCTGCTGGCCGACGAAGTGGAAAGCCTGATGAGCGCGGCGCCTAACGGCAGACTTCAGGAAATTCCCGAATTCGATATCGTGGTTGCATACGAAACAGAAAGCGGCGAGGTAAAAACGCACACGCTGAAAAACTGCCGTTTCAAATCCAACAAAAGAGACATGAAATCGGGTGACATGAAAATGGAAGTCGCTATGGATCTTCTGGTTTCTCACATCGAATGGAAATAATTCTCTCTCATTAAGGGGTAAGCAGTTCTGCTGCTTATTCCTTAATAAAGGAACATAACAGAAAATAATAAAAAAATACGAATACTTATCACCCGGAAAAATCATGGCAACTACCAAAGAACTGTTGAAAGAAGAATATCAGGAACTGTACGAACTGAGCATCCCGCGGTCGGATGAGGAAGACGACCTGGCCACCGCCTATCTCAAAAAACCAAACAGAAAGGTCCTGGCTGTTTTTATGAGCAAAGTAAACATGGACCCGCTGAGCGCCTACGAGATGCTGCTGAAAAACTGCTGGATAAAAGGGGACGAGGAAATCATGGAGAGTGACGAAATGCTGCTCAGCGCCTGCACGGCACTGGAGCCACTGGTTTCGTTCAGGCAGGGAACGTTAAAAAAAATTTAAGTCGGTTTTCAATTGAAGAAGGCGACCAGAGGGATCAGCTAAGAAAAATGAACGCGCTGCTTCGCTATCATTTCAAGATAGATCCCGACAAACTTTCGGATGAGGAATTTTCCATGAGATGGCATGAATTGGTATGGGTACTCAACAATCTAAACAAAACCAAGGAAGAGTAACAAAGACGAGTCTCTTCAATCCCTTTAAAAAAATCTTTGGACTTGGGCTTTCAGGCAACGCGCACAGGTTGAATACTATCAAGAACTTCGCAGCCTCCAATGCCTTTTTGCTTGAAAGCATCAAGTTCAGCTTCTGGGGCCGAAAGGAAAAAAAGACGGCGGGAAAGCGCAAAGCAAGTACCGCTTCTTCCGTCTCCAATACGCTCAGCACGCAGAAAAACCTATACAATTCTTCTAGCACTGAGCAGCCAACTGTTTGGAATATTCTGAACAGCCGGCCGGTTTACGGAAGCAAATTTATCCAGACTGCACACAGCCGGTACTCGGACAAAAGGAAAAGCAGCGCCGGATTTTCCAGCGCAAACACGAACATTGTTCGCTCCAGCCTCCGAACGACCCAAAAAGGAGCCCGGATAAATACTCTTGGTTTTTTCTCAGAAAAAAACAAACAGAAATCCCTGCCAGCAAAAAGAAGAAGCCGAGCCGGCAAAAAGGAAAACAATTCATACATATACAGTTATGTTCAAAACAGCGCATCGGGACATTCTTCGCTGATAAAAAAAGCCGCCGCTTTTTCTCGAAATAACACCGCAACCCGTTTGGCATTTGCCAGTAAAAACCGGAATGTTTACAAAAACGGAAAAGGGAATACACTGAATAAAAAACCAAGCGCTGCGCCGTTCATTTCCTCATCCCTCAGGAAGGAAAACAAAGAAGCGTTTGCAACGGTGAACAGCAGTTTTTCAAACATTACAGCAAACACTTCCGCCAACAATATAAGCTTTAGAACTTTCGCCCGGCAAGCTGCGCTAAGCAATTCCGTTTTTTCCTTCAGCAGCCACAGCGACCGCATAAGGGAAAAAAATCTGCCCCTGAAAAGAAAATCAAGCGCTGCGCCGTTCATTTCCTCATCCGTCAGGAAGGAAAACAAAGAAGAATTTACAACGGTGAACAGCAGTTTCTCAAGCACATCCGCATGGATTTCGGACAAAAAAGAAACGGGCACGGCGCCTTTTCGTCCGGCTGGCAAGCTCCCGAATTCCGCTGGTCTGCTGGACAATAAATATTTCCCAACAGATGCGAAATCAAATGAGCAGCTTCAGATAAAACCGGAATGGAATTACCTGCGCAGCTCTTCGCTGCTTCGGGACCGGCAGCTGCTCCGGGACTTCAAAGAGGAAACACTGACGAATTGCCTAACGGAAACTTCCAAGACTGTTCACCGGGAAAATTATAACGAAAAAAAACGT
Organism: Cytophagales bacterium; assembly: GCA_022360875.1. GTDB lineage: Bacteria > Bacteroidota > Bacteroidia > Cytophagales > Cyclobacteriaceae > JAKSBZ01. The sequence goes on along the minus strand of JAKSBZ010000271.1, from coordinate 7,839 downwards.
CCGCTTACAATTCACAAGCTGGTTGAACAGCTAAACATACACATCAACCAGCCCTGGGAAGCGGGAAAACACGAAATAAAAAAGCAAGTGGAATCTGTTCTTCTGCAGGCTTTGGAAGGCGCTTAATCTGCTGCATATTAACCTTTGAATACAAAAACTATGAGCAAATATCAATTCGTTTTGGACCAGCTGGGACTGCAGTCCCTCCGGCCCAGAGTTTACCAAGTGGATGACGACGAAACAGCCGCGCATCCATTCGAAGAGCCGGATCTAAGCATTCTGGGAACGCCCGTCTTCTCGCGCGTGTCTTTGGCAGACTCGAAAGACGCCACCAAAAATATTGTGCTGGACGCCGCCCTGGTCGACTTGTCCATGGACAAAAACATCGTGTCGACTCCGGTTACCGGCAAAAAAGGAACCTTCAAGGAATATGTCGCCGACGGCGATTACAGCATCACAATCAAAGGCGTTATCTTCAGCAAAGACGATTCGTACCCGCTGGAAGAAATGAACAAGCTGATTGCTGTCTGCCAGTCGCCGAATTCCCTAAAAGTGTCCAGCGAATTTCTGTCTCTGTTCAAGATTTACAACCTGGTAATCAAAAACTACAGCCTCGGGCAGTCGGAAAAACAGGGATATCTGAACATCCAGCCGTTTACGCTGACCTGCATGAGCGATCAGCCGGTGGAGCTTCGATTAAAATAATAATTTCTCTAAAAAGCCTAATTATGAAGGCCGTAAAATGTAAAATACAGATAGGAAAATATGAGCTGAAAGAAGCTGAGCGAATAGAAATCGTTTCGGATCGTGAAAAGCTAGGAGACAGCTGCAGCATACAATTGCCAAAAAATCTTCAATGGGGAAAGAAAGAGCTTTCTCTGGAGAAGGAAGATCTCCTGAAGGTCGGCACGCCGGTGGTTGTTTTCCTGGGCTACGATAAAAAACTGCACAAACGGTTTTCCGGATTTATATCGGAGTCGACTCTGGATGATATAGTGACGATTAAATGCGAAGACGGCGTATCCAAGCTGAAAGAACAAACCGTTGAAGCGTTTTCTTTAACCGACGACGCCACCTTCGAAGACTTAATAAAGAAAATATTCAAAGGAAATGAAAGCCTGTTGGATTCCAGGGTACAGCAGCCGGATCTGACCGTAGGCAAAATGCGCGTAAAAAGCGCTTCGGTGTCGGATCTGATGCGGATGATTAAGAAAAAATTCGGCATCCAGATTTACTTCAAAAACGGCAAGCTTTCTTTTCACAGCTTTCTTTCCAAACCAAGCAAGTCCCACAAGCTCGACACACACGAAAACGTGATTAAATCCAGTTTGGAATTAGTCCGATGGGAGGACGGCAAAAAGGTTCTGGAGCTAGTGAACATCAACCATGTGAACAAACAGAAATCCGTAAAAGTGGGAAACGATGGGGGAGAGGTGAAACGGATTGAAATACAATCGAGCGAAGACAAATCCGATACAATTGCCTTCATAGCAATGAACAGCATTTACAACGAACTGTACACCGGATTGAAGGGAACGGTCAGTTTATTTGGTCTGCCCGTGGTTGAACACAGCGAAGCCATCGAGCTGAAGGACTGGGATTTTCCCGACCGCAACGGAAAATACTGGGTAAAGGCCGTAAGCACTACTCTGGATAACCAGGGGATTCGCCAGGAGCTGACAGCGGGAAGAAAAGTTGATTTTGCTTTCCCTTTCGACAAGAAGAAAATAGCGGCTGATTTGTTGATCTAAGCGCTTCTACTTTTATTATTTCCGGCTGTGTCTCATAGCCAACGATTTAGCTAAACATTGACACAAATAAAATTTTTGGCAGTGCTTGGAAGAAAAACAATGACATTATTTAAAACAGCAAGACAATGAGTTACAAAGACATTCAAACCGACCCAGAAGACGACCTTCTTTTTGAAAACAGCGATTTGCTGATTGCTGAAAACGACTCGCTGCACATTCAAAACATTATTCGAGCCGCTCCCGGATTTTATAAGCACACGCCGGCAACAGGCGCGGACATTCAAAAATTGCAGAACGGATTCTGGACACCTGAATTTAAAAGAGAAATCACTGTGCAGCTGGAATCAGACGGATACCAGGTAAAAGATGTTCAGTTTTCGCAGGAAAAAGGCTTGCAGCTGGATGCTGTAAGACTGTAAACGAAAAAATCTTTAGCAATGACATTTAAAAAGATCTATACGAAAGAAAAGCAAAGCCTGCTTGACTTGGCTCTGCAGGTATACGGAGAAGCTTCAGGCGCCTTGCTTCTATTGGAAGACAATCCGCATTTGGAAACTATCTTATCCGAAAAGTTAAGCAAGCTAAATGGTTTTGAAGAAGATGAATCCATTTTCAAAATGAATGAGCAAGAAATGAAATCCTTCAAAAAAAAATTCTCAGGCAATACCATGGGCAAATGGTTTTCCCTGTTCTTTCTGCAGCTGCCCGGAAACCAGGAGCTTAGCATACGTGAAGATTTCATCATTAACGACGAAGCATATACCGTTGCTCAGTATTTTAATGAAAACAATATTGAAATTTTAACAAACTAGACAATGGCCCGTACAATTAAGGCAATATATGAAGAGCTTACCGAGGGTAAGTTTGACCTGGAAAGCACTCCGGTCAGCGCAGATCTGCTGAATCAGCACCAGAAAGTAAGAACTGAACTTGGGCTGGACTCCAAAAGCAAAGTTGCGGAGTGGAAAATACTCTTTTGGTGTGTCGCTTTTGTTCTATGGACCCACGAACAGCTTTGGAATGTCTTCTGGAAAAAGGCCAGCCGTTTGGAAACGAATTTGAAAATGGGTTCTCTGGCCTGGTACAAAGAGCAAATTCTAAAATACTCGAAAGACGGATCCAATCCCATACACTATGTCTCCGTGAGAGAAGTAGACGATATTATTCAAATTCGAATAGCCGACGAAAACAAGGTTAAATTAGATAAAAAAACACTTGACGACTTTGTGCCTTACTTCGAAAACGAAATTCTACTGGCCGGAGCGGACTACTATTTGTCTAATGCGCTGCTGGATGTTCTTCGCATAAAATTTGATGTGCTCTGCGGTCCAAAACTGGATCCGTCTACGCAGAAAGGCAGAGATGAGATTAAAAACCAATTAGATGCGCGGATTCGTGAATACATTGACCAGGAATTGCCGTTCAACGGCGTGCTGAACCTTTCGAAACTGGAGGACAAACTGCAGAAAGATCCGGACATTGAAAGCATTCTGATCCGGGAATCGAAATTCCGCGTAGCCGATGAAGAGTTGCTTGAGCTGGAAAACTGGAAGAAGATAGATGACAGTTACGGAACAACTGAGTATAAAAAAGACGACAATCTTGATAAATGCTACAAACCTTTTTCAGGCTTTTATTATCCGGCCACGGGTATCGTAGAAGTGAAAACGATGTATAATTTTATTGATGAAAAAACTTCATCTGATAAACCGAAAACAAATGAAAACTAACAGTTCTCAATCAAAGGAAAATTCGAAAAAATGGTTTCCCAAGCTATTCATTGGACAACTGCTGCCTCCTTTTTTAAGGAAAGAAAAACGTATGGCTTTTTTGCAGGCCGCCTTGGCCCCTTTTCAGGCGCTGCTGAAAAGCACTCTAGAGGCAACTAAAGAAGTGGAATACAACATTGTTTCCCCGCCAACGGCATCAAATATCAAAAAGCAGATCGAAGAGAAGTATGAAAAAAAAATTTTCTTTGACGAAGATTCAGATAACAGCCCTGAAGAAAAATACAAATGGAAACTTGCTGGTGAAAATGATAAAGAATTGAAAAATTTGAAAAAAGAGGTTTTAGGGGAAATTGACAAACGGATGATCGCCGGCGCAAAAAGAAGCTCCATTGCCCTGTACGACAAATCGGGCAAAAACAAACTTTATCCCGAAGACTAAGCAGCTCGTTCAGATAATAGTTTTTCTTAGCGGCTGTTTGTTAGCGATTTAGCTTTATTTTTTACAGCTGCTAAAAATGTCAATAATCAATTTTTAAAGACAATATTACAGTTTATGTCACTATCAGAAACATTGCATGCTTTTGTCGACAAAGTCGCCTTGAAAAACGAAGAGGTTTATGCAAAAATCGGGACGGTAGCAGCGGAAAGCGTGGATACCGAAAAGGGAACTTGTACAGTAAAGCCGATTGACGGCACCCCCGAAATATACGATGTTCGCCTGAAGGCTGCGCCTACTCCTTTGCCCGGCGATATCAGGGTAAGCAGCGATTCTAAAAGTGAACTGAAATCAATTGCCTCCCGAATCGAGGTGCCCAAAGAAGGATCTTATGTATGCGTTGTCTTTATAAATAACGACAACGCCTTCATTGCCATGAACGAGCAAGTAGAATATATCTACACGGCTGTTGCGCCAAAAACCGAAGATGACGACAAGAACGAAGTTTGTACAACCTATTCTATCATGCGGGATGGGCATATTGGTTTTGCCGTTGAAAATGAAAAAGAAGGAGAGTTCATTTCAAAAGTTGGAGATGCTATTGTGCATCTTCATAAAGTGAATGAAGAAGAAAATGGCAAAAAGACGTTGACTGAAACTGGGTCTCTAAAAATTGGCGATATTTCTTTTGAACTCAAAAAAGTAACGGAAACTGAAACTCAAACTCAAACAGCAACGGTTCAAGTAGGAAAGTCTTCTTTTGTTATAAGGAAAGATAACAACGGCGAGACTATTCAATTAAGCTCTGGAGGGAGCACGATACATCTGACAGAAGATTCAATTGAAGCTGCAATAAAAGATGGGAGTACCATCAATATGGCAGGTGAAAAAGTCACCATTAATGGAGCATTAGAAATATCTAAATAAAATACCCTTACCGTTATGGTGAATATTATGATGAAACTCTAATGTCTTATCATAATGTTCACTGTCTCAATCATAAAATCTGAATTTGGGACCCGATAAAAATCTTCAGAAATTCAAGCCAGAAGAAAGACTAAAGCCATTCTTTGGAGTCCTTAATTTTTCTGCCTGTTAAAACAGTAAGTTTTTAAAATGAATACTATTCCATGATTTTAAGTATAAAAGAAGCATTCAACCGGATCATTAATCATATAGCGAAAGAAAAAAAACTGGACGGTTTGGTCAATACTCCTTCTTCAGACGGAAAAGACGGCTATGATTCGTTCCAAGAACATGTTAATGAAGAAAATCTGGACCAGATAAAGCGCTGGAAGCTGCTGTGCTGGCTGGTTGCTTTTTCGACCTCTGTTCACGAACAAAAATGGAACGTTTTCAAAGAGAAGGTCGACCGGCTGATCAACTCTTCCAAACCGGGCTCACTAAAGTGGTACGAGCGCCAAATTCTTTCCTATAAGGACTGGAATGACGAAGACGGAAATCCTGTGATCCAGTATGTTGCGCTGCTGGATAACAAAAAGGATGATAAAGTGATCATAAAGCTTGCCGGTAAAGACCGAAGCAACTTGTATCCTGCGCTGCCGCCAAAAAAGGACAACCCCAGCGAAGAGGAAAAGAAAGCATACGACCAGAAAAAAGCTTTGCGAAAAGGCTTCGAGGAGTTTGAGCGGTATTTCAAGCTCAACATAAAAATGCCGGGAATCCGGGCAGACATTGAGTCGAAAGAAGCATACACAGTAAAGGCAGACTACCGCATCATTTACGATCCAAAGCTTTTCAAAGACCGGGAGGAAGCCGAAGCCGATTTGGGCAAAAGAATTTCAGATGCTGTAAACGAGTATCAAAAAAGCAAGCTGCCGTTTAACGGAAACTTCAGCTTGCAGCACCTTTCGAATGTTCTGCAGCGCGTTGAAGGCATACTCAACCCTATCGCGCTGGCCACTTATCTGCAGGAGCCTAAGTCGGAGGAAAACAAGGATCCGGAAATTAAGAAAACGGAAGCGATTATGACCCACTACACGGCAGACAGCGGCTATCTCCGTGTAGGAATACAAACATTGACCTATGCGCCGTACGAACTGGAGGAATATGACTACCGCATCAATCAGAGTCTGGAGAGATTTCCTTTGCACACCGTGCTGAGTGATGATATACTGAATAATAACAAAATCAAGAAGGTCAAGCCGCAAGCTGCGCCGGCATACAACTATCATCTGGCCTTTGCTTTAATAGAGAAAAAGGACTCATATGCTATTCAGCTTGACTTGAGCAAATCGGGCAACGGCGTATGGCTGAAACTCGCCCAGCAGTTTGTGAATCAATTGAAATCGGCTGAAACAAAAGCCGGAGACACCGCAGCCATTATTGCCAGCATGAAAGCAGAAGACCTGCAGCAGATTTCCAGATATTTGTTTTTGCGAAAGGCGCGGGAATATGCGGAGCAAATAGGCAAAAGCGATTTTACTGCCCTGGAGGTCAGCATAAAGGACGGTCTGTTGGCAAAAATTAAAAAGGAATACGACAACTGGCTTCTGTGTGTATCGAATGGGCTCGCTCAGCGCAGAAACGAACAGCTGAAAATGTATGCAGAACTGCTCAAACATCTGCGCATTTACGTGACTAAAATGATGAACGATGCCAGCATCCCGAAAGATGAGAACGGTTTGCTGATGAAGGAAGCAGACATCGCGGAAAAAGATGACCGCAAGTTCAACTCAGTAGAAGACCTGCAAAGCGAGTTTTTGGATCTGCACACGCAGCTGATTACCTACAACATGAAATACGAACTGGAACAGAAGTCGACCGCAGAAAAGCCGATTGTGTTCAGAAAGCCTATTCCAATCGATTAGGCAGCTGTTCAAAAGCAATCAAGTATTCAAACAAACCGCTGGCAAACCACCGCCAGGACAATGGTTAGCGCAAAGCGCTTAACCCAAAAAATCCGAAAGAAAGTAAAAAATGACAGACAAAAAAATTAAACAATAATGGACAAAGCAAGAAATACAGAAACTGCCCTGACCGCAGACACGCCGATTGATGTTAAGGCGCACTACGGAAACGATATTCTGCCGATTCACAGCTCGATTATAGAAGCCCTGGAGGACGGCCTGCTCAAGCCTTACGGCAACTTCATTCTTTCGGGGCTGGAAATTAAAGACGGAAAAATCCAGCCGGGACGTGCCTATATCAATGGAAAAATTGCCTATTTCGATTCGGTTTACGAGATAAAAAAATGGTCTTTTTACGCTGTGCTCACCAACACTGTAGGAAGTAGTGGAAGCAAGCGCGCAGAGCACGTCTATGAGATTGCGTTTACGGAAGAAAAACCGCCCCAAGGAACTTTTTATCTGTTTTTTGATAAGGCAGAAGATTGGCTGAAGCCTTTCCCGAAAAAATTGCAGGACCCTATTCAGGATGCTGAGCACCGGTTTGTGACGGATAGGGAAAAAAATAATTGGAACGGTCATTTAACAAAAAAAAACAACCCGCACGGAGTTACCAAGGAGCAAGTAGAATTGGGAAATATCCCCAATGCTATTAGCGATGATTTGAATGTTTCAGAGGATAAATTAGGGGAAACTCTTGCAACTATTCAGGCACTTAAGAGCGTAAACGACAGAATCAAATTAAGCAATGAAATTGATTCCGATAACGATACGGATATCGCCACCTCCAAGGCTGTTTACGAACTAAACGAAGCTAAACAGGACGTTATTCCCGTTGAAGCGGGAAAAACTAAAGGAAAACTTTTCAGAAGCGACAGAACGGACCTTGATGACGACTCATATGCGCTAGCCACCTCCAATGCTGTTTACAAACTAAACGAAGCTAAACAGGACGTTATTCCCGTTGAAGCGAGAAAAACTAAAGGAAAACTTTTCAGAAGCGACAGAACGGACCTTGATGACGACTCATATGCGCTAGCCACCTCCAAAGCCGT
>JAKSBZ010000333.1 GCA_022360875.1 Cytophagales bacterium | reverse complement strand
TCAGTAGGTGTTTTTTTCTTTGGGATAAGCACTTTATTCTCGTTGCAGACATTGATGACTCTGCCGCAAAAACATGGATCATATCCATCAGGGGTGATCCACTGCGTACAATTAAATCAGTTGAAAAAGAAACACCCCAAATATCACCATTTTTTTGGAGATCTTGGGGTGTTTTTTTGCTGACAACCTGGTTGTCAGTGCGTTCAGTGTTATTCAGTCAGACTGAAGAGTCAGAAACAGCAACAATTCACATTTGTCAGATTAAATAGTGATGACTGCGAATCATGCCATTTCATCAGATAAATCCTTGGTTATATCACCATTATCACTCCCAAGGCAAGTACCAATTTTTCTCATCTTTTAAGAGAGTTTTAATTGCTTCTTGCTCAGCTTCTGGAAATTTTGCGGCTACTTTATCTGCCAGGAATGACGGATCATCACGTCTTTTTGCTATACGCATCAAGTCAAACCAACGTCCGCCTTCAAAAGCAAGTTCCAATGCGCGTTCATTGATGATTGCATTTTCTATTTGGATTAAGGAATCTTGAGGAGCAGCAACTGCCCCTTCAGGCAGATAAGAAAAATCTAGTGTTAGATCTTTCAAACCTGCTCGGCGGCGAATCCCAATATTTCCTACAAAAAGAGGTGTTTCTGTTTCATATCCGCCATTTAATAAGGCTAAAGCGGCCTCAAATTTACCTAAACGATTTAGAGTTTCGGCCCATTTCAAGTGGAGTCCGGCTCCTCGAGTAAAAATTATCGTTGCATCGTTATCTCCCGGTTTCTTTTTAAGACTGTATTTGTTAATCTTTGGCTGGGCTCCTCCTGTATAGGAAACATTCTCTCCTCGAAATATATCTATTTTTTTTTCATCTCTTTGAATCTGAGATTTCCAATTTTCAATGATACCTGCACTCGGTTTCAACCAATAATCTGTTTCACACATACTCTGTAAAGTATGTTGTTGGTATTCTTTTTTAAAAAATTGAGCAGCAAAATCCACCTCTGAGTGGTTGTCTCCGAGACTTTCCGTGAAGATGTTTTTCCATTTTTCTTTCTCAAATTGATTTCCCACCTTGTATTCCGATGTTCTAATAATACCGCCGTAAAGGGCCTCTGCTTTAGCATAGTTTCCTTCCCATAAATATAAATCAGCCAAAAGCAATATCGGGGAACCTGCCGGTGTGGAAAATTGACTTAGAAGCTGTTTTTGAGCCAAAAAATCGCTTTGCAACTTTTTTATCAATTCCAGCTGAGTCATTTTGGGCTCTTGGCCAGTAAAATCATCTGGCAAAGCCTCTGTGTATAAAATCCCGTCTCCATATAATCGAGCCAATGTAAAATATGTCCAGCTCCTAATTGTTAAGCCTAACGTCTTGAACCTACTCTCCAACTCTTCAGTCAGTTCACCTCCTTTATCCTTTTCTTTTACTTGAGGAATGGCCTTTAACAATCGGTTACAAGCAAAAATAACATCATAAAATTCTTTTCTTTTCAGCACCGGGTTGTCTCCGCTGACCTGAACATTTTGAATATCTTTTATATACGATGGTGCTTGGTCAGTTGCATTCACTAAATCAGCGCGAAGCTCTGTCAACACAACATAGGACTCAGCAATGTCCTGCATCTCCTTATAGATTCCGTATTCAATTGAATAAAGATCTCCTGTATAAGTATAAAACTCGCTTTCTTTAACAACATTCTCTGAATCTACTTCCAGTACTGATTCGCATGAAAACAGTCCCATGCCCAGCCAAAATATCAGCACTATTACTGAAACGCTTTTCTTTTTATAATTATTCATAATTACACTGTTACAATCCTAACTGAATACCAAAAACAAACGATCTGCTCGAAGGCATCTTAGCGATTCCTCTTCCTAATCCATAACCCGACTCCGAAGGCTGATAACCAAAATTATCTTTTCTTGTCATTACGTTATCCATTGTTAAGTAAACTCTTAGATTTCTGTAAAACTTGAGTTTAGGGACTTCATAAGTTAGGCTAACTGTTTTTAAACGTATATAATCTCCGCTTTCTAACCATCTGGTTGAGAAACGTGAATTGCCCATAGGGTCTCCTAAGGAAGCAATGGGTATATCTGTCACATCACCTTCTTTTCTCCATCTGCGAAGAGTTGCTTTGCTCTGATTATTGAAGGAGCTCATTGATTCCAAGCTTCTTCGAGTGAAGTTATACACATCATAGCCTGTTGCAAAATCTCCATAAAGCCTAAGCCCAAAACGTTTATACTTTACTTCCGTAAAAAAACCGCCTGTCACATCCGGTAAGCTGTTCCCTATTGCTTGTTTATCTTTTTCGTCAATTATCCCGTTTTTATCAACATCCTCAAATTGAATATCACCCGCTCTAAAAGGATTTCCATCAGCATCTTTCAAATTGCTTTTTTCTGCATCAGCTGCGTTTTTAAAAACACCAAGAGCTCTGTACCCAAAGAACTGGTTCATTGCAGCACCTTCCTGCGAAATCATCTGAGCACTGCCCAATAGATCCGTAATGATTCTTCCATTGTGAGCTAAAGCTGCGGCTTTGGATGTATTGCTTACGCTTTTCAACTGATTATCATTCATCGCAATATTTCCCCCCACAGAAAATTTCACATCACGGTCAAGCAGCTTCGCATCAAGTGCCAACTCCCATCCTTTATTCTGAATTTCAGCTCCATTATCTACATAATGGCCTGTAAGGAGCTCATTTATATCATATTGCACCAAGACGTCTTTCGTGTTGCGGATATAATATGTCGCTGATAAGTGCAAGCGGTCTTTGAATAAAGAAGCATCTGCGCCAGCGTCAAAAGTTGTTGTTTTTTCAGGAGACAGCTTTGTGTTGGCAATATTTCTGTTCACGACTCCACTTCCGTTTTTGTATCTTTCTGCCACTAAATGACGGGTTCCATATAACATGCTGAAACGGTCATTTCCTGTCAAGCTATAATTTGTGCGCAAAGAAAGTATGTTGATTGTTGAATTAGAAGATAAAAAATTCTCAGATGAAAGTTTCCATCGTCCGCCAACTGAGTAAAACAAAGCATATTTATCTGCATCTTCTCCGTAATTTGAAGAACCGTCATAAGAAAGGCTTCCGCTTAAATAATAACGCTGCTTAAAAGCATAGTTTACTAAACCGTAGGCCGTTGCTTCATTCCAAGAAGTGATTTGTCCATAAGATCGTTTATTAATATCAAGGCCGCCAGACCCTATTGCTGGAAAGTCATCGGAAGGGGAACCGGCATTGTAGCCCTTATCCGTTTCTAGTTTGTTTTCCCTATACCGAACTCCCGCCAGTGCGCTTAATTGGTGATCATTTGATAGTCGAAATTGCTTTTCAAGATACAAATCATTGTAGAATGACAAAAAACGTTCTACACCATGCCGAGATTCGTTTCCGTTTGTATTAACGACTGATTTTTCAGGAACAAATACTTTGTCTCTCATTTTGCTTATGTCAAAACTAATTAAATAATTTGCCTTGAGCCCCGAACCAAAATCGTAGGTAAACTTAGAAGAAGTGTTTAATCGGTATGTTGTCGTTTCAGCTTTCATGTTGTCAACCAAAGCTAATGGGTGGCTTACATTAAACTCTGATACTTTATCGTAATAAGGTAATCTTATTCCTTCTTCATTTTTAGCGTATACTCCTAATATCGGAGACTTAAAATAAGAAGCATACAAAGCATTCGCCCTTGAAGTTCCGCTTTCTTCCAGTAAGTTAAACTCTGAAATACTCACAGCTACTCGAGGAGAAAAAGAGAACTGTTTGAAAATGTTAATATTTGCATTTAACCTCACGTTGTAGCGGGTCATGTCTGTATTTTTCACAATACCTTCTCGGTTTGTGTAACCGGCAGAAAATGCATATTTCGCAATTTCATCTCCTCCGTCTACTTTTACATTGTAACCTTGCAATAGACCATTCTGCATGATTTCATCCTGCCAATCCGTGTCATGATTGTAAATATGAAAAGCAGCCGAATTCTCGTCTTCCAATAAAAAAGGATATCGTTTTTCCAAATCCAGACTTGGTTCGGAAGATGACGCCAATAAATCCGATGCTAAAGATCTGAACTGCCCCGCGTCCATTACCGATTGTTTTTCTGGAGAGGTTGTCACCCCGCCATAAGCTGAAAAACTAATGGTCGTTTGTGTTTGGTCTGTTCGTGTGGTTTCAATTAATAGTACGCCATTTGATGCTCTTGCCCCATAAATGGCGACTGCATCTCGGATAAAAACAACGTTTTCCACATCATTTGGATCAATTGCATTCAGAGGGTTTATATATGCTCCTTCTACCAGAGAATGGCCTAATGAAGCATACTCAAACGGTACCCCGTCCACTATAATTAGAGGTGCCGTTTCTGATTTTATACTATTTTTTCCTCGCCAAAATAAGGCTGCTCCCTCTCCCGGCATGCCGGATCGATCGACAGCCCAAAGCCCTGGAACGTTTCCTGTAAGCACCTGGTCTACTGAGGTTTTTCTTTCAACAGCGATTGTCTCTCCAGAAATCGAGCTTGCAGCGCTCGTCTTATTTAAGATCGGAGAGACAATTGGAACTACTTCTGTCTTCTTTTCTTCAACCTCATTTTCTTGCGCAAAAATCTCTGTAAAAGAGGCAAACAAGATCAATGAAAAGGTTAAATATATCTTTATCTTATTTCTATCCATGATTAAAAAGTATGATAATCTGAAAATTAAAATTGAGGAATAAACCTTAAAAATTTAGGGTACAGCTCTACGCCGTTCTCATTTTTAGGATTCGCTTTTAGCATCGTAATGCGCATCTTATTCGCTCCCGACTGAGTAACTATAATTCCTTCTTTTGCGTAATCCCCCCAAATATTACCCGATTCAGCTCCTTCAAAAATATACTCTAAATCTCCTATCTCCACTTTGACTTTGGTGCATGTTGCTTTCACTAAATCTCTGGATTCAAGCTTATAGGTTATATTCGGTGTTAATTCATGCGGCAAGTCTATTTCAATATAAGCCCCGATTCCTGTTCCAGGTTCTTTGTTTGCCGCCACCACACGCAGTCCTTTATCGCTTCTTGATAGTATTAATTCGTCGCTTGATGATCTCACCCGGTTTTCATTATACCAATCGCCAACTTGTTTTACTTCTACCTTCAAGGCGCTCACTATCAAGTCACGTATATCCGTTTTGAGATAATCGGCAGCGTAAGCCACTCCATTGCTTAAATTTACTACGCTATTTTTTTCTTTGATCATGTCAGTAGCAAACATTCTTCCTTCAGCTCCTTCAATGTTGTCAGGCAACATTTCTATACTTTCATAATTGTCTTTCAACAACCAATTAGCTAGTATTGATTTTTCTACCAAGTCCTTGATTTCCAGTGCTTTAGCTTTCGAGATTTTGTGGCCTTGATCAAAGATTTCATAGAAGTTTACAGAAAAACTTTTCTCAATCATCTCATCAGTGGGTAAAAACAGACTTCTCATTTTATCCTCATCAGAAAAATCTCCTATTTTCTCTAAATAAGAGTTTTTTTCCATCCAAACGGTGTCATACACCGTTTCTCCTTGCTCATTTACTCCTTTTGCAATACTCTTTTCGTAATCAACTACTTTGTACTTCCCTTCTTCTAAAAGTTTATTCACTTTCGTGAACTTTGGAGCATTTACTTTAAAGTACTCTAGTATGTTTAGTTTAGGAAGCAGCAGCCCGTCCAACTGATGGAGCAAGCCATCTAAAAATGTGCCTTCAGTTTTTAAAAAAACTTGATCACCTACTGTGATTTTTCCTTCCTTTCTTGCTAACCGAAGCAATTTCCCATTCAGCGTTCTAATAACCTCGTCATCTAAACGGTTTACATATGTGTTTCCGATATTCACATGGTTTCTTGCCAGCCGTTCTTTAGCCGATGGAGATAGTTTAGAAAAATCGCCTATCTGATCGTTTTTAACAGCCCAAACTGTGCTCGCATGACTTTTCTTCAATTCCTCGATTACTCCTGTCGACTCTAGCAATGCATAGAATTTGGAATAGTCTTGACTGTTTGACAACCAATCAACAACTTTTTGATTCCTCTGTGTCGGAACATTTTCATAATGGTCATCCCAAGCTTCATTGTCACAAGATGACATAGCCAAGAAAAATAGAACCACCATGGATATACTTATATTTCTATATATCATACTTTTCAATATTTGTTTTTTTTAGTTATGTCTCATAGCCAACGAATCGGCTGAACAATAACATAAGTTAAATAACTGGCAGTGTTTATTATTAAATTAATTCCACCTGTCTCCTATCTGATGATCATATTCTTCATCAAGCGGGATTAAATTAATCGACTCCAACTGCCAATTCCCCGGACTAACAGACACAGATTTTAGCACATGGCTTTTTGTCTTTTCAAAATTGACATTGCCAAGATATACGAAAAAGTTTCCCCATAACCCTGAATTTTTGTTAGTACAATCAATCACTTTTCCGATCTTTTGGCCATCCATATAACTTTGGGCAGTTCCTCTATGCGGGCCATGACCTAATCTGGCAACTACCCGATATTTTCCTTTTACTATTTTTGGAATCAAATATTCAATCCAGTAGGCCTCGCCTCCGCAGCCTATTGTAGAATAATTCCAAAGTGTAATTTGTCCCTTTGTATTCCACCAGCGCATTGTTGGCAATTCATTGTTGTATATCTTTAACCCGTAAATTTCACCAAATCCTTCCATTTTCCTAATCTCCGGATCATCGACTGCCTTCCAAACATAACGAGCAGGCTCAGGAGAAAAAACCGGTAAATGGTCTTTCGTCGTATGAACGACTCCATTTCTTGTAATGTGATTAGATTCTTTCACATCGATTTCATTCCAATTTTCTGTTTCATCATATTTGACATAGTTTATACGGTAGCCCTTTACAACATCAAAGCTTATTAATTCTTCACTCAGATTTTCATAGTTTCGATTTTCTAAGTCATTCATGAAAAATTGGCCTTTCACTACATGATAAGCCATGAACTGATATAAGCCATTAGAAGAATCAGTTACGTCGTCTGCATCAGGTGAATATTTCTCTTTTAACGCGTCATAGCTGTCGATGCCCGCTTTCCTTAACACTTCATCAGTTTCCGCTAATATTGTAAATCTGTTGCGTAAGTATTTTCCTGTTTTGTTGTTCAGTGATTTTACTTCTGCCAGAGTGTCTGCAATTCCTGTTTTCTTCAGAGCTTCTACGAAGATCGAATATTTTTCATGCTGCTGGAGTTCAAACAAAACCGTCCATTCTGCAAGATCTAAAACCTGGTCAATCTCATGAATTACTCCATTGGCAACTTCAATATCCCGACTCTTGATCTTTGCTTTTTTATTTACCAAAATGTCCTTTAGACCTCCTTCACCCATTTCTGTAAGTAATGGGTTTCCAAAAGCCGTCGTATCTGGCAGAATGCCCTGGGGAAAGTCAAACGCTGTGTAAGCTCGAGCTGTAATAAGATGGTTCCATACCAATTTTTTTAAAAAATCTGGGTCTTCACTGTTCAATTCGCTTAGATTAGAAATCCCTTTTTTTTCTTTAAAAGCTTTAAACGCTTCGTTATTCGGGACAAAACAAGTATAGGTGCCTCGAGCATTTAACGGAGCGTTTACCTTAGATAGACGCAACAATTCAGCAAATTCAGAAAATTCCTCGTTTTGCTCAACATAAGAGGTGATAAGCAATTGATTTTTGGAATAAAAAGGAGTCTGTTCTTCATCCTCGCAAGAATGAACGGTTAGCATAACTAAAGCCAGCCCTAAAAGGAAGCTAACTTTTGCAATTGTTTTATTATATATGCGATATTTCATTGTTTTATTCGTTTATTCACTCCCTTTATAATAAGGGTTTTGCTCTAGTTCTGGATTCGTATTCAGTTCTGATTGACTAATCGGCAAGTAAAAACTCAAAGGATTTTTCAAACGGTTTTGCAGCAACGTTCGTTCTGTAACATTTTTTACTCCCTTAAGTAAAACATTTATTGCAAGATCTTTACGCTTGAAATTGTCAGCTTTAGCTAACCGAAATACATCAAACCACCGTTTCCCTTCAAAAGCAAGTTCAATTGCTCTTTCGTGTAAGATTTCATTTAATAATATATCTATATCATTCGGTTTGTTTTGATGCACCTCGCCGTCTGCCCGAGATATAATCCTGTTTAACTCATTCCAGGCATCATCAAAGTTCCCTTTATAGGCATAGGCTTCAGCCTTCATAAGCACTATTTCTGCATAACGATACATGATCCAATTAACTGCACGATCATCATCCGGGCGGACATCTGTGTCTTTCTTTGCTCCATATTTTCCATAATATTTCCAAAGGATAGGAAACTGCTTTTCCTTCGAAACTAAGGTTCCATATTCACCGCGGACATCTAAACTTGACAATGCTGAGATGTCTTCTAGAAATTCTGTATTTAGATTAAAAAATTTCGAATCAGATTCAAAATAGTCGAACACCTTTCCTTTTTGCTCTAATTTTTGATCAAACTGAAGCTCAAAAATGCTCTCATTGGTATTTCCAGGATTAAAATTCTTGAACCATTCACTAGCTTTTAAAAGTCCATACATATTCTGCTGCTCTAAACGATCAATAGCCGCCAAACAGTCATCATATCGCTCTTCCCATAGATAGATATCTGCTAATAATGCTCTAACGGCCCCTTTGGTTGCCCGGCCTTTTGTAACTGCAATTTTTTCATATTGCTCCGGACAGTGCTTTTCAGCAAATTCCAAATCCTTATGAATTTGTTCGAGTACATTTTCCTGAGAGACGGCTGGTTGTGTAAACTTCCGGTTATCATCTTCAAATGGCTCTGTAACTAAAGGGACTTCATAAAAAGTTCGGATTAAGTAAAAATACATCAGGGCTCTGGCAAAACGAGCTTCAGCTATGAATTGATTTGCTTCATTTTGTGTAAAGGAAAGATCTTCTTCAAGAACATCTGGTGTTCTTTTAATAATAAAATTTGCCTTTGAAATCACTCCATAGATGCCTCCCCAATTAAATACGGCATTGTTTGAATTGTAGTCCTGATTATTCACTACATTCCTTACCCCTTTCATGAAATTTCCTTCCCCGTTGTTTGCGTTATATTCTCCCGGACGCAAATAACCTCCCCTCATAGCTCCCCATGCGAAATAGGTCATAAGATTGTTTCTCAAAGCATTGTTCAGACCTCCTATTGCCGACAAAACATCTTCTTCTTTTTTCCAATATTCATCAGCAATCAAATTATTTTCTGGCTTTATATCTAGCCACGAATCACAGCTAGAAAGCGGAAGAAGTAAAAGTGTGAAACTGATACTTAATATTATTTTACTTATGTTGCTCATTTTTTATTCTTTCGTTTAATTCATTAGAAAGTAAGCTTCACGCCTAACGTATAAGATCTAGACGGAGGTGTTCGGCCTCTGTCGACCCCTATGAAAAATGGATCTGATGAACTTAATCCCACTTCCGGGTCTTGTCCCGAATAATTCGTCCAAGTATACAAGTCGTACCCTGTAAAGATAATATGCAGCTGCTTTATGTTCAGCCGATCCAGTACTCTCTTGCCGAAACGATAAGCCAATGAGAGATTTTTCAAACGCACATAATCTGAGTCTTCTACAAAACGATCAGATCCTAACCAGTTAAAACCGCTTTCGAACAACGCTCTGGGCATATTCGTAACATCTCCTTTTTTTCTCCACCTTCTCAAAACAGACTTGCTCTGATTGTTCTTATTGTACATGCTTTCCATGTCCATTCGAGTTCGGTTGATTACTTGCTGTCCCAAACGATAGTGGAATCCCATACTTAAGGTCAAAGACTTGTAAGAAATCGTAGGCATCACTGAACCCATCACATCAGGCATCGCATTCCCTAAGTATACAATGTCTAACTCATCAATGACGCCATCTTTGTTAATGTCATCGTATTTAGCATCTCCTCCTTTAAATATATAATTGGAGTTTCCTCCCATTTGCATGTACATCGGTTTATTGTTACTTCCCAATTCCATAATCGGGTCTCCATTTGTATCTCTGGCTACTGCGTCTTCATCGTCTTTGTAAACGCCCAAGAATCGGTATCCATAAAAAGAGCCTATTGGGTCTCCCAATTCTACCCTTCGGGCATAGTTCCCGTTGCGATGAACATCAATGCGCTCAAACTGGAAAGAGGCAGGCATTTTATCTACAATGTTTTCATTTCGGGAAATATTGAAGCTCAATTCAAACTTAAAATCTTTTTTTTGTATCAAACGAGAAAAGATAGCCAATTCCCATCCTTTGTTGGTCATTGTACCATAATTCTGCAGGACTTTTGAAAAACCTGTAGAAGACGGAATTCTAACATTAGGGTTAAGTTGGTCAACTGTCTGTTTGTCGTACCAGTCAAAAATTACATTTAACCGATCTCCAAACATAGTTAAATCAAATCCTAAGTCGTATTCACGAGTAGTTTCCCATCTTAAATTGTTTAGTTGAATGCCTGTGGGGTTAATTGCTCCAATGTCTAAGAAAGGTTTGTCTGCGCTGTACTTTCCATAGTGATCACGGTATGGTGTTCTTCCTACTTCTCCATAAGTCGCCCGGATTTTCCAATCGTCCAGAAATTCCCAATTTGAAAGAAATGGCTCTTCCGAAATTCTCCAGCCTGCAGAAACAGAAGGAAAGTGCCCCCAACGGTTGTTAGCGCCGAACTTAGAGCTGGCATCACTTCTCAAACTAGCTGTCAATAAGTATTTTTCAGCATAGTTGTAGTGCATGCTGTGCAAAACTCCTAATTCTCGGCTACTGCCAGGATAAGATTGCAGCTTTATGATGTTGGCATCAAAACTGGGGTCTGTCAAGATAAGAGACGCTGAATTACTAGTAATAACTCCATATCCTTTAGACTCTCTATTTGTCGTCCGCAGCCTGACCAGGTAGCTAAATGTATGCTTTCCAAAAGGTTCTGGAGCAATCAAGAGCTCATTATTTGTCATAATAGTAATGTTTTCGGTGTCTCGATCTCCAGCCACATTACTTACCCGGTCAAAGAAGGATTTTCCGGAAACTTTACTAGGCAAAAAGTCTTTGGTCTTTCCCGAAGACAAATCGTAAGCTACCCAGCCCATATAAGTAATCCATGGCTTAGGAAAGTATCTTAAAGTCAGATTCGTTCGAATCCTATCTGTAAGCGTGGATCGGCTGGCCAATTCTGCCATCGCCACGGGGTTGTAGTTTTCGAATTTCATTTTTTTCGAACCGTTGTTATAAGTAATGGAAGACCCCTGGTAGTATTTGTCCGGTGTGAAAAAAATGCTTGTCGGATTGCCTTGGTCGTCTCTTTCATAGATGCTCATATTCGGCATGCGCCTGTAGGCTTGTCCCCGGATATTATCTACGTTCGATCCTCTGTCTCCGCGAGTATATGACATATCCGTCTTGAATTTGATTTTTTCAGAAATATCATAATCCAAGTTTACCCGGGTGTTAAGCTGTTTGAAAGAGGTGCCAATAGTAGTTCCTTGCTGATCTTTATAACCTACAGATACAAAATATTTTGCCTTGCTTCCCCCGCCTTGTACACTTAAGTTGTGTTGGTGGGTTACTCCTCGCTGTGTAATAGCCTTTACCCAATCGGTATTTTGAGCATATTCATGAAAACGTTCCCACTCTCGGTCATATGCCAACTCACGGGCAGAACCTGCTGTGTTTCCGTCTTTATTAAAAATCGCTTCTTTTTGAACGCGCACGTAATCCTCTCCGCTTAACAAAGGAATTTCTCTTGCCTGTTCTCCAATGGAAGTCCGGATGTTATAAGAAAAACGAGGCTTAGAGTGCCCTCCGCGTTTGGTGGTAATAATAACCACTCCATTGGCTGCCCGCGAGCCATAAATAGCCGATGAAGCGGCGTCTTTCGTAATCTGAATGTCCTGAATATCTTCTGGAGACATATCGATTAATGATCCAAACTGAGCGACATCTCCCGAATTAAAATCAAACCCCGGAATAATTGTCGCCTCGTAAGGTACTCCATCCACTACAATGAGTGGATTAGCATTTCCGTTAATTGTGGATGAACCCCGAATACGAATACTAATTCCTGCGCCTGGATCCCCTGAATCCGCCACGATATCTACGTTGCTAATACGCCCTTGCAAGGCTTCTGCAGGGGATGTCGCCTGAAGATCTTCCAGATCTGACATCTGAACCCGGCTCACGGCGACGGTTTGATTCCGTACTTTTATTTGCCCCTCTGAATCCATTTTGTCGGCTACAATTTCCACTTCATCTAAAGCCTGCACATCTGCGCCTAACGCTATGTCTATTTTGGTTCGGCTTCCGACAATTTCCGTTACCGATTGATAACCTATGTATGAAAATTGAATTTTTACATTTCCCTGACTAATCGTCAAGGAATACATTCCGTTGAAGTCCGTTTGTGCTCCATTTACAAAACGACCATTGGCGTCCACTTCTACAACCGTAACCCCTATCAACGGAGTTCCGTCTTCTTTGTCTGTCACGACTCCTTTGATAAGTCTTTTTTGCGCAAAAACATTTCCCACGCCTAACAGACAAAACAACAATGTATTTATATATGATCTTTTCACAAAAAATATCATTTAAAGGTTCAACTATTGATTGGTCAATTTTTTTGGCTGAAGCAATGACTCAATTTTATGGATTACTCCATTTTTAGAAAAAATATTTCCTTTTGCCTCAACACGATTTCCTGCATGATCAATTACAGTAAGTTTTCCGTTTTGACTTTCAATTTCAATATATTCGTAGAACTCATTATATTCATCACTTGATGCTTTATCAATCCTAGGAGTTTGATATTTTCCGGACTCTGTGTCGACATCAAACACGCGTTTATTCACAAAATAATAGCGTAACTCTTGAGCTAGTTTTTCTATTCCCTTCTTTTGCTCGTCAGTAAGATCACAGTCTTTAACCGAAGGTTTCGGAAGTGTTGCTGCCAAATTGAACCATTCTTGTTTAGACTCTAACACTTGATTTGTTGGAGCGAAAACACTCATTTTATCAGAAAAATTCAAAAAGAAAGTGTCGTCAGATCTATTTAGTTTAACAATTCTTGCCTTTTTCAGCAACTCGAAAAATTTATCTACATCTTTATCCTGTTCAAGAACCTGGGCGGCATCCAAACTTGGAGGAATCAATTCACTGTCAACCTCCCATACTACTCCGTTAGATCCTTCGGCTTCTATTCCGGCTATGCGAGATGGAAAAGAAGAATTTTCAATATTTCCTCCTAACAAAACTTTACCGTTTTTAACTTGAACATTATCTCCTTTAGAAGTCTCCAAAATTCTGTTTTCCGAATTCCCTTTTATATTACTAAAAACAAAGTGTGAAACGACGAACTTGTTTAACTCATTGGGTTTTAGTGCGATATAGTCTCCCTCTTTATTTTTCTTTTTTATTACGTCATTCCCGTCTTCATCAAAGCCGATGCTGTAGCCAGCCGCTTTCATGGTTTCATTACTAAGAGCGAATACTGTATATTCGCTGTTAGAATTGCTTAGAGTTGTAAATGTCCCGTTAAGATATAGCGCCTTCATAAATAGGCTATATTTTGGGTTAAAAAGCAATTCAGCTCCTACTGATTTAAATATATTCGGAACCAAAACTTTATTGACTCCGTAAAAAGAGCCGTTGGATGCAATTATTTTAAAATCAACATCTGCATCAAGATCAAAGGGCAAACTTTCTCCGAAAGGATTATAAAAACCATTTTTTTTGACAGCAGAAGGCATTTCGGGACCGCCGATGTGTGCTTTAACTAAAAAACTTAACGCTTCCTTGGGAACATCATCCAATGTAATCCCGTCTTTCAAAAATGTTTGATTAAGATAGCTTTGCATTGCATCGTTATTCGGAATGTAAACCGCAAAATTTATATGTTCTCCGCCAAAATTTTTCTTTCCGTGAACATACTCTTCTGTGAGCTCAGAGGCGACATTCGGTATCAGTGTTCCATAGCTTTTCTCGTAGATCGTATCAACGTCCCATATTTTCATCGGAGTTTCAGTACGATTTTCATAAGTTTCAAAACGCTGCAAGACCTCATAAAACATAGAATATTCTTTTTTATCCCGCATCAGCTCCTCTATTGCTGGTAAAGGTTCTACTACCTGATCCAGGATATAAGCATAACCGTTGTTTGTTGAAATTTCTTGCTCTATCACAGCTGCGTTTCCCATGTGAAAGCCTTTCCATTCTTTCGTTTGCGGATAAAAATAAAAGTAATCGTCCTTTTCCAGCCTCCTGTCTTCCAGTGACTCATCAGAAAAGAAAGGGACAAATTTTGGCCAGCTTCCTACATTAATGTTGTTTCCTTGATGCTTAGCTACTGTCATAGGTGCTTGATACATCGTTTGCTTTTTGAAACATCTTGCGCCTATTTCATCCCAAGTCCCCCAAACGGATGCATGAAAAAGTTGATACCTCGAATATGGCTGTTTCAGCAAATGATAGCCTATAATATTCTTTAAATCACTTTTGGGAATGTCTTGTAATTTTGAATAGCCTTTCTTTTGAAAATATGCTTGAAACGCTTCATCAGTGGGAGCAAATACACTGGACGTGCCAGCATTAATTGTAGAGTCAAAACCTGTCAATCTTAATCCTTCTAGAAAAATTTTGCAGTCGCCTCTCGCTTCTAGCGTTTTGATTGTTGTTCCTAACAACCAATCGGGTTCATCATAGTACTTGTCAAATTCATCGTTGCATCCCCATAATGCAGCGGTGAAAAAGATAAATCCTATGAGCGATAATCGGTAATGTTTCCTCATAGCTTAATTAGTTAAAAATTGCACATATAGAAGTCTGATTTAATTGATCGTATTTACATATATTTTAATATGGTTAATCGTTTAAGCTAATATAGCTAAATATACACAAATGTCAATAAGTGGCAATAAAAACTAATTTATGTCTATAGTAATTGCGTGTGGATGTGTATTAGAATGCTAGTGAGATCAATTTATATTCCGAATTTCCTTTTTTTTCCGTTTGACAATAATTTTACTGAAGTTAAAAAAAAATCGAAAGAAGAATGATGGCGCTCGGTTGTTAATGTAATTATTTAAATATCCGGTTCATAAAGATGTGTGAAATTTGAAATATTGAAAAGCGCCAAGCCATAAACTAATAATTTTAATCTTTTAAATGATTTTTCGGAGAGGGCAGACTAGAATAATACCTTCGGAAAACTAGATTAGGAACGTGATTGAAAATTTGCAATCCATGGAGTGCATGAAGAAAATCAGAGGACAGCGGAAAGCTCAACCCAGAACTCAAGGCAAAGGCATTGATGCATTAGTGGAACTGAAACGCTCAAAGAATTTGACGAGCGCTTTGAAATCTGCGCCAGCCAATTTTCTTAAAGCAAACCGAAGTTTTTTGAGAAATCTAATTGATAGTCTACATGGTGTTTGAGGCAGTGATAAGATGAGAAACATTTTTAGGTGCGAGCGTTATCAAAAAAAGTTTCTATATTTCAATTGTGGCGATAGGTTTTTAGAGTATTACACGATTGAACTTAAATCTGTCATTGTCCAGTAGTTGGCATAATGTTATGAAATGGTGTTGGTCAAAATGTGAGATCATATGTCAACCCAAAAGTTTTGAAATTACCCACTTAGTGGGAAAGTGTCCAATAGAGTGGGATCTGGTAGTTACAAAAAACTTTTTTGCTCAAAAACATCATAGCCCCACACCTTATAGCCGATTTCACCTTCGTCGGAAATTGCCTCGAGCATGATGAGCATCTCTCCGCTGTTGTCTGCATTGTAAAAAGAGCTGTAATATTGCCCGTTATTGTCTTTCTTCAGTTCGGGTTCCCAATGCAATAAAGCGCGCAAGTCTGGTTTTTCCCAGCTGATTTTCTGGTGTTGGGGATACTTTGGAGAATAAAACTCTTTGACCGGAGAGTAGACTGGAATGGCGATTTTGGCGATGCCTTTGTGATTATACATTCCATAAAGCCCTTTTTTCCCGTATGTATAAATTGAAATAATAGCTCCTGTTACTCCTAGTTCAGGGATTTCATTGAATAGCGAAATGTATAATTCATTAAATCCTTTTGGCTTTTTTAATATTTCAAAACTACTTATTGAGTTACCTGAAACATATGGAAGAAGTTCGTATTGGTTCGGTTCAACAGGAATACCATCAATGAGTATTAAAGTAATATCAGAACCAACGACTTGCGCATAAATATATCCTCTCTGTTTTTTTATCCTTATATCCTTTTGGTATTGGTGTTCAAGTAAATTGAAAAAACTATAATGCCATTTTTTTTTTTTTTTTTTTATTTTCTCTCCACTAAGTACTACATCCGGCTTTCCGTATTTTTTCATCACTTGCTCCCGTTGTGGCGTGAGCTGATAGTCCTCTACTGTTACTGACTTCAGCATGATATCGCCTGATGAGATTGGAAAATCCTCTTTCACTTGCTTTCGTTCCCGATTTTTTTTAAGGAGTTCCTCTGTTTTGTAGTCAGGAATATGCACGTTTTCTCTTTGTTCAAAGCAAATGTTCGGTGCTTTCTTTATGTCAAATTTGATTAAGTAGTTCGTATTTTTTCCAATCACGTTTTTTGCCTGAAGAACTGCTTTCAATGACTTCCCGTATTCATCATTTACCCTAAATCTGAATTTCCCAAGGCTGTCTGTCTTCTGAAAATAAAAGTCATTTATTTTCCCAAAAGTCATGAGAGATACATCCACTTTCTTTTTCCTGTTTTCATGGCCTAAAGTTTCTTTTACTATACCCGAAATGGTAAGCCCTGTCTCAGGCATAAAATCAAGTTTTTCCGGCTCCCGGGTATACTTGTACTTCCTCCATCCCTGCGTAAGGAGCAAGGCGTCTAGGTCATCTAGTTTTGCGCTGTCATTTTCAAAGTAAAAGTTCGGACGTTCGATTTTTCCTCGCAGATCGGAGTACAATAATATATAAGACTGCATGTTCGGTCGCTCGTACAACCAGCTTCCCATTTGCTCTTTGTTGATAACGAGCAGGGACATACTGGCGTTTACAGAATCCCCTTTCTGGTTCAAGCAGTTGATTTTTAGCTTGCTTTTTTCGCGCCACGAATAGCTTTTCTTGTCCATGAGCACTTCCAGCTTCAGGCGCTTTTTGTTCTTTTCATTGAAAAAAAGCCTTTCTGCTATGGGTTGTCCATGCATGTTCTTCAGGTAAAGCGCAACGACTCCTTCCGGAAGGCTTTCCTGCGCAATTGAGAAGTTTAATTTTCTATTTTGCAATTTGCCTTTAAGTTGTTGGTAAACATAGCCTCGGCATAAGACCTGAAGCAGCAGGCTGTCGTTCGAAAGGGTGCTGGACCTTATTTTTGCCAGCGCTCTTCCATCTTTTCGAGTTACTGACATCACCATGCCAGAAGGCTTGACCTTGGGCAAAGGAAACTTGAGCGAAAGAAATTCATCATTTTTTGATTGCAAGACCGCATAGTAAGCCAAGCTGCTGTCGGGATTGCTCAGCACAAAGCTTCCCATTCCCAGTGTATTGCTTTCGAAAGAACCGCATTCCCGCTTGTTCGAATCCACAATCTTACCGCTTAATATTTTTCCCTTTCCGGTTGCATCGAGCGCTTTGAATCCCACTTTTGTGGAAATGCCGTGGACAAAGTCACCGCTTTCCGGGAAGAACTGCAAGTCCAGAAAGTCTTCGTCCAAGCAAATGGTTCTACTGGAGGATTTTTGATTTTTGGTGAGCATGTGCAAGCTGGCCAGTAGGGCGTTATTAGGTAGTTTGTAGTCCAGTTCGTATAAGCCAACATCGTTTTTGCGTATCGATAAGCTGTCGAGTCTTCCGTCAATTTCGATTTTGATGCGCAATTTCTTTTTGTGCAAGCTGTCTAGTAATAAGGGATCGAAAAGGGCAGTCAGGCGCCGCGAACCTTCTTGTTGCTCGGTGATGGCGATTTTGCGAATGGTTTTATTTTCTGTTTTTTTCGAAGCGAAGATTTTGATGTATTCTTTAAAAAAGAAATCTTCCCCGAAGTTCTTGCTCCATTCGGTATAAGCGCGGATCTGGTAGCTCCCTTCCGGCAAATTTTCGCGCAGATCAAAGTGCCCGCTGCCGATTCCCCTTCGGAGCTTTAGCAGTTTCCTTTCGACAATCCTCTTGTCTGGGCCGATCAGCTCTACATTAAGCACTCCGCTGAAGAAAGTGGGTGTATGGTCAGTGGCATTGACTACCGTGCTTTTGAACCAGATCGTTTCGTCGGTGGTGAATACTTTGCTGTTGAACTGCAGGTAAATTTTTTCGGCAACAGAAGAATGCGAATAAAAAGGAGTATCTTGAATGAGAGACGCATGTTCCTTTTTTTGAGAATAAACGGGTTCAATACAAAAGAATAACATGAACCTAATAGCAAGAATCATTTGGAAGAGTGGTTTGAAATTATTCTTTATCATAGAGATTGTGTTTTTTTTATTATTTAGGCTATTGAATTCCTAACCACACGATGCTTTATCTATGTATAGCCGAAAATTTGCAACTACTCAGGTATCCCAGCTCCATTGGGGCTGGGTCTTGGCTAAATCAACCAAAAAGTCTAGAATATACTTCCCTTGCTTTTTTAGAATATCAACAATAGATCTTAGCACGTCAAAGCTGTTTTGTCCGGTTTTAAACTGACCGGATGCTTTTTGCTGGCACCTTAGATCCTTTGCCGGACAAACGCTCCAAATGGTTGTCGATGGTGCTCTGGCTAAGGCTAAAAGTGAACACACCGCGGAAAAATTCGGTCATTTGCTTGTACGGAACATATTGGCAAACTGACAGATATCCCGCCAGCGCATCCACATTCAGTCCGTACTGTACAGGCGCGTTGACGCTCATAGGATAGTCCGCTTTTTGATGATTGCCACACGCGCACACCTCTGCGTACTGACCGTACACTTTGGTTTGTAAGCTTGTCTGCGGAAGGTCAGAAACCTGCCGTTCACTCAAACACAAAAACTCATCCTCCGAAAAAGAGTGCCCGCATTGCTCGCAGAAATTCGGTTTAAGCTCTGCAGTTCCATCAGGCGTCTCAACCTTTTTCAGCGAATGCCCTTTGTGCCCCGATTGTCCGCCGGAAGGCTTCTTGCTGTCTTTCTTGAAGGATAGCCGTTCAATTAACCGGAGAGCTTCATTTAGTTTTTGAGTTGTTTCTTCCAACTTTTGAGTTATGCCCTCTAATCGCTTTTGCAAAGCGGCATTTTCCTCTAAAAGCTCCCCAATTAAACTTGACTCATTCATGTTGCTAAAAAAATTATATCATTACTTTAAAAGTAAAAAAATAAATGAATTAATAAAATATATATAATTATTAAATTATACACATAAGTATTTTATGATATTTTTTCATTTATAAGAACTATATTGTCCTGAGAAAAATTATTTATCGGAGGCGATTCATCAGATGACCGAACTTGAACGGTGCGTATATGCTGACCGTTCGGTGCATTTGGGCGACCCGGATTTTTTCGACGTGCCGGCGGAAATGCTGCTGAATCCGGATTACAACCGGAAAAGGAACGCAGGCATAAGCATGCGCCGCAAAACGGATTCGCAGGAAATCAGG
>JAKSBZ010000196.1 GCA_022360875.1 Cytophagales bacterium | reverse complement strand
ATTCCGCTCACTTTGAAGTCAATGCCGTTGAAGCGGTTGCCGATGAAGCCTTCTTGGTGCATGAACAGCCCTTTGACGAATTCTTCGTAAGCCCGGTCTATCAGAAAGCTGATTTGCACGCTGAAGGCGTTGCCTTTCAGTTCGAAAAGCCGTTGCTCTTTCCATACCCGGAAAGGGAAAAGATTCAGCTCCGACAAAGTGAAGAACTTGAAGCTTTTATTTTCGTCGCCGTAGCCCGTATTGTGCAGAAAATCCGAAAACTCGCGATCTGCGGTTTGCAGTATGCGATAGACCCAGCTGCTAAGTCCATATTGGTAATCCATGGGAAGCATTCGGCTCTTTTCGGAGCGAATGAAAAAAATTTTTATTCTCATAAAAAATAAATTAACTAATAAGCGCGTAAGGCAAGCTAAATAAAATATTGAGTTATTTAAATTATTATTATACGTTTTTTGCTGTGGGATTATTTTCTACTGTTTTCAATCCCGAAGTTTTTCCCTTCTCTTTCTGAAGAAGCTGTTGCATTTTTGTAACTTTCCTGCCGGTTTATTATTCCCAAATCATGAAATTTAGTCCAGGTACACCTTTTTACTCCCGAATAGCGGGTTATGCATATGAGTTTTATATGCTGACCAGGCTTTTGCCGGCTTCTGAATTCGGAAATTTTTACAAAGCTGTGAAAAGCGATGAAGAGCTGCTTCCATTCAATATTAAAAAACTGGGGGGCGAACCAGTCTGGCTGCGCGCCGACAGCGAAATTGACCGCAGTGTTTTGAAATATGTGTTTTATCATCAGTACCATTTGCCCTGGAAGCCCCTTGCGGCAAGGCCGGTTATTCTGGACATCGGTACGAATATCGGACTGACCGTTCGCCATTTTAAGCATTTGTATCCCGAAGCAAAGGTTCTGGGCTTTGAAATGGACGCGCACAATTTTTTGGTGGCTCAGAAAAATACAGCGCATTTGCCGGACTGCAAAGTTTACAACCAGGCTGTGTGGAAGGAGAATGGTTTTATTCAGTATGATGCGGAAGCCGACGCCGATGCTTTCAGCATACATTCCGGTTCGCAGCAGGAGATGCGGCAAGTGGAAGCGGTTACTGTTGGAGAAATATTGGAAAGCCACAGTTTGACGCAGGTGGATTTTATGAAAATGGATATTGAGGGCGCCGAAGAAGAGATTTTCCGCGCCGGCGATTTGTCATGGCTCTCGAAAGTGCGCTATATCAATTTGGAAGTTCATACCGAGACTTTCCAGAAGGAGGGTATGGAGATACTTGAAAAACACGGCTTTTACTGTCGAGCGGCGAAAAGTCACTGGGGAACTATTTTGGCCGAGAATCGGAACTGGCCGCCGGAGAGATGATTTTCTGAAAGGACTTTCTCGGAAAATCAGCATTTCTGAAGCAAAAAAACACCCCAAATCCTGTTGTCGAAGGGTTTGGGGTGTTTTTTTAAAGCTGATCAGAACTGCCGGATGATCGGCAGCTCTGAAGTTGATTTTATATTTCCGGGTCTGGTATTCCCGGACTTGTTTTATAGTTTGTCAAACACGTTGCGAAGCGAGCAGGCTTTAGACAAGAACCCGTGCAGGTCTTCAATAGCGATGCGCTCCTGTTCTGTGGTGTCGCGGTGGCGGACAGTCACGGTGTTGTCCTCCAGTGTTTGGTGGTCAACAGCGATACAGAACGGCGTTCCGATAAGGTCTTGTCGCGTATAACGCTTTCCAATAGACTGCTGCTCTTCGTAAATCAGGTTGAAGTCGTATTTTAGCGACTCGAAAATCTCCATTCCTTTTTCCGGCAGTCCGTCTTTTTTGGTAAGCGGAAGGATTGCGGCTTTAACAGGCGCAATAACCGGATTGAATTTCAGGAATGTGCGCATTTTCGCTTTGTCGCCTTCGCCAACCATTTCTTCGGTGTAGGCATTCGACAGCACCATCAGGAACAGGCGGTCGGCGCCGATGGAAGTCTCCACCACATAAGGCACGTAGTTCTTGTTGATTTCGGTGTCGAAATACTGCTGTTTCTTTTTCGAAAGCGTTTGGTGCTGGCTAAGGTCAAAGTCTGTTCGGGAATGGATGCCTTCCACTTCTTTGAAACCAAATGGGAAATCGAATTCGATGTCGGCAGCGGCGTTGGCGTAGTGAGCCAGTTTGTCGTGGTCGTGGAAGCGCAGTTTCTCTTCAGGAGTTCCCAGGGCTTTGTGCCACTTCATGCGCGATTCTTTCCAGTGCTCGTACCACTTCATTTCGTCTCCCGGGCGCACAAAAAACTGCATTTCCATTTGTTCGAATTCGCGCATGCGGAAAATGAACTGGCGCGCCACAATCTCGTTTCGGAAAGCTTTTCCGATTTGGGCAATTCCGAAAGGAATTTTCATGCGGGCGGTTTTCTGAACATTCAGAAAGTTTACGAAAATCCCCTGGGCGGTTTCCGGACGCAGGTAGATTTCCGAGGCATCGTCGGCCACCGATCCCACCTGGGTAGAAAACATCAGGTTGAACTGGCGCACTTCCGTCCAGTTGGCAGTTTCAGAAACAGGACAAACAATTCCTTCATCAATGATCAGCTGGCGCACTGCCTCAAGGTCTTCGGCGTCCAGCAGCTGGCCCATTTTCTGCAGCAAAGCGCTGGCTTTGGCATTGTCGCCGGCTTTCTCGTATTCGGCGGCTTTTTCTTCCAGAAGTACGTCGGCGCGGTAGCGCTTTTTTGAGTCTTTGTTGTCAA
This sequence comes from Cytophagales bacterium, assembly GCA_022360875.1. Classification (GTDB taxonomy): domain Bacteria; phylum Bacteroidota; class Bacteroidia; order Cytophagales; family Cyclobacteriaceae; genus JAKSBZ01. The sequence continues at coordinate 25,212 of JAKSBZ010000196.1, read as the reverse complement.
TCATCGGGTCGTTGAAGCTGTCAACGTGTCCCGAGGCTTTCCAAGTCAGCGGGTGCATGAAAATCGAGGCGTCGATGCCGACGATGTTCTGGTTCAGGCGCGTCATGCTTTGCCACCAAAGCTCCTTCAGGTTTTTCTTCAGTTCGTTGCCGTACGGACCGTAATCGTACACTGCCTGAAGGCCGTCGTAAATTTCGCTCGACTGGTACACAAAGCCGTATTCTTTTGCGTGACCAATGATTTGTTTGAGCGGATTGTTATCGTTGTTTTTGTCTTTCTTTGCCATAGCTTGCAAAGATACGCAATGCGGCAACTTTTTAAAAGCGAAGCAATTCCATCTTTGTAAAAATCAAAGCTTTTCAAATAAAAGAGAAGGAAAATGGGTATATTGTTTAGGATGCTGTGGGAAAATAGGAATAAACCGGGCCAAGGCCATTTTCCGTATTTTTTGACAGTTACTCTTTTAAAACCATTTTAGGCATGTATAAGAAAATCGCCGTTGCAGTAGCGCTTTCGCCTACTTGCGAAGCCCTGTTGGCCGAAGCGCACCGCATACAGCAGCTTTTTGACTCTGAATTGCTTTTGATTCACGTTGGTAAATTCAATGAGAAAGAAGATCAGGAACTTAGGCGCATCATCCGGAAGGTGGGCATTGCCGAAGATCATTCCGCTTTTCTGTGGAAGGAGGGTAACACCGCCGAAATGATATTGAAAGCCTGCATCAGCGAAAAAGTTGACTTGCTGATAGCCGGTGCGCTGAAAAAAGAAAATCTGTACCGATATTACATGGGCTCAATTGCGCGGCGCATTCTTCGGAAAGCGGATTGCTCGGTGCTTATGCTCGTCAAACCGTCCAGGAAGCCCAAGCCGTTCAGGCGGATTGTCATTCAGGCCGGGAACGATGTTGTTCCCGCTCATGCGCTGATAGACGGCCTGGAACTGGGCAAAAAAGAAAAAGCGTGGGTGCACATCGTAAGGGAGGTGCCGCTTTACGGGCTGAGCATGTCGATTGCCAGCGAAGGATCAGAACAGGAATACGGAGAAATTAAGAAACGGCTGGTGAGTCACGAATTGCATGAAGTTGAATCGAAGCTTGAGCATATTGACACTCGAGGTGCCAGGGTAAACATAAAAGTAGGCGCCGGAAGGCCGGGCCATGTGGTGGCGGAGTATGCAGAGAAAAACAATGCCGATCTGCTGATCATGCGGGGTTTGGAGCGGAAGCTGGATCTGCTGGACCGTTTCCTGCGCAGGGATTTGGAGTACATCATTGCCAATTTGCCGACCAACCTGCTGATTGTGCACTAATCCCGAGGCCATTTTATCGATCTTTTTTTAATCAAACTTGCATGGAGAAACTCAACCATTCAGAAATAATCGTTCTCATGCTGCAGCTGAGTCTGATGCTGCTGACAGCCCGGGCATTGGCTGAAGTCTTTCGGAAGCTCAAGCAGCCTGCTGTGGTGGGAGAAATTTTAGCCGGTGTTATACTGGGCCCCACGATCCTGGGGCACTATTTTCCGGAAGTCAATCAGTATCTGTTTCCGCTGGAGGGCAATTCCGCTTTGGTGCTCGATGGTTTTATTCAGGTGGCCGTAATACTGCTTTTGTTTATTGCCGGTCTGGAAGTAGAACTTCATTTGGCAGTGGAACAGGGAAAACGGGCTGTGTATATCAGCATCCTGGCGTTGTTTTTTCCGCTTGTCGTCGGTTTTGCGGGCGCGTATTTCTTTCCTGAGTTTTTCGGAAACGAAAACCCCGGCATGCGGCTGGTTTTTGCGCTGTTTATAGGAACGACGCTTTCGATTACGGCCCTGCCGGTTATTGCCCGCATACTGATGGATCTGAACATTTTCAAGAGCCGTATGGGCATGCTGATCATCGCTTCGGCAATGATAATCGATATTCTGGGCTGGCTGATCTTTACGGTAATTCTGAGCATGATGGGATCCGGTGCCGATAAAATGTCCATATGGCATACTATTGGCCTTACGCTGGGTTTTACGCTTTTTACGCTGACGATTGGGCGTATGGTAATTGACCGAATACTGCCATGGGTAAATAAAATGCTGGCGTGGCCGGGCGGTTTGTTGTCGCTGTCGATGGCTTTGTGTTTCACGGCCGCGGCCTTTACTGAGTACATTGGCATTCATTCAATATTTGGTGCATTCATTATCGGCATTTCGCTGGGCGATTCGGCCAATCTTTCTGAAAAAGCCAAAGAGATTGTCCATCAGTTTATCAACAATATTTTCGCGCCGCTTTTCTTTGTGTCCATAGGACTGCATATCAATTTTGTTGAGAGTTTGAACATTCCGCTGGTGATCGTGCTGATTGTGCTGGCATTTGTCGGGAAAGTTGTAGGAGCAGGCCTGGGAGCCAAGGCTGGGGGGATGAAAACCCGCGAGGCGCTGGCGCTTGGTTTCGGAATGAATACGCATGGAACGTTAGAAGTCATTTTGGGGGCTATAGCCCTGGGTGAAGGGCTTATCAATGACGAGCTGTTTGTAGCTATAGTTGTTATGGTTATTGTCACGATTGTGCTTTCCGCTCCGATTATGAAGTATTTTATTGGAAAGACCAGAGGAAGGCATGTGCGGCTGCAGAGAGACAATCCGCGTCATGTGAATCGGGAAGATGACTTAGTTTGAGAAAACAGATTTAGCCGAACAGCTCATGATTTTTTTGCTCTAAGACAACCTCTAAGGTTAAAACTGTGTACTTATGCTGTACAGTGATCTTCTCATATTCGAGAGCATAACCGGGGAGGAGCTGCCGCGGCAAGACTGCGGTAAAACCCAAAGGCTTTTTGCATTGGCATCAAGATTCAAGATGCCCTTTGACGCATGAGCTGATTAGTCCAAGTCCTCCTCCCCTGGTTTAGCGCTCGGTGCTGAAGGCTTTAGCCAGCGTTTGCGCCAAGCTCTTCAATAAGTCTGTGCACTTCGTCTTCAGTTGAAACATTGTGAATGGTATAGTTGCCCATTTTGTCTGTTTCATTTTTAAAATTCTTTACTGACTGCTTGGTGAAAAAACTTTCTGGCTGAATGATAATATGGTGCCGTACCCCTGCCTGAGTCATTTTCTGTGCTTGAGATGCCGTATATCCGATATCTTCCTTGTTTACAATTGCCTGGTCTCTTGCGTCTGCAACTGTAAAGGGCACGTTGTGACGGAGTACGCCTTCCAGCACTTTGTCAATAGTCTTTCTGTACTCTTCGGGGGTTGCATATCCCTTGAAAGTTGTCCATACGCAGTTCCATTCGGAATTGAGAATCACCTGTGCATGTCGCGCGTTTAATAGCGTTTTCATAACATCTTCGATTAATTACAATAAAAAAATAGTCCTAGAGGGGTTGCAAGATCATGTTTTTAGGATAAAAATAAAAATGATATGTCATTATTTCATAAGTAAACTTTATATAGTATTATAAAAATCAATAACTTATATGAATAATGAGGGGTATTTTTTAATTAAAGCCATAAGGCGCGATTTGTTGTGTGTATTCTGTTTGAAATTAATTTCTTGGGTTAAGGCAAAAATGGCTTTTTTTGAAAAAAATTACTAAATAAAAAGCCCTGCAAACGGTGCTTGCAGGGCTCCTCAAAAAAAGTTTTCCAGCTGTTAGAAAGATTTCGCGATTTCTACAAAATCACGTGCAGCCAGTGACGCGCCGCCGATCAAACCGCCGTCAACATCTTTGCCGGCAAAGATTTCATTTGCGTTAGAAGGCTTGCAGCTTCCTCCGTAAAGAATAGAAGTCTCTTCAGCGGCAGCACCGTATTTGCTTGTCAGGTGCGCGCGAATAGCCGCGTGCATTTCCTGAGCCTGCGCAGCCGATGCCGTTTTGCCTGTTCCGATAGCCCAGATTGGCTCATAGGCAATAACGATTTTCTTGAAGTCTTCTTCCGAAAGGTGGAACAAACTTTCTGTAAGCTGCTGGCATACGTACTCGTTCTGAGTGCCCGCTTCGCGGATTTCAAGCGCTTCGCCGCAGCAGAAGATAGGAGTCAAGCCGTTTTCCAGGGCAATGTCTACTTTCTTCGCCAGCTGCTCGTTAGATTCGTTGAAGTATTCTCTTCTTTCGCTGTGTCCAAGAATTACGTATTCTGCGCCTACCGAAGTCAGCATTTTTGCTGAAATCTCTCCAGTGTAAGCGCCCGCTGCGTGCTCGCTGCAGTTCTGAGCCGAAAGAGCTACTTTAGGAGCATCTTTCAAAAGCTTGCCTACGCTGTCCAAATGGATAGCCGGTGTGCCCAGGATTACCTGTACATCGTCTGTCAGTTCGTCAGCTACTATATTGATTACTTCAGAAGTCAGTTTTTTTCCTTCTTCCAAAGTGTTGTTCATTTTCCAGTTGCCTGCTACAATTTTTTTTCTCATGATTTTCTTACTAAAGATCGTCAGAATGTTTTAAACAAATATATGCCGCCAGCTTCTCGTATACTATGATGCGTATCACTTTATGCTCACTTTTCTTTTCTTAACCAAATCGCTTTCTTAACGTTAGCCTAGCGGATTTCCATTTTCCGGGTGCAGGCAAGAAGAACAAGCACGAACAGCCCGATCCAAACCACCGAAACGGCCACATCCTCAGGATATACCAATGGCGCTTCCCAGTTCATTCCCGGCACGCTGTCTTTGTAAGGAAAAGTATTTAAGCGGTCAAATACTTTGAGCGGGAGATACCGTCCGATCCCGTCCAGTCTCCAGGCCAGCAGCGGCTCGATAACGTAAGAGTAAGCCAGCAGCAGGGCAATTGACAGTGCGCTTTTTTTCAGGAAAAAAACCAGTACGGCGGCGAAAAGCAAGTAACCCAGCGTGGCAAGGCCTATCGCCGGAATGTATTCGAAGTGGTCAAAAAAACGGCTGGCGCTGGATGAGTTGGCCAGGCCAATGCTGGCGCCCACTACAAAAATCAGTACCATGGCGCTGAGGCTGAAAAGAAGAATAGCAAGCACTTTGCCCAGGACAAACTCTGTGCGGGACATGCCGTTGATGATGCCTTGTCTGAAGGTGCGGAACATGTATTCGTTGCCTATGCTCGTGATCACTATTATGGCAAGAAGGATTCGGAAAAAAGAAGCAAGCCATGCCATGTTTTGCCAAACGCTCGGAAAGACCATAAACTGCCGTACGCCGCCGTTGATCGTGTTTCCGTTGAAATTGAAGTCGAACGTAAAGTTCTGTATCGTATAAACGGCGAATACGAACATCAGGGCGTACAAGCCCGACAGCACCCAAAAGGATGCGCTGTTTTTCAGTTTTCGTATTTCGATTCGCAGCAGTCGGTTCATGATTCTGATTGGTTTAGAAGTTTCAAAAATTCTTTTTCGAGATTGCCTTTTCTTTCAGCAAAATGCGTGAGCACCAGGCCGCTTTGCGAAAGCTTTGTGCTGAATTCGTCTACATAGGACTCGTGAGCGATTGTTGCCACAAACAGCTCGCCTTCTTTTCTGACAGATTTTACCCAGTCAATTTTTTCCAGCGCTTCCTGAAGCTTTTGCGGGTCGGTTGCTTTCAGTTCAAAGCATTTATCTCCTTGCAGCATTTCGCTTACCGCACCGGAATACAGCGTTGTGCCTTTGCGCAGGATGTGCACATGGGTACATATTTTTTGCACTTCGTCCAGCAGGTGGCTGGCCAGCAGGATGGTTTTGCCCTGCTTGCCGATTTTTAAAATGATCTCCCGAATTTCGGCAATGCCCTTCGGATCAAGTCCGTTGGTTGGTTCGTCCAGAATTAGCACCTCGGGATTGCCCAGCAGGGCAGCCGCGATGGCCAGCCGCTGTTTCATGCCCAGCGAGTATTGGGAAAATTTGTACTTGCGCCATTCGGAAAGCTCAACGGTTTCCAGCAGCGCGCCGATTTCAGAATAATCCGCCTGTTTGATGTCTGCCACGATTTTCAGGTTTTCCTCGCCGCTCATGTACGGGTAAAAGGCTGGAGCTTCCAGCACAGCGCCGATTCGCCTTCGCACGCTGGCCACGTCGCCCGATTTCCCAAACCAGCTGTAAGAACCCGAATTGGCCGGGTTCACACCCAGCAGGATGCTTAGCGCGGTGGTTTTTCCGCTGCCGTTCGGCCCCAGAAGTCCTACAATCTGTCCGCTTTGGAGGCGCATGTCGAAGTCAGTGAGAGCCCGAATGCTCCCATAGCGTTTGCTGAGCTTATTGACTTCCAGTATGTTCTTGTCTTTCATCTGTTTTTGATGGTTTTCCACAGGCGATATCTGAGATTATCGACAGTTTCGATTTTGAAAAGCTGTAATCAGGGAAGTTTCCTGTGTTTTTTTATTTGGATGTATAAAAAAATGAGTTCTGGCTTTAGATGTCCTCCGCTTTTATAATAATTTACAAATGAGTTTTCGTTTAGAGAGTTCGCTGCGCTTTGTTTCAGCTACGAAGCTGTTTGCTTTCTGATAAAATCGTAATATATTAAAATATTATTTCTTTTAATTCATTAGAAAATGAAATTCTCCCGATTTGTGATAACCGCTTGTATTTTTATGTTGCCGGTGCTTAAAGGCTTTGCGCAGGATGAGGGGCTGTTTCCTCTGTTGCACGACCGTTTCCTTAACTACGGATCGGAATTTCCAAAGGACATTCGCTCCAGCCGTTCGGCGGTGCTTGTTCAGGTGGAGGACAAGCGCACAGAGCAGCGTTCCGATTGGAAGAAAACGGCTTCAGAGCTTCATCCGTTGCTGAGGGAGCTTTTCATAGATCCGGTTGCTTACTTTTATGCCGACGATTTTTTTGCAGGCGTTCGTCCGCTTTTCGAGCGGGCTTACATGCTGCGCAATCGGAGAATTTCAAATCTTCTGTTTCTTAAACAAACCGTCGGCGGCGGGGGAGAGAAGCGGTATCAGCTGATCGTGAGTTCCTTTAACGGCAAGCGAAGCCTGGTCAGTCAAGGGCAAGGCGCTTATTATTTCGAGGCGTCGGATCTTCCGGCGCTTATGGAGCAGGTGAATCTGGACCTCAACAAAACGAATCCTTCCATCGGAAACCATTTGATTCTGGACCGGCCTGAGTATTTTGATCCTCAGGTTTATGCCAAGGCGCAGATATTTCAGAGTTACAATCAAAATCTGAAATCCGGACAGCTCGGCGTTCCTGAGTTTAAGGCGTGGGAACTTCCGGATAATATTCCAGCCAATACAGTCAACAGCGAGTTGAAAAACCAGGTGGAGCGCGAAAACCAGCGAAGGATTCAGGAACAAAATCAGCTGGACACTTTGCTGGCGCAGGAATATCCTTTTGCTTACGCTTGGGTGGCTTACGATCAGTTTAGAAAGACCGAGGAGAAAATACGTAAAAAAGGTTCCAGTTTCGTGTTGCTTTGCCTTCATGACTCAGAGGCAAGCATTAAGTCTTTTTTGAACTGGAAAGAAAAAGGAGAAGCCAAGCCGCCGGTTTCAACTGAAAAGGTGTATAAGTTTTATGTGAAACACCTGAAATCCGGACGCTTGTACACAGGCAAGAAGTGGGACGGCGGCCGGACGAAACCCGAAGCGCTGAGGCATTTTATCCGCAACCTTAAAGCCGGTTTCTGACAAACAGCATAGCTCCTGTCATTCTGGAACGGCAAGGAGTTTTTCTTGCTAAGTAAGGGGGCAGTGCCGCTTTCATGACTTTTTTGCCCCGAACTGAACAAATTAATCTTACAAATTATTTTCTTTTTTTATGAAAAATAACAGAATGTGCGATTGCCTGTAGGCAGTCTATTTTTTCTTTTCTAGTTTTGCGAATGGCAAAAAAATCTATTTTCTCATATTGTACAGGACAGATGCGCACATTCCTTCGTGCGGCAAGCGGTGTTTCTATACGTCTGTCTGTGTTTTGCCAAACATTTCAAATACAATTTTCTTCAAACAAGACAAGTCTTTCCCCCTTGCGAAAGGGGGCTAACCATACTAATCGTTAACATTTACAGCTTCTACAAACATGGAAAATAAAGAAGGCAAGGTCATTATCTTTTCAGCACCCTCGGGATCAGGAAAAACGACAATCGTGCGCCACCTGTTGGAAACTCGAAATGATTTGGGCTTTTCGATTTCGGCCTGCACCCGCGACAAGCGCGGACGTGCCGAAAGCAACGGCAAAGACTACTTTTTTCTTACACCCGATGAGTTTAAGCAAAAGATAGACAATGACGAGTTTGTAGAATGGCAAGAGGTTTACCAGGGTAACTTCTATGGCACGCTAAAAACAGAGATTCAGCGCATCTGGAACGAGGGAAAACATGTGATTTTTGATGTGGACGTGAAAGGCGGCATCAATCTTAAGAAATATTTTGGTGAAAAAGCGCTGTCGGTTTTTGTGAAGGTGCCGTCGGTGGACGAATTGGAAAAACGTCTTAAAGGCAGAGCGACAGACAACGAGCACAGCATTTCTCAGCGTTTGTTTAAAGCCAAATTCGAGATGAGTTTCGAGGACCAGTTCGACTATTCGCTGCTGAACGAGGATCTGGACGAGTCTTTTGCCAAGGCACAGGAAGTGGTAAACGAGTTTATATCAAAGTAATTCTTTTTGGATTTGCTGCATCGGTTGGAAACGCTTTTTCCACAACAACTGCGATAGCAGGGTAAATTGCCGGAAGCGGTGCGGCATGCTTGTTTTTTTACTTAAACAAGGGCTTGTTTTTTTAGTAAAGAGTGACATTTTTTTAAATTTGTCATTGCATCCAAAATTTACTCTGTTATGAATGTGGGCTTGTTTTTCGGATCGTTTAATCCCATTCACATAGGTCACCTGATCATCGCCGATGCGATTGTAGACTACGCGCAGCTGGACGAGGTTTGGTTTGTGGTTTCTCCTCAGAATCCATTCAAGAAAAAGTCGTCGCTGCTGCATGAGTTCGACCGGCTGGATATGGTGCGTGAGGCGATTAAGAACAACGATCGCTTTCGGGCAACCGATGTGGAATTTTCGATGCCGCAGCCGAGCTATACGATTGATACGCTGACTTATCTGAGCGAAAAATTTCCGCGGCATAAGTTCCAAGTGATTGCGGGCGGAGACAATCTGTCGCATTTTCACAAGTGGAAAAACCATGAGAAGATTTTGGAATACGGACTGATTGTTTATCCCAGGCCGCAAAGCAAACCGAGCCGTTTCGACGAACACCCGAAAGTAAGCTTTGTGCCGGCGCCGATGGTAGATATTTCGGCTACTTTTATCCGAAATAATATCCTAAACGGGAAGTCTGTTCGTTATCTAGTTACGGAAGGGGTATTGGAATTGATAGAGTCGAGAAAATATTTCTTAAAAAGTTAAAAACCTTCGGTTACCTATTACACCCTATCTGTATTGATTATTAGAACCTAACAATAATTTATTCTTATACCTATTTGAGTTGAGCCTCTTCTGTTCCGATTCGGGAGAGGCTTTTTTTATTTTAAAAAAATTAGAAACAACGGGTTCGGATGCCCGAATGCCCGTTGCAAAAAAGCTTTTGATCAAAGCAGTTCCTGTATAAGCGCTTCGGCTGATTTTCTTTCGGCCTCTGCTTTGAAATTTCTTAGTATACGGTGCCTTAGTATCGGTACGGCAACGTCTCGCACATCGTCTATGTCAGGCGAATATTTGCCTTGAAGCAGGGCGTGGCATTTGGCGGCGATGATAAGAAACTGCGAGGCTCTAGGCCCTGCGCCCCACTCCAGGTACTGTTCTGTGGCTGGTGCGGCCATTGGCGTGTTAGGCCGGGTGCGGTGCACAAGTTTTACGGCATATTCCACCACATTGTCAGGAACAGGCACGCGGCGTATCAGGCCTTGGTAGGCTACTATTTCGTCTTTTCCAATTACTTTGTTTATCGATTTTGTTTCGCCCGAGGTGGTCGCCTTCACGATGTCCACTTCCTGCTCGTATGACGGATAGTCAAGGCGGATATTGAACATGAACCGGTCGAGCTGGGCTTCGGGCAAAGGATACGTTCCTTCCTGCTCGATGGGGTTTTGCGTGGCCAGCACAAAAAATGGCTCGTCCAGGCGGAAGTGTTTTCCGGCAATCGTAACGGTTTTTTCCTGCATGGCTTCCAGAAGAGCCGCCTGTGTTTTTGGAGGGGTACGGTTGATTTCGTCGGCAAGCACGATGTTGGCGAACACCGGTCCTTTGATAAAGACGAAGTTTCTTTCATTGTCCAGGGTTTCGGCGCCCAGAATGTCGGAAGGCATCAGGTCGGGAGTAAACTGTATTCGGTTGAAGCTCAGATCCAGGGCTTCTGAAATTGTCTTGATCAGCAGTGTTTTGGCAAGGCCAGGCACGCCGACCAGCAGGCTGTGCGCCTGGCAAAATATGGAAGTGAGCACTTGCTGCACAACCTCCTCCTGTCCAATAACGACTTTTCCGATTTCTCTTGAAAGGCTTTTGTAAGCTTCAAACAAGCTGTCGGCAGCTTCTACGTCAGATTTGAATGTACTCATGTATCAGGGGTTAAAAACACTCCGGCGCATGCTTTGCAAAGCGGGTAGCTGCCGGGTTTTATGGTTGTATATTGTTTGGTAAAATCCTTTGAGCTATAAAAAAATCTTTATCACTTTGATGCAAGTATTGTACTAAAACTGCGGATTTTGGAGCCGGGCCGGAAGACTTCGGAGTTTCTGATTGTCGCTGTTTTTTCTGCCTGCAACAGTATTAACGGTTTGCATAGTCAAAAAAATTCATTAAAAAATATTTTCTTCAAAAAAAAGACTTCCAATCGAGTGAAAGTCTTTTTTTGTCCCGCCGGGGGGTATATTGAGATGTTACGGATTGAGATTAACGCAGGAATAATCCGGAACAATTTTAATAAACACATCCTTTTTGGCTTTCTGGAACCATTTCAAACGCGCGGCCTGCACTTTGGAGTTCATGGTCATTTGCATGAGTTTCTGATAGTCATCCAGCATATTGGCTTCGTGCGGCGCCTTTTTGCTTTTGAAAAACAAAATACGCATTGCTTCCGAACCGTCTTGCTGACGGAATTTTATCGGATCAGTGATGGATCCCACTTTCATCGTGTCAATGGTGAAGAAAACTTCTGAGTTGAGTTTGTCCACAGGAATCTGCGACTCGCCCGAGCTGCCCAGGAAGTAACCGCCCTGTCCCGAAGTCAGTTTGTCTTCTGAATGCTCTTTGGCCATTTTCTCGAAAGTGATGGAGTCAGTTTTTATCAGAGTTCGCAGGCTGTCAAGAAAATGCGACGCTTTGTTAAAGTCATCGTCGGTCGGGTTGGGTTTCACCAGGATATGGCGGGCGTTGAATTCGTTTCCTCGGCGGTCAATCAGCTGAATGAGGTGAAAACCGAAGTCCGATTCTGTCGGCTCGCCGATTTCTCCCGGCTTTAGTTTCATGGCTACCGCTTCGAATTCAGGCACCAGCTGGCCTCTTTTCATATAGCCCAGCTCGCCTCCGTTGGCTGCCGACCCCGGGTCTTCGGAGTATTTTCTGGCCAGGCTGCCGAATTCAGTGCCGTTTTCCACTTGCTTTTTCAGGTCAAGCAGAAAGAGCTCAACACGCGATTTTTCTTTTTCGTTTACAATGGGTTTTCTGACAATCTGTCCTACCTGCACCTCCGTAGAGTAATACGGGCGCTGTGCCAGTGGGATGTCATTGAAGAATTTTTCAATTTCCTGCGGCGTTACCTTGATGTTCCCGGTGATTTCCTGCTGCATTTTTTGTATCACCTTCTGCTCATACAAAGGCTCTTCGAGTTCTTTTCGAAATTCTTCGGGTGTTTTGCCGTAGTACTCTTCGATTTTATCTTCGGATCCGATTTGTGAAATGATCATCTGCATTCGCTGGCCCAGTTCGGCCTGCACTTCTTCCGGCGTAACGATTACCGAGTCCATTTCAGCTTTAACCACCATTACTTTGTTCACTACCAGTTGCTCAAGCACTTGGCATCGTGTGGGCGCCTGGGCATAGCCCGCTTGCTGCATCTGGGCGTAAGTGCGTTCCAGCTCCGACTCCAGGATGATAAGGTCGCCAACTTTTGCGATGATTCGGTCGGCTACTGCCTCTTGTGCAAACCCTTTGAACGTTCCCAGGCAAAGCATTAAGGCCACCAAGAAAGCTTTATTCATTTTCGAAAATCTCAAACTCATTATTTTTTACCGCTCGTTTATAAATCTGTTCTTTTAACGCTGAAATAAGCGCAATCTTTCGTTTATTCAAAATTATTTTCCTGATATCGTCTTCCACCATCTGCATAGGCGATATCTGGTCGGTGATTTTATAATCCCGGATATTCAGAAAATACACGTATTCATTGTCGCTCAGCTCAGTTGTCTTGTTTTTTTTCAAAAAATCAACTTTGTTGGGAAGCTTGGCGAAAGGGGTCAGTTTAACCAGCTGGTCAAAGTCCATCCATTGTTCCAACTCAAAAATATAGTTGGCCGCAGTGGAGTAGCTGAACTCTATGAGCGCCTCCTGGTCTTTTGTTTTCGGCGACCGCAGCCATTTTCGAAACCGGTTCAGATTTTTCCTTGGTTCTTTTTTGGAAACTTTTACCAGATAGCCTTTTACGATGTTCTGCTTAAGCTCGAAGTTTTCTTTGTGCGAGTCGTAATACCGCTGTATCTCTTCCTGGGACACCTCTGTGTCGAGGTTTTTGTTCAGGTAATTGCGCTCGTATTCAAAAGCCATCAGTGCATACTGGTAGTCCAGGACTTTTTGCCTGATCTTGGCTTCATTGTAAGTGGAGAGCTTTTTGGCTTCCGCCATGAGCAGTTGTTTGTCTATCCATGCCCGCACAAAACGCTTTACAGTTTGTGCGCTGTCTGCTTTCCCCCGGGTTTTGCTTGTCAAGTTCTCGATATCCGAAGCATAGAGGGAGTTGCTGTGAACTCTTGCGATGATTTTTTTCGCAGGGTCCGGATTATGTGTTGATTCTTTTGAAATTCCCAGCCACTGGCAGCTTCCCAGCAACAGGGAGATTCCCCATATAGCAGCTAAATTACTTTTTGTTATTCTCATATTCTCTGTACAATGCTTTCAGAACCCGCTGATTTACCTTCACTTCATATTTCTTCCTCAGCTCCTGAAGCCACTCTTTTTCAATGTGGTCTTGGTAATCGGCAACAAGAGTTCCTCTGATTTCCTTTAGCTCCTGCGGGCGGGCTTTCAGCGCTTCCTTTACTTTAACATAGTAATGGCGCGCATTTTTTTGGTAGCTGTATTCTCCAGGATTCATGGCGACTCGTTGATTAAAAATGGAGTCATTATGGTTGAACACGCCTTCTCGGACTGACAGGTCAGGCAATTTCTTCTGGAGGCATTCCAGTTGTTTTCGGCTGTCCTTGGCTAAGTCTTTTTCTTCCAGGCAGTGCTTCATATGCTTATACAGCTCCGGATTTTCTGAGCTGTACATCTGAACTTTTACCCGGTCCGGCCACTGATAATTGTCTTGGTGTGCTTTCAGGAAATTCTCCAGTCCGACTGTATCCTGGTTGGCAAAGTTCCAGACTTTATCCTGCATGAGCTGAAACAGCAAAATGCCGTCGTGGTATTCCTGGCTTAGGTATTTGTAATCGTCATTTACCAGAGCCAGGTTTTCTTTTTCGTAAGCCAGCAGCTGTTCTTTAACGAATTGCTGGTAGAGCTTTGAGCCCTGAGCCTTCCATTCCTGATCTGACAGCGGTTTTTGCCTGCCGGCGAATTCTTTAAAGTCGTTTGTCGTGTACGCTTTTTTTCCGATATAAAACAAAGGAGCAGCAGCTACAGGAAGGCTGTCGTTGTGCGTAAGGTTTTGTTCCCATATTGCGGCCGGGACGCCTCCTTCGGCTCCCACAAAGTTGTACCTGCTTTTGAGGCGCTGCACGAGCTCTTCTTGATGAAGCGTTTTGCCGAGATTAAAGCGGACATGTGACTTCAGCCGGTTTTCTATTTCTTTGAATTCGGCGACGGGTTTTTTTTGCACAAACTTGAGAATATGCCATCCAATGGCGCTTTGCACGGGCTCAGAGTAAGGGTTTTCTTTGGAGAGTGCAAAGGCCGCAGCTTCGAAGTCGGGATGCATTTGGCCCGGACTGAACTCCGGAAGCAGGCCGTCTTTGTCGACTGTCGGTTTGTGGTCGGAGAAAAGCCGGCACTGTTCGCTCCAGTCGGCTCCGTCTTTTAGCGCATTATGAATTCGCATGGCTTTATCGAAAGCCTCTGCCGTCTCTTCTTGGCTGGCCCTTCGCGAGTCAGCTCCCACAAGGATGTGAGCAATTTGTATGCGTCCGCGGGCAGGAATTTTTTCGTGCACCTTTATGATATGGTAGCCGAATTTGGTCTGGAAAGGTTCCGAAATCTGTCCGACAGGAGTCGTAAAGGCTTTTTCCTCAAACTCCTGCACCATTCTCATGATAGAAAAGAAGCCCAGGTCTCCTTTGTTGGTTTTTGCGGAAGGATCTTCCGAAAATCGGTAGGCAAGATCGCCGAAGTCCTCGCCCTGTCTTGCTTTTTCAAGAACTGAGCGGATTTTCTGCAGATTTTTGGCGCTGTCAGTGGAATGCCTTACCAAGATATGGGATGCGTGCACTTCCTGACGATAGCGTTCGTAAGCTTCTTTTACTTTTTCATTGGTAAATTCATTGGCAGTCAGAAAGGGCTCGGCAAGTTCTTTCTGGTATTGCTCAAGTTCTTTTCTGAAAGTTTCCTTTTCGTGGTATTGCAGCGCCTCAGCTTCCCGGATTTTCAGTCTGAAATTGACGTAAAGCTCTAGGTACTGGTCAATATCTTTTTTTGCATCTTTACCGGGAGTTCTCAGGTTTTTGTTTTTGTTGTAAACGTACAAAAAGTCCTTTACTGAAAAAGGGGTTTTGTCTACAGTCAGAAAAGTCTGGTTTTCATCCAGTTTATTTGATTTCCGCGAGAGGAAGGGGTTCTTGAATGAGGCGCACGAAGCACAAAAAAACAAGCATACAATGGCGGTCCGTATTTTTTGCATATTGGGCTGGTACTTTTTTCTGAAGATCGTTATTCTCAAGTATTGAAACTCCTACAAGTATAAGGATTTATTTTGGGAGTGCAAAGGAAGGGCTGTCAAAGGAATCGGTGAGCAAAGAAGCTAATGGAGATAAAAAAATGCAGGCGCGGGGCTGGAAAAATGATTTTTTTACGAGAATCAGATGCGAGTTTTGTTTTTTCGCTATTTATGCTGGCACTTTTTGAAAAAACGATAGGTGTGGTGGTGTGTGGATTTCTCGTAGTGCACTTCGTCCATTATTTTCCGTATCAAACGGAGGCCGAGCCCGCCTTTTCGGCGCTGCTCGATGAGCTCCTCAAGCGAAGGCGTTCTGTACTTGCTGATGTTAAATCCCTTGCCTGAATCAATTACCTCAAAAACAAGTCCCTGCGGATTGTCGGTTTTGATCGTTAGTTGAATCCAGTCTTTGGCGTTGCATTGGTGCGAATGGATGATCACATTAGCGCACACTTCGTCAATAGCCAAAACCAGTTCGTTTTTCTGAAATTCTGCAATTTCCAGCCTGTCCAGTACTTTGCGAACAAATTCCCGCAGGTCGCCCAACTTCTCTTTGCTGCAATTCACTTGATGCTTATACTCCATGCACTTGGTTTTTGGCTTGCTCAAGAGTTGGAAAAACCGGTATGAGTTGATCCAGCCCCAAAATCTGAAAGACATTGCTGACTTTTTCGGAAAGGCCGAACAAAGCAAAATAAATTTGCTTTTGCTTGAATTCCTGGATGTAGGACATAAAAACGCCAAGTCCGGCTGATGAGATATAGTCCAGTTTGCTCAGATCAACCAAAACGTTTCGGTAATTCTTTTTCAGAGCATCGGCGATTGCCTGGTCCAGCGATAAGGAGGAGCTGGCGTCTATTTCTCCCTTGACTTCCAAAATGAGGATTTCATCCTCGGTATAATCAGTGATGTCTACCATATTTACGAATTATTTTTTTTGAAGTTGGCTTTTTTATTATCAGGCGGAGCGCCTGCATATTATGGAATTTCAGAAATTCCCGTTTATGAGACGGGTTTCTCTTGCAGCCTATTTTCCTGAAATTTTACCAGTACAGCTGTACAGTCGTCGTCCGGCAGTTGGTTTTCGCAAAAACCGCGGGCACTCTCAATAATACGGGACAAAATGATCTCAGTTTTTTCCGACACATGATTTATCATGTTGGATTTGATGCTTTCTACGCCAAATTCTTCTTTTGCAGGGTTCCTTGCTTCTGAAATGCCGTCTGTGTAAAGAAAAAGCATGTCGCCGGGTTTGTAGGCCAGTTCGGTTACCTCAACATGCTTGCTGTAGCTCTCGTCGCGCACAAGGCCTAGCCCCATGCCCTTTCCGTGAAGCTCCAGCACGCTTTTTTTGCTGCTTTCATAAAAAAGCGCAGGACAGTGTCCGGCCCGGGCGAACTGAATGGTTTTTTTTCGGGAATCAATAAGAAAGTACGAAAGCGTGATAAATGAGCGGTCGTCAAGGCATCGGCTTAGAGCTTGATTGGCATGAACCAGAAATTTTTCCGGTGTGAGGTTAAGCTGCGAAAGACTTTGAAATACCCCTTTCATTTCGGCCATGTGAAAGGCTGCGGAAACGCCTTTTCCCGATACATCGCCGATTGTAAGCACCATGCGGTGTTCGTCCAGAGAAAACGAATCATAAAAATCTCCGCCTATCTGGGCGGAAGCTTTTGTGTAGCAGGCAATGCTTGTGTCGCTGTTTTTGTCCAGCTTTTTGGGCAACAGCTCTTCCTGCACGCGTTTGGCTATCTTTATTTCTTCCTTGTAGCGTTCGTTGTCTAGGGTTTCTTCCAGAAGAAGATGATTTTCGACGGAGACGCAGGCTTGGTTGATGAAGGTGCGCGCAATGTCTATCATATTGGTGTTGAAACCCTCGCTCACGTCTTTAAGCAGGCAGAGTGTGCCGTATCTTCGCTCCTGAACGAATAAAGGAAACAAAAGCAAGCTTCTGTACGGACCGAAATCGAAAGCTTGCAGCGTAAAAGACGTTTTTTGTTTTTTTATATCTTTCAGCGTGGTCCATTCACGCAGGACTGGGTTGGCCGCCAGTTGTTTGCGGGCTTCCTCGATTTCCTTTTCTGAAAGCTCGTGCCCGATTGAGCGTACTATATCTCCTTCTTCGTTGTGCATGTCTATCCATGCGGCGTTTGCCAATACGGCGCTCACGGCGCTGTGCAGCAGAAGATCCATGATTTCCTCTTCGCTTCGTCCGGCGTGCTTCGACTGGCTCAGTTTGCTGAAATTCATTGCTTCCTCAAATTTTTTCTCGAATACGGAAGTCGTTGGAAGGTTGAAAAGAATAACTAAAAGAGCAAACAAGCTGTAGCTCAGGCAGAATGCGAAAAGTCCGATGAAGATGCTTTGGCTGAGGAGGTCTGTAGGCCTTGTGCCCAGGTGCTCGAAGGGAATTCCAATCAAGTAGCCTACAAAATAAAGTTGATAAACTAAGGACAGCAGCAAAAGCAGAATGCTGCGCCATTTTTCTTTAAAATCCAGATAGGCAACCCATTTCAGGTTGCCAGCCAGAACAAGGGAAAGCACTACGAGCAGCCCCAGCAACAGGTTGAAGGATGCGCCGAACGGCTCGAGGTTGAACAGTACCAAGCCTAGTGCAAACAGCAGTGTTCCTTCGAAAAAACGCCAGGTGCGCAGCAGGTTCTTGGATTTTTGGTACAGTACAAGTTTTTTAAGAACGGCAAATGTGCTCAGCAGAAAGCAAAGGATAAGTCCGGTGTTGAGGTCGTAGATGACCATTGCTATAAACGGGTTGCTCGCGATTCCTTCCCAGAAAGATGCCGCAAGCTCAAGAAGAAGGGATATAATTGTAGTAATCAGCCCCGTGACAAACACGCGCCAAAGCAGCTCAATTACGTTAAGCGTTTCGGCCTTCAGAAGCTTGGTTCGAAAGAATCCATACACAAGCAGAGTATAGCCTATCAGAAAAAGATCCGGGGTGTAAGGCGGAATTCCAGATGGCGTGCTGGACCGTAAGCCGAAAATGACAATTTGATGCGACGCCATCATCGCCAGCCATGACAGTATGCTAAGAATCAGACAGATTCGAGCTATGTATTTATCAAATTTTAAGACTCTTTTTTCCATAGAAAGACCAGCGATTCAAAAATGTACTGCAGCTTCTTTAAAACTTATTTGCCGAGGAAAAAACGGGCGGTTCGGCTAATACAGCAGGAACAAGATATATATTAAATAGGAAAATAAAAAAGTTTATAGGATGCAGGTCTTATCTCATGCTAGCGCTGTTTATAAAAATCATTTGGGAGCTTGGTGCTGGCAAAAAGAGAAAAAATGGATTTTTATTGAAATGTGCAGGCTGATTAGGAACTTTTTTTCAAAAAGGAAACTTATTACCCCATAAATTACCCCCTCCGTCACCCCTGGAGCAATATATTGCTTTTGGATAATGAAGTATTGAAAATAGCTTTATTTGTTTTTATTCTGAATTTATTCATCTTTAAAAAGTATTTTTTTAGTAAATTTTCCCCATTGTTTCTGAAGTTTTTTTTCATCTGAACCATAAACCCATAAACGCTTATGAATATACGATTATGTTATCTTAGTTTTTTACTTGCCTTGGCAGTGGCGTCCTGTTCGCCTAGTTCGAAGAGCACGCCTCGATTTTCCATAATACCAAAACCGGCAGTTCTTGAAGAGAAAGGAGGAGAATGCATCATAACTGGCAACACAAAGATTGTTGCAGCGAAGCAAAACGCTGAATGTCTGAAAGTGGCTGGTTACCTGAAAGGATTTCTGGGCAATTCAAGCGAGTACAAGCTTGCTTTGGCTGAGCAGGCCAAGTCGAATTATATTCTTTTGCGCATTGATTCGGCCCGATTCGAACAACCGGAAGCTTACGAGCTTGATATAGCGCCGGATAAAATCGAAATAACCGCTCGGGAGGGGATCGGGCTTATGCACGCCGTGCAGACTCTGCGCCAGCTTATGCCCGCTGACATTGAGCGAGCGCACCGCGGAGAACTGGCCGTTCCGTGCATGAAAATACAAGATGCGCCTCGCTACGCTTATCGGGGCATGCACCTGGATGTGGGACGCCATATGTTTCCGGTAAAAGCGATCAAGAAATACATTGATTTGCTGGCGCTTTTCAAAATGAACACTTTCCACTGGCACCTTACCGAAGACCAAGGCTGGCGAATCGAGATAAAGAAGTATCCGAAGCTTACGGAAGTCGGGGCTTACCGAAATGAAACGCTGATCGGACATTACGGAGACCGGCACAAGAACGGATACGACGGCAAGCCTTACGGAGGGTTTTATACGCAGGAAGAAATCAAAGAAGTGGTGAAATATGCCAGCGAGCGGTTTGTTACCGTTATACCGGAAATTGAGCTGCCCGGACATTCCATAGCCGCGCTTAGTGCTTATCCGGAGTTTGGCTGTACCGGCGGACCGTACGAAGTGCTGACACGCTGGGGTGTCTGCGGCGAAGTGTACTGCGCTGGCAATGAGAAGACCTTTACGTTTTTGGAGGATGTGCTTAGCGAAGTGATGGCGCTTTTCCCGAGCAAGTACATCCATATTGGAGGCGATGAATGTCCGAAGGGACGCTGGGCAAAGTGTCCGAAATGCCAGAAAAGAAAGAAAGCCCTGGGGCTGGGCAACGAGCACGAGCTGCAGAGCTATTTTATCAAGCGAATAGAAAAATACTTGAACGCACACGGACGCGCAATCATTGGCTGGGACGAAATTCTGGAAGGCGGACTGGCTCCGAATGCCACGGTGATGTCTTGGAGAGGCATGAGAGGCGGCATTAAGGCGGCTCGTCAGGGACACGACGTTATCATGACGCCGACGACTTACTGCTATTTCGATAATTATCAGGGCAAGCGCGAGCTTGAGCCTTTGGCCATTGGCGGCGACACCGACATTCAGGAGGTCTATTCTTTCGATCCCACTCCTGCGGGATTTTCGGCCGAAGAGGCCAGACACATTCTTGGCTCTCAGGCCAATGTCTGGACAGAATACATACCGAACGAAGCTCACGCCGATTACATGATTTTTCCGCGTTTGCTGGCTCTTGCCGAGGCGCTGTGGACTCCGAAAGAGCAGAAAAGCTGGGACGATTTCGCGCACCGGCTTCCGATGCACTTGGACCGCCTGGATGTAATGAACATCCAATATGCCAGAAGCATTTACGGAATTCATCCCAAATTAGGGTTTGATCCTGACAAAAAACAGGTGACGGTAAACTTGGATCCTGTGCTGGAGGGCACTGAGGTTCGTTTCACCACCGACGGAACCGAGCCGAATTCAAATTCTTCGGTTTATACTAAGCCTTTCAGTTTGAAAAAGAACACAGTAATAAAAGCCGCAAGTTTTGAGAATGGCAAACGAATCTATCCTGCAATTACACGGGATGTGAAAATAAACAAGGCGACCGGAAAGAAAATAAAATTGCATACCAAAGCGGCACAGTACTTCGACGGATACGGAAGAGACCTGATGCTCGACAATGTGCGGGGAAGCACAAACATGGGCGACAAAAAGTGGCTCGGGTACAAGAACAGAGATCTGATTGCTACGCTCGATCTGATTGTGGATACGCCGCTTGAGTCTGTGAACATAGGGTGCCTTTATCAGCCGAACAAACGCCTGTTTTTGCCTGGTGCGGTGGAAATCAGTGTATCTAGCGACGGAGAAAATTATAAGAAGTTCACTGAGAAAAGGGACTTCGGAGTGAGCAGCGATTTGAAAGACGGCATTTATGAGCTGAATATTCCTTGTAAAGCCACTGCTCGGTATATTAAGATTCATGCGAAGAACTTCGGAGACATGCCGGACTGGACGCGTCAGCGAGGGAGGACTTACCTGTTTGTTGATGAAATTATTTTAAAGTAAGTACTGCCAGTGATTTTACTTATTTGTTTTAAGTTGGCTTAATCGTTGGCTATGAAATATGTCTGAAAATAATTTAAAGCACGAAGTATTTATTAAAGTGAATATATTCTAGATACATTACATACTAAAAAAGGATTGACGATAGGTGTTGTCAATCCTTTTTCTTCTTAAGAGGAAACTGAAAATATTTTATTTCAGAGTCTTCTGCTTATTTTTTTATCGCGTATAGTTTGGTGCTTCTCTAGTGATAGTCACGTCGTGCGGATGACTTTCAAGGAATCCGGCTGCGGTGATTTTTACAAATTTCGCTTCCTGCATTGAAGAAATGCTTCCGGCGCCGCAGTAGCCCATGCCCGCTCTCAGTCCGCCGATCATTTGGTAAAGGATTTCCGAAGCTGTTCCTTTATAAGGCACGCGTCCTGAAATTCCTTCCGGAACCAGTTTTTTTACATCGTCTTCAGCATCTTGGAAGTAGCGGTCTTTAGAGCCGCTTTCCATGGCCTCTACAGATCCCATTCCTCTGTAAGATTTAAATTTACGTCCTTCGTAAATAATCATCTCGCCCGGCGCTTCGTCGGTTCCGGCCAGAATCGATCCGATCATTACAGTATTTGCTCCAGCAGCAATAGCCTTACACACATCGCCCGAAAAGCGGATTCCTCCGTCGGCGATCAGCGGCACGCCTGATCCTTTAAGCGCCTTGGATACTTCGTGAACAGCCGAAAGCTGCGGAACGCCCACACCTGCAATAACACGTGTAGTACAGATACTTCCAGGTCCTACGCCCACTTTTACGGCATCAGCGCCTGCTTCCTTCAGAGCAAGTGCGGCTTCGCCTGTGGCAATATTTCCTACGATTACATCCAGATCCGGATGGATTGTTTTGATGGTGCGGCAAGCCTCGATAACGCCATATGAATGCCCGTGAGCTGTGTCAATTGAGATTACATCCACGCCTGCTTTCACCAGAGCAGCTACGCGCTCTTTCAGGTCAGCAGTTACACCCACAGCCGCGCCGGCTCTCAGCCGGCCGAATTCGTCTTTGCAGGCATTGGGCTTGTTGCTGTTTTTAAGAATGTCTTTGTAGGTGATCAAGCCTTTCAGCTCGCCTTTTTCGTTAACAATCGGAAGCTTTTCGATTTTGAATTCCTCCAGCTTCGTCTGCGCATCTTCCAGGCTGACGCCCACTGGAAGGGTAACGAGGTCTTCGGACGTCATGACGTCTTTTACCGAAAGATTCATCTTTTTCACAAAACGCAAATCGCGGTTGGTAACGATGCCTTTGAGCATGCCGGCGTCGTCCACTACCGGAATTCCGCCGATTTTGTTTTCGCGCATCATTGTCAGCGCCTCGCCTGTTGTTCCGCTGATGTTGATGGTTACAGGGTCCATGATCATCCCGCTTTGCGAGCGCTTTACTTTGCGCACCTGTTTGGCCTGCTGCTCGATGCTCATGTTTTTGTGAATGAATCCAACACCGCCTTCCAGTGCCATGGCAATTGCCATATCAGCTTCGGTAACAGTATCCATCGCCGCCGATACGAACGGAACGTTCAGCTGAATGTTTTTTGTGAGAAATGTAGATGTAGTAGTTTCCCTTGGTAAGATTTCCGAGTAAGCCGGAACAAGAAGCACGTCGTCGTAAGTTAGAGCTTCATAAAGGAATTTGTTGTCGTCAAGAGCCATAGCAAATAAAATAATACGTTTATTTATTTGCCG
The DNA here is from genome assembly GCA_022360875.1 of Cytophagales bacterium. Classification (GTDB taxonomy): domain Bacteria; phylum Bacteroidota; class Bacteroidia; order Cytophagales; family Cyclobacteriaceae; genus JAKSBZ01. The sequence continues at coordinate 2,660 of JAKSBZ010000196.1, read as the reverse complement.
GACAAATGTAGGTGTATTCCGTGTAATATACAAGTATTATTCTTGTGCTTTGCTACTTTATTGACACTTGTGCATTGCTTTGAATTGTATTTTTAGACTATTATTATTTAAAAACATGTGTTTCTGATAAAAAATTGGATTTTACAAATCAAGAACAGAGCGGTAAGAAAATTCAAACCGCTGATGCGCAGGAGATATGGTAAATCACCTAAGTATTCGAATGTTCACTGGCCTGCGCTGTGTTTGTCTTTTCGTTCTTATTCAGGGCTTTTCTAATGATTTTTTAGTACTGCGTCGTCCGGTCTTTCCAGCTGTTGCTTTTGGCGGTTTTTATTCGCAGTTTTTTTTCGTCTTCACTTGGGTTTTCGTTCAGGGCGATGGCGACTTGCTTCAGGAAGTCATTGTGGGAGTCTGCGAGGTAAAGGACTTGTTTGAACTGGTCTATCGAAGGGGAATAGTTGGTGGTCACAACTGGTTTGGCCTGCGACAGATACTCATTGATTTTGAGCGAGTACATGCCGGCCGTAAAGTCGTTGCGCACAAACGGGATAATGGCGCAGTCGAAAAAGCTGAGGTAAGCCGGCAGTTCTTCAATCGGCTTGCTTCCAAGGAAATACACATTGTCCAGCGCCCTGAAGTCATGCGAATTATGTTTGGGGATTTTTTTGGGACCTATGCACACCACATTACAGTCCGGGTAAGCTTTGGCCAGTTTGTAAAGCAGTTCAAAGTCGATGCGGAAGCCGATGTTTCCTGTGTAGCCAATTGTTTTTTTGCCGTTTGCGGGAAAATCCGCAGGTTTCTGCTCAGCAGCTTTTCGGAACAGATCGAAGTCCACGGCATTGCCGATTACTTCAAGATGCCTTCCGGTTCGGTTTTCAATGATATCCCGCACCAATTCGGAGGTCGTCAGACTGATGTCGTAGCATTCAAAACAGAAGTCTTCCTGCCTGACGCCGTGCTTGCTGAAGTAAGGCGAAGCTTCCATATTGTCGTATGACTGATAGATGCTAAGCAGAGGCGGGCGCTTTCTGTGTTGCAGGCGGTAGCCGTAAAACGGCGCGAAGAAGTTCAGGAAAATGTAGTTTTCAATGTTTTCTTCTTCGCAGGTGCGCTGTACTTGCTGCTCGAAAACAGAGTTGTTTCGGCGCATCATTTTTTGGTACAGCGTTCCTTCGCTCAACCAGTTGACAGGCCAAACCGGAGGACTGTAAACTATTTTTAAGCTCGGAAAATTCTTGAACGGCTGATGATATTGCCGTTTGGAATCTTTCCATGCACCCTTCCTTTTTCTGGTTTTTTTATCCTGCTTTCGCAGAAATAAGTCTTTGTAGGTATAGGGATAGTCGAAATAGTAAACAGAAAATTCTTTGCTCAGCTCTTTGGCGATGGCCAGAGAGGTTGAGGACAACCCGTCCCAGGTGGAACTGCTGAGGATGAAAAAAACGGTGTCGGGAGGCAAAGGATTATTCATGCGGCGCAGGTTTATAATCGGTTTCTCTGTGCACGAATGTTAAGTAAAAAAAATCTTTTTTGCTATAAAATACACCCTGAATTGGTTCCTGTTTTTTGGGAGATTTTTTTATACTACCTATAGCACTCTCGATTTACTGGACCAAAAATAGTTATTCTTAACCTCCCTCGACGCAGTACGTCTTCCTTAACACCCGGAACCATTTTGCTTTCTTATCATCATCATCACAAAGGTTGAGGAACAGCCCAGGGAACAGCAGATGTACGCACCCTTCGAATAGCGGGAAGTGAGCAAACTAACCGCCAATGACTTTTGCTGGCTTTAGTATTGCTGTTTCCGGAACTCCGGCAGTTTTCTTTTCGGTTGAGCAAATAAAAACCCTTCTGATTTAACATTCAGAAGGGTTTTAGAAATATCTATATTTTATGCAGTTGGCGGGCTGTTTATGAAATCAGCACTTCACCGGTCATTTCTTCTGGCTGTCCTACTCCCATCAGGTTCAGAATTGTTGGAGCTACGTCGCCCAGCTTTCCGTCTCTTACTTCGCCGTTGAATTCGTCGTCTACTACGATGAAAGGCACCAGGTTGGTTGTGTGCGCTGTGTTCGGCGATCCGTCTTCGTTCACCATGAAGTCCGAGTTTCCGTGGTCGGCCAGAACCAGCGTAGTGTATCCGTGCGCTTTGGCAGTTTCAATAACTTCTTTCACGCAGCCGTCTACAGTTTCAGCCGCTTTTACCGCTGCCTCAAATACTCCGGTGTGTCCGACCATGTCGGTGTTGGCGAAGTTCAGGCATACAAAGTCAACTTCTTCTTTTTTCAGCTCAGGAATGATTTTGTCGCGGATGTCGAATGCGCTCATTTCCGGCATCAAATCGTAAGTAGCCACTTTCGGCGACGGACAAAGCAAGCGTTTTTCACCAGTGAATTCCACTTCGCGTCCTCCAGAGAAGAAGAAAGTTACGTGCGGATATTTTTCTGTTTCAGCGATGCGGATCTGCTGTTTTTCAGCATTGGCAAGCACTTCGCCCAGTGTGTTTTTCAGGTTGTCCTTGTCGAACAGTACGTTCACTTCGTTGAAAGTGTCGTCGTAGTTCGTCATGGTTACGTAGTAAAGCGGCAGCTTGGTCATTTCCTGCTCAGGGAAATCTTTCTGTGTCAGAGCCTGTGTGATTTCGCGGCCGCGGT
>JAKSBZ010000240.1 GCA_022360875.1 Cytophagales bacterium | reverse complement strand
GGTTGGGTGCTGCAACGTGCTGGTTTCGGGCGTTCCGCCTTCGAATGACCAGCTCCACGACGCAGGATTGTTGGTCGACTGATCTGTGAAGCTGACCGATTCACCTTCGATGATTGCAGTGGCGCTTGCTGTGAAGTCTGCTTCGGGTGAAGTTGATACTGCACTTACTGTAATAAAATCAGATTTTGATTCCTCATCTGTTCCATAATTATTGGAGGCAACAAGCGTGACAGAAAACACGCCTGGTGCATCGTAGGTTACTGCAGGATTCTGTGCCGTGCTGCTGGCAGGCGTTCCTCCAGGAAATGACCAACTCCATGAGGTAGGATTGTTCGAAGACAGATCTGAAAAACTTACACTCTGGCCAACGTCAACAGCAGTAGAACTGGCGTTAAAGTCGGCAACAGGAGGGTCAGTATTTGTCCCGCCTTCAATGATGGCAACAGAATAATCTTCTATCTCTCCCTGATATGTATCATGGCCGCAAGCTGCAATCTTATCCTCACTGCCGTATCCCATGCGTATCCTCATGCGGGTAACTCCTAAAACAGCATCTGATGGAACCGTGACATTGGAACTATAAGGACCAGGTCCGAATTTGCGAAAAATTTCTTCTCCGGAATCTTCAAAATCTCCGTCTTGATTCCAATCAATCCAAGCCCCGACTGCAATAAGATCCCACCCCTCGCTTTCCAGTTCAATCGCTAACGTTTGGCTTTGTCCGCGGCTGACTTCTGCTAAACTCGATGTGTAGTCTACATAACCGTTATCCTGCCAATCAGAACTGTTGTCAATGCTTCCGAATTGGACGCGCAGTATCTTATTGTAATCAAATGACGCTGAAGCTTCGCAATAATTTAAATTGCTCTTTTCATAAATTCGAATAAAATCAGACTTGGCTTCTGTATCGGATAATCCTCCCTTTCCATTTGCTGTAAGAGAAACGGAATATTCCCCGGCGGTGTTATAGGTGACAACGGGTGCTCTTTCATTACTCGAAGAAGGTGATCCTCCAGAAAAGGCCCAGGAAAAACCTTTAACATACCCTGAAGATTGATTCTCAAAAGCGATACTTCCTCCCTCTACTGTTGCCTTGCGGCTGGCTGTAAATGCAGACACTGGATTATCGCCCACATTAGGACTTCTCAACGGGCCCGTAATATGATATTCGGCACTCGGGTTTCCTCCGTCATAACTAACGTTTTCGAAGTAGGCTACTGAATAGTCAAAATTGTTGATATACTCATCATTTTGTAACTGTATCATCAGACCATCAAGAGCCTCATTTACTTTGATGGCTGCTGTTGTATTGTTGTTCGAACTTCCCTGTCCCGAAATCTGCCCGGAAATTCGAAACCGGCGATTCAGAGACGAAGCATCCGTTGTTACAGTCACGTCAGTAATCCCCGTTATGTTTGAAAACTCGTCTTTTATATCTGCTAGATTTCCAACAGCAACAAGGCTGTCTTTTCGCCATGCCGTTTCCGGATCCCACCAGTCATCGGGAGTATTAACTATGTTTTCAAGATAATTTTGATAATTGGATTGTAAAGCAGAACTGCTCTTCAGTTGGCTGATAAGATTATCGTAACCCTGAATATTTTCGGCTCGCGTTAAATCAGAGAACTGCTTGAATTTCGCACGGTCGTTTTCATACCAATACTGCCACAGCATGTTGCCGTATCGGTAAAACTTAAAGCCATTATTATAATTTGAGTTTAGAATTTCGGAGACAGTCATAAATCCTCCAGTGCCATCATTAGCAACGCTGTTTGCCTGGCTCCTCCGCACGCGTACTCCTTCTGTGTCAGTGCTTCCTGCAAAGAATTCTGCCATTCCTTCATCAAACCAAACCACCCGGTTGTCTTGATAAATAGGAGACTGCCCCCACAGACCGACCTCCAAATATCTTCCTTGTAAATAATGGACGTATTCATGACGGAATAATTCTTCCAAAGTATAAATACTTTCTGCCGGCGTGCGCTCATAAGTATAAAATGTAGCATCCTTTTCAATATAAATTCCTCCATTGTTTGTCGGCAGGTTGTATAAAAATGCCTGATACTCCTGATAATCGCTCAAAGTTCCGTAAATCACCATATACAAAGACTCGTTAATGTCACCTTCAACGGGAGTATCGGTCTGGAACAAGCGGAAAAACTGTGCTTGTACTTGCTTTGCCGCGTGATACAATGGCTGCACTTCTTCTTTTGTCAGCGGAGTAATCATCACCAATTTCCCATCGTCAAATTCCCAACGGTTAGGAAAAAGAATCGCTTTTAGTTCTTCGCGCAATTCATCAAGATCTTCGCACAGATTAACGGCTGAGCAATTTCCATATTTGTTTATAGCTTCTACCGCGCGCAGCCAAGATACCGAGAGCCGTGGAAACTGATTTGCGATTTGCGCCAAATATCCCTGCACTGTGTTTTTTAGTACATCCGAAGTCATCTTTCTGGTCAGCTCCAGTACGCCGTTGTCCGACATAAATTTGAGTTCATCATTAGCTCTTAGTTCTGAATCGCTTCCGACTCGGTATAGCAAATCAAGGAATTCAGAGTCGTTCGCAATGGCTTGCTCATAATCTGGATCGATGGGCTGCATTCCTCTAAACATCAGGAAAAAAATACGATTATATGCTCTTGCATAACTTCTTAAAAGCCTGTTGTCAGAAATAGTCTTCCAAGTGTCGTTAATAACAAGATTGCGCATTGCCCGCTTCACAACTCCAATCGTCCGAGACAAATGACGTACGCCCGGGTAATCAAGCATAATCAAATATTCATCTAATACCGCCAGGTTTTCTTCTGTGCTGTTAAACAAGTTGCCGTTATACGCAAAAGCTTCGCAAGCCTGGCGATACCGCAATTTTGAAGCAGCGTTCAGCTCAATCGACGGCTGGAAAAATTCATGGTATATCGCTGCATGAAGATACGCAACTAACCCGTACATGCCGCTCGAAAAAGTCCCGTCATATGCTCCTGAAAGGGAGTACATCTCATTAGCTACTGCCTGAATCTTGGTATTGGTGAAAATGATTGGAGAATAATAGCTGTCAAAACTATAAAAGACCCTGAAACAGTCGTCATAATCTGTTGCTTGCTTCAGTTCGGTTATTAATGCGCTTGATGACAAGCTAGCCCAGCCGGCAATTCCTGAAGGACAGTTCGCAGCTGTTCGGGCATTCGCTTTAAGATTTATAGATGAATTATTAACGCCTGGAATATCCATATTATGCTTATGAAGCCGAGAACAAGAATGATTTATTTCCGTTCGGAGAGTTGCAGGAGGCTGTTGCTGTGCCCAGTTAATGTTTGATGCAAATAATAAGAGCACAATCACTAAATAGTGCTTTGAAAATTTTTTCGAATACATGATGTGTCATTGTTGATGAAAGTTGAAATAAAAATTTTAAGAAAAAAGACGTGAGGAACGCTAAATAGTATTTTATAAAAATTTCTATTGCATATATTTCCACTCGCAGAAAAATATTAAACAGCGATAAAAAAGCCCTCTGTCCTTAAGTCCTGCTCGGTGATTTTGACTATTAATAAAACCACCGAGCAGAATTTAATTAATCATTTTATTGTCATATTAAATCGTTTTTCCTTTCTCCAGACTCTTATTTCTTAAAAAACCGAGCGATGCTTTTTTTACCGTTTTCCGATATAATCAGCCAGTATGAACCTTTAGAAAAAGCGGAAAGGTCTATTGTCTCGGAATAGTTTTGGATCACCATCCGCTTCCCTTGGCCATCGAAAATTTCAATTCTCGCGTTTTTGGAAAAACCGTCCGCCTGAATATGAAGAGCCGCCTCTGAAGGATTAGGAAAAACATCCAGGCTTTTCTTCAGTGATTTTTTCTCATCTCTGAACAGCGGGCTCACCCTTGAGGCTGCATTTCCTGAACCGACGATATTTACAGCGTAGTCTTCCACTTCTCCCTGGTAATCATCGTGTCCGCAAGGCGCAGGCGTATTTCCGTAAGCGGTGCGCACCCGCATTCCCGCAAGGCCGATGCTGGCAGACTGCGGCACGGCAAACGAACCCGAAAAAGTTCCTGATCCGCGTTTGTGATATACACGCTCGCTTGCTTCGAACTCGCCGTCTCTGTCCCAGTCAATCCAAACCTGCGCATCGATGTCTGACCAATGGTTGTGAGTATGCGTAATGGACACGGTGTAGGTCTGGCCTTTGAGAATATTGGTGGAAAGGTTCTGAAAATTTTGATACCCATTTGCTCCCCAGCCGGACGAATTGTCAATTCCTCCCATTTCCACGCGAACAACAGGGTTGTAATTGCTGCTTACCGAAGCATCGCAGTATGCAGGCAGCGTTCCTCCTGTGCTGTCTTGTTCAATGGTAATGTATCCTGTTTTCGTTTCGGTGTCGGAGCCAGCCGAGTTGCTGGCCGTCAGGCTGACCTGATACGTTCCGGCATTGGCGTAAACGACAGCCGGATTTTGGGCTGTGCTCGTGCCCGGGGTTCCGCCTTCAAAAGTCCAAGACCAAGCGGTTGGGTCGTTGGTGGATTCATCAGAAAACTGAATTGTGGCTCCTTCCAGAGCGTTTGTGCCGTCAGCCGAAAAATCCGCCACTGGAGCAACTGCAGCTCCGCTTCCCAAGAGCCTAACGGTATAATCTTCCACTTCCCCCTGATAGTCGTCGTATCCGCAGGCCGAAGGCGTATCCCCGTAAGCTGTCCGGATGCGCATTCCTGTGTTGCCTGTGCCTGAAGCTGCAGGAACAGTAAAAGTTCCCGCAAATGGTCCCGCTCCTCTTTTGTGGTAAACGCGTTCGCCGGCATCAAATGCACCGTTTCTGTCCCAGTCAATCCAGATCTGCACGTCAATATCCGACCAGTGATTCGATTTGTTGGTTACAGTCACGGTGTACGCCTGTCCTTTGTTCAGGTTGGCTGACAGATTTCTGAAATCCTGGTAGCCGTTGCTGCCCCATCCTGAGGAATTGTCTATAGAGCCGAGCTGCACGCGCTCGATCGGGTTGTAGTCGAGTTGTACAGTTGCCGGGCAATAGGTCGGTGTAACTCCTCCGCCTGTCTGCGCCTCTACGGTAATGTAGTCATGCCGGGTTAGCGTATCCGTTCCGTTGGCATTGCTGACCGTTAAGCTTACTTCGTAGGTTCCCGGAGTATCGTAAGCAACGGTTGGGTGCTGCAGCGTGCTGGTTTCGGGAGTTCCGCCTTCGAATGACCAGCTCCACGACGCAGGATTGTTGGTCGACTGATCTGTGAAGCTGACCGATTCACCTTCGATGATTGCAGTGGCGCTTGCTGTGAAGTCTGCTTCGGGAGGCAATGTGTTTGCCGTAATAATAATTTGCTTGCTTACCGCTGTTCCGTTTCCTGCTGCATTCGATGCGGTCAAGGTAACTTGCTTCGTTCCTGCGCTGCTAAAAATAACCGTTGGATTCTGCTGACTGCTTGTCGCGGGAGTTCCGTCCTGGAAAACCCATGACCATGCTGTGGGTGAGTTGGAAGAAGCATCCGTTAATTGAACAGTTTCTCCCTCCTGAGCAGTGGCAGGGGTTATATTGAAATCTACAACCGGAGGATCAATTGCCGGCAAAGTAGTAAAGCCTGCTTGTATAGATCCATTAGGCGTTTCATTATAGGCATAGTCCAATAATGTGTAAGCCGTTCCAGTAGAATTAACCGAAATTCTAAACCATCCGCTTAGCAGCTTCCCTGAATCGGTTGTGAATCGAAAGCCCATGTATGCCGTTCTTCCGTCCCAAGCGGTGTAAGAACCCGTACGGACATAATGCTCATCAGGATAGTCTCCTCCGGCAATCCAATTGCTTCCGTCTTCGATCATTGTTCCATATTCTAAAACAGAAATATTTCTGGTGCCGCCTTCACATACCATGTCCTTTTTGTATGTCTCAAACCTCAAATTCCCCTCATGAATCCAAAGACCATAATTTCCTGCATTTCCGCTCACTATCCGAAAAAATTCCCATGTATTCCCGCTGTTCACTGTAAGGTCAGAAACGTCATTGTATACAATTTGATAAGGAGCAAAAAAAGTTAGGCTAATATCCGAATAACTTGGATTCAATACATTCCCCACTCCTCCATCTATGGCTGCATCAAGAAAAGTAATGCCAACATCTGCAATATTATTGGAAGGCAAATGTGACGATGCATTTCCCGAAAAAGATATTTGAGCCTCAGTAGAAGTATTCACCAGCACCTGCATCGTTAGACCTGCGGGAACGTTTTGTGCTGTAAAATGAACTCCTTGCGTAAGTATTCCCGTTTGGGCAAAAGTTATCCCGCCTTTGGCCTCTATTGATACTTGTCCGGCAACAGAGCCGTCGTTTGGGTCAGCCTCCAGCAAATTATTATTGGAAAAAAGCAAGTGAGCGCCCATGTTTTCATTTACACCTGTGGCCGCCAAATTTGCAGGCTGCCAGAGAGGATGCCGGGAAGGCAAGTTGAGAGCTGCAATCATTCGTGCTACTTGTCCCTGTGTAAACATACGATAGCAACTGGAATAATCCATGTAATTTTCTCCATTGGGAATCCCTGCTCCCGCACATTTTTCCACAGTCGTATTGCAAGTCCCCGTATTTGCTGTAGTAGGAGGCGTATCTGCAATCAGGTCTCCATTAGAACTGCTGCCCGGCGTTACGCACCCTCCTTCGAAAGTGTGCCGCAAATCTAGCCAGTGACCGAATTCGTGGGTAAGCACTGAAGCAAATTCCTTATTGGTGTTTCCGTAAAGATATCTTCCGTTATAAACAACACGCGCCAAATTATTATCGGACATATAGGTATTAGGATACCAGGCAACACCAGAATTATAATAGTCTCCATCAGCATATAAATCCAGCATTATGTACACATTCATGTATTTATAATTGTCCCAGGCAAACTGCTGAATTTGATTGTCATAACCGCCTCCGTTTCCAAATCCTGCGCGAACAGGGTTAAAAGTGATTCCTGTTGTCGGATTTCCGTTCGGATCAATTTTAGCCAATTTAAAACTGATGCTCATTGGCTGGCGTATCGGAGCAAACAACGGCAAAACATCGTCATAATCATCATTCAATCCCTGGTAATCTTCATTGACTTTTTCTAAAGCCGTTTGGATAATTTGCTCAGTGACCGAATATCCTGCGAAGTCGGTTCCGAAAACGTGAAAGACAACAGGGATTGTATAGGTTGTTGCACTGAATTGGTCCATGCGAGAACTGGACAGCATTTCACTCATCTGCTTAAGTGCCCGACCAGCCTCTTGTCTGGCTTCCGGGTGCAGTTGAAAATAATTTTCGGTTTCTTCGGAGGTTCTGCAAGTCACCGCAGGGCTTTCTTGCGCAAGCAACGCGGATTGAATAGAAGCAAACCAACCGAATAAAAGCATTAATAAAAGTTTTTTGGAATCCATTGTTTTATGGGATATAGTTTGATTTAAGAAAAAAATGAAATCTTAAGCTGCAGGGAAATAGGTTTCCTTGTACCGTCATGAGTAAAGAGTTGACTCCCTAAAAAAGAAAATCTCGCTCATGCAAAAAAGAAGCTGAACATCGATATGAGGGGGGGCACCGATGAAAAGGAAAGGCTTTAAACAATGCTTCGGTCTCAAAGCCTTTTAAAAGTCATCCGTTAAATCGTTTGGTTTTTTCATAGGCATTTTTTAGTTAAAGTTTCAAAAACAATAATTTTGAAATTGCGCGGTTTGCTGGCAGACAGCGCTTTAGTGCATGCGTTTGAATCTTCTTTCGCTTAAAATCTGAAAAAGCGTGCTCCAGACTAATAAACCAGAGTAATATTAGCCATCCATAATTACCGGGGCGCCATAAAACTAACTGGCTAAAGGAGGCGGTATTTGCAGGCAAACATGTAAAAACTAGCTGGATATCCATCATCGGATCCAACCGATGCTCTCTTATTTTTAATAGGTAAAAAAATTTTACTCCTGACAAGGAGTTGTTTTCTGAAATACATTTGGTGAGTTTGCCCAATGAATATTTCATTATTAAATGATGTCAAAAATTAAATGCAAAAGACACATCGTATTCTGAGATCGAAAGAAAGTGATTTTTTCAAATAAGTACAATATTAAAGCGATTAATTGCAAAAATTTTGCTTTGAATGCGACTTTTACGCTGCCTTTTAGACAGCGGCGCGCCTTATTTTATTTTTTTTCATCCAGTTGTGCATAGTTGCCTGAGTGACTTTGTACTTTTTCGATATGTACTTCTGCGTGCTTCCCTGATTCAGCAGGGCGATGATCTCCTCCCGGTACGGATCGAGCTTGCTTTTGCCCGGGCCTGCCGGTCTGCCGAGCTTCACTCCCATTTTCTTTTTGGCCTGCAAAGCCTCCTTGGTACGCTTTGAAATGAGATCGCGCTCGATCTCGGCGGCCATAGCGAAAACCATCGCCAGCACTTTGCTCTGGATGGAGTCGCTGAGTTCCCAATCTCCCTTCACGGCATAGATCCGGATTTCCTTCTCCATAGCCAGAGCAAGCACCTCCATGCACTCGACCATGCTCCGGCCAAGCCGGGAGAATTCGCTTACCACAACAGCATCTCCTTTTTCCAACTCCTGCAGGATGCCGTGGATCTTCCGTTTCTTCCAAGATACGCTGCCCGATACGAAGTCCTCAACAAACTCTATTTTCCCCAGACTTTTTTGATTGGCGAGCAAGGCCATTTCTCCTTTGTTCTTTTCGATGTCCTGGTCGAGCGTGGAAACACGCAAATAGCCGACACACTGTGCCATTTTCCTGATAGTTAGATGAAAATCAACTTTTTATATTTTTTAATATCGTTTATTCAACGTTATTTTTCTAATTTTTTTTATCAAAAAAAAGATCAATTATTTTATCACTTTTTTATATCTTCAGTCAAGATTTTATCTGCCTAGGAGATTAGGGACTTTGAGGAACCTCCTATTTTTCGGGCGTCGGACCGTAAAAAATATTTTAGGGAGAGGGTTTTGAACTATAAGGAAGACGTTCTACGCCGAGGGGTTACTCACTACTGGACAAATAGAAAATTTTCATATCGATAGCCCGGAGGCTTCTCTAATACGTCTGCGAAAAGATACCGGCACCATTTCCTCACATTATGAGCCTTTGCTAGGATAATTGACAATCCATGCCTGAACACCGAGACTTCTTAATATTACCTTCTGTCGGCAAATTTCTTTGTGACTACTTTTTTGTACATTTTCAAGCCTTCCAATCTTAAAAAAATGTCCCATAATTTGCCATTGGAAATTAGTTAAGGCATTTTGTTGTGTTTGCATAATTTTGATAGTCCAGAGAAAACTTCAAAATTAACAACTGATTTCCATTTTTCTAAAAATGTCTTTTCAAACATTCAAACAAGCTCTAAGTTACTTCCCTTTCAGCCTTTTCAAACGCGTTTGATAAGCCTGCCAATAACTTCGCTTCACACGGTCTTTCAAATAGGAAGCCTGCACCAATTGTTCTACCTGATCCGATTGCTGAGTTAATTGCTGAAAAATTTTCTCGTATTGTTTAAGCGATATGCCGGCTTGATCAGCCAGTATTTGGAATTGCTTTGAGACACTTCCCTGACCTAAACTTCTGGGCAATAGGTTGTCTTCCAAGGCAAAGTCTGAATCATCAACATGTATACGGCTATTCAGCAAATCATAAGCTGGACTCAGTCGGTAATCACCCAAAGGAGTTTCTAAAAGGGAAAAATTCTTGAAATGGGCATCACCATTAGAGAATAGGTAATTAAAGACAAGCAATTTATATAATTTCAGTGCCTCCAATTTGTAGGTAAACAAATGTTTCTCCATCAACTCAAATAATTGAAGATAATTCCCTGCGTATTTGTAATGCGCTCCATGGGTTTGAGGGGTTCTTCCTGCCAAAGAAGCAAAATCATCCTGCGCCCACTTATTGCCGTCTTCTTTCACATCAAACCGTTTGGTGATATAAGCCGAATCTCCATTTCTAAAAAAAATCAAGGCATTTTCAGCCGTTTCGATACCATAAACCTGTCGGGCGATTTGCATCGTCAGATGCTCATTGGCTGGCACCTGGTTAGCATTTTTTCCTACATTAGGAATCGGTTTCAAAATATGGGTTCCTTGTTCTCCTTCCTCTACCAACCGAAGCTTATTTTTTTCCTGAATCAAAGAAAACTTTTCCTGAACTCCTGAAATTGAAATCCGCCGCTGGCTTTTTACAAATAAATCATCTGACTTCTCTGGATCAACCGGCGATTCATAAGGCAGAACGGGAGATACCTTTTTCCCATTAAACACACGATTCAGACAGGTTTGACTGTAAGCTGAACAATCGGCTTTTAAAGTGCCCGGACAGTGTGTAATTTCTATTAAAGGCATAAATTATTTCTTTATAATTCGAACCGCCCCTATGGTATCATACTGAGCAGTTATGAGCAACAAACCAAAATCGTCTGAAGTGTCGATTTTCATCGAGTGACAGATGGATTGTTTGTTGGCTCCTTCAGGAAGCATGTTGTAAAAAAAAGGAAAGAGAAAATCAGAGCGATACGCTTCTTTTCTCTTAGGAAAACTTAGGGAAATGGCTGGATTTTGTTCATTTGACACCCATTCTTCATGATAGCAGAAGCTAAAACTCCCGTCATCCAATTGTGTAAGAATCCCAGCCTCTTTCTCTTTGAATAACACTTTTGCCTGCCTCATTAATCATTCTTTTTTGTTTTAAGCACTAGTTTCAGTTCTAATCCTAAAACATCGGACAATTTTTCCAGGGTGTGAACCGTAGGATTTCCCTTACCACTTTCCAGTTGTTTAAGGGTGCGTAGACCTACTCCAGACAAATCTGCCAAGTCTTCTTGTGTCACCTGAAGCATTTCACGGCGGGTCTTTATCATTTGAATCAACTCTTTCACGTGCAATATATGGCTCTTTTAGACATAAAGGTAGTATTAATAATTAATAACACAATAAAAAGTGTTTAATAATGCACTTTTGTTTGTTTCAATAAATGAATACTGCCAGAATCGATTAGATAGGTTGGTTTTTTGAAGTTATTTATCTTTTCCACCAAAGTGAAGAAGAACCGCGCCATTTTGGTCATTTACGGAATTTGGACAATGCTTGCGCATATTTCACAAAAAATACAATAAAGTATGACTGCCCGGATCAATCGATCACTTATCTCCTGTTCTTTTAGAAAAGTGCTGGGAGAAAGGATATATTGATCAGAAAATTATTCGAAAGGATAAAAAAGCAATTTACGTCAAATTTTCCCTGACGGTTGAAAGACAACAACTATCGGGCACTATGAAGCCAGAGAGAGTTTCTTGCTGAAACAAAAGTAAGTAATCAATCAATGGAATCTCAAAGAGAAATTAAATTGTCCGAATAACAGGGGGTAAACCAAAAGATCTAGCAAAGAATAAGTTGGATTGGGGAAAGGAATTAAAATAGGAAGACCTAAGAAACCTGATCATATTGTGAGAAAAATACAAAATTTGGCTACTAAAACCGCCCTAAGCATTACGAAAATACATAAAGGGGTGGATGATCAAGTGAATCGTGCTTTTGTCAGATCAGTCGTTATAAGGGTGAAGGTGGGGGTAAAATAGTACCTACTGTACATTTGGGGATTATTCCGATCAAACCGGTTCATAGCCTGCATTCTACAAATGAATGCCGTAAGATTAATCCAAGAGGAGCTTTCCGAAAACCCGGAAAAAGGCGCTGAATTCTTACAGCAGAACCCCTCTGCATATGCACATATCAAAAAAGCCCCAAACGGGGCTTTTTCGCGCAAACATCCGTCTGCGGAATAAATCTATGCGCACACTTTGCATATTTTTCGGCCTCTGTCTTACCGAAACCGCCGGTGTCAGGCTTTCTTCACCTTTACCGCATTCAGTCCCTTCAAGCCCATTTCAACCTCAAAGGTCACCAGGTTTCCTTCCACAACATCG
>JAKSBZ010000323.1 GCA_022360875.1 Cytophagales bacterium | reverse complement strand
GAAAAAGAAAAAAAAAGGAGCCGCAGCGTCTGAAAAATCTGTAGAGGATGCAAGAGCGATGGTTGAGGAACCTATAGAAATTCTGAAGCAGGCGGGTGATCCAAACGGTGCTTCGTTGCCGGTTGCCGAGCCAAAAAAGAAAAAGAAGCGAAAAAAAAAGAAGTCTGCAGCAGAAGAGGTGCCGGTTGAGGCGCCTCGTGAAGAGGATATGGGGCTGCCCGATTTGAGCAGGCTGAGTCTGGAAGGGGAGCCTGTAGAACCTGAATTTGAAGAGGTAAAGCTCGGGCACGCTGCAAAGCCGCAGGCAATCGAAATATTCCCGCACGGGATAGAACAGACTAGAAATCCTTTTGAAGAATTGAAAGAGGAAGAAACGGGGGAAATTGGTGAAGGGGCATGTTTTGAACCAGCGGAAAAGGAGGAAACAGAAGAGAAAAAGGCGAAGAAAAAACGAAAGAAGAAAAGACATGTGGCAACTCCGGAAGAGGGGGTGCAGTATATTAGTCCTGAATATCTGGAGGAAAATATTAAGTTTGCCGATTTTCAGCGCGATTTGGGAGTGGACAAGATGGAGCATCTCCCGCCTGATACCGCTGAAAAATTGGTGAACATCCAATCTCAGTTTGATGATCATGTGCTTGATGCAATGATGACGCCTTGGTTTAAAAGGCAGGATGAGGAATTTAAGAAGTGGGAAAGTGGACTGAGGCATCATACAGCAGTGATAAAAACTGGTTTTAAGCAATTGGTCCCCCAAGCTAAGCTGCTTGAATTTTTCGATACAATGCGTTGCCGGACCTTCCTCCAGGTTCACGATTATGATTTAAGCCGGTTTATTCCTTCCAAATATTCAATTAATTTCAAAGATCCATTAGAAAAAAATGTGTTTCAGCTTGTTCTGAAAATGACCTACTGCATAGCCATGCTTCGTTTCAAAGAAGATCAGGTTTATGAGATTGTTCGCTATCAGCCTCTTGTATTGGATTTTATTGCTAAATGTGCGCCAGAGGCATGCGTAGCAAATTATTCTCAGAGAATAAAGAAAGAGCTTATGGTGTTGTATAATGGTATACCTGCCGCGATGAAATATAATGTAGGAACCGAAGAAACTATATATTTTAGATTTGACAATACGGAAAATGATATAGGCATTAGAGAAAAAATGTGGGACAGCCTGCTTCCTAAAGTCAGGGATCTTGAAGATGAGACTTTCCGATTGCTGCATTTTGTGTTGCGTCTAACGCAAGAACGTTTAACTCAATATCTGTTATATGTGAAAATCCATACTCAGGGGCGGCTGGAGTCTTATAAATGGAGTACAGAGGAGCACCGCAGTTTTTTTGAAGGTTTTTTGAAACAGGAAGCCGGTTCGCAGGGAGCCTCGGCGCCGTAAGGTTGCACGAATTTGGCAGTACTAATGCTGTGATTAAGATTCCCAAACAATATGCTTATCAAAACACAAAAAAAAGGCAGGTTTCTGGCGAGAAAGGTTCTCGCCGGCCTATCCAGTGTGCGTTTGTTGAAGTAAATCCGCGTGAATGGTATTATAATGCGCAAGATCCGCAGTTTCGGGAGCGGTTCTTAAGGGCAGGTTCGCGACAGGCGATTATCGTCCCATTCAGGCGGTATTATCCCCATCTGACCATCGATGTCCGTTCTACGCTTTATGACAAGAAAAAAGGTATTGTGCGTCTGCATATTGTGGAGATGCATTATTCTCCGTCTCAGGCAGGCGAGCGACATGTTTTTTATGAGGACGTTCAGGCTGGTGTTTTTCGGCCGGAGGCTATGAATCCCGATTTGGTATCGATTATTCCTTTGGCAAATGAATGGCTGAAGCAGGCGAATTTGCCTTTGAAAATCGGAGGCCCCAAATTGCCGGAATCTTTCAGGCTGGACAAACTGTTCAAGAAACTGCGTTTGGATCCGGCTAAGACTCCGCTGGATGTGGAATCTGGAGAGCTGGTTTTTCGAAAGAAGAAAATGCCCAAACAGGCAGTGAGTGTGAAGGCGGGAGAGGCGGAAAAGCTAGAGATGCCGGAACAGCATGGGGGTGCTCTTTTGGGAGCTCCTGTTTCTGTCAAGCGCAAAAGAAAAAAAAAGAAGAAAAAGACTGCGGAAGTAAAAAGTGCTTCTGAAGCGGCAGCGCCTTCAGTTGAGGAAGCTGCGCTTTGGGAGTCCTGGCCCGGACCGGATTATTCGGAGGAACAGCCTTTTGAAGAAGTGCCTTCTTCAAAAAAAAGTATTTGGTTTGATGCGCCTTCTGAGTTTTTGCCTGAGACAGAAAGCCAGCCGGGCGGACGCTTCAGGCTTTTAGGAAGCTTGTCTGAAGAGAAAGAACAGACTGTGTCTGCCGGGGACTCTGATTCGGACGTGGAGTGGTTCGATGCACTGGAGGAACAGCCTCCTTTGCAGATTCCGAAGCCTGAGCACTTGAAAAAGAAGAAAAAAAGGAAAGCGCTGACAGAAGAAGAGGAGAAAGCCTTTAGAAAGATTCAGGCCGAGTTTTGGGAGGAGCAGATTAAGTTTGTGAATATTCGTGACGATTTTGGAGTACGTTCTTATAACGATCTTGCTCCTGAATTGCAGGACAGGATAACCAAGACTATGGCGTTATTCAACAAGCATGTTATAGAAAGCTTGATGAATCGTGCCCAGCGATCGTACGGTGAAGACCAGAGAGAATGGAGGACCATGATTTTGCGTATTTCAGCTAAAGTCGATGCATGCGAAAAAATGCTGTTTGCCAAGAGAGCTGATGAAAGCGGAAGAATGTATTTCCCAAGGCAAGCCGGAGAAAAGCTGCTGAAGCGATCGAATATTTATAAGGTGAGTCCTATTGAAGCTTATGATATGAGCCGCTTTGTTCCAGAATCCTACATGCCAAATATGAGAGATAAAACGGACGTGCTGATTTTTAATTTGATCTTTAAGGTGACTCATACCTTTGCGGGGCTTATGCTTCGGGAAAAGTGTTATCAGGAAAAACTTGATTTAACATCTTTTCTTTTGAATTATATAGGTCTTGTTTCTCCGGATGAAATGGTTAAGGGATTTGCGAAGAAAAGCTTATTGGAGGTAAAAGAGTTGGATATGTCAATTCCTAAAGTGGTTCGTGACCCTGATACAGGCTCAAGAAGCGTTACAATTCCTTATGATATGCTGGATTTGGGGGCGGGGACAATTGAGGCAACTTGGGATGAATATGAGCCGGCAATTGAGCGGTATTTAGAAGAAGCCCGGCGGGTGATGCGCTTTGTTTTGGATTATGCTGAGGAGGAAAAAAAGTTTGCCCGTCATTTGTTGGAAATAAGAAGGGCGGGAAGATTTGATCCTGGTCAAGAGCTTACAAATGAAGATCTTAGAGAAATCATATTTTCTTACTTAGATAAAAAGAAAGGCGATGCAGGAGCTGTTGCCCAATAGGGCAGTTGTCGTAGACTTCAAAGAAAATGGCTGTGATTCATCAGCAGGTTAAATCAAAAAGGCGGTCCAATGATTCCGGCTTGCATGCGCCTCTTCGCCAAAAAAACAAGGCAGCGCCTATTCAATGCGCTCGGATTCAGGTGAGCGCCCGTGAGTGGTACGCTAACGCTTCGGAAGGTTTGAAATGTGAGCGGTTTGTCAGAGCTGCCGTTCGCCAGGCAATAATTGTCCCCCCCGTTCGCGGATATCCACATTTAACTATTGATGTGGATTCAACCCGGTTGGATTCCAAGAATGCACAGGTAACCCTTTTTATTTCGCGAATGCACTATTCTTCTGGGCCGTCGGCTGAACGCATTTTTTTTAATGAGGATAAGCAAGCCAATCTTTTTCGTACAGACAAGATGTCCGCTGAATTGGTCCGAATTGTTCCTGAGGCAAATGCCTGGCTGCGAAAAGCCGGATTGGGACTTAAAGTGGGAGGCCCCAGGCTTTCTGGAGAGTTTGAACTGAGTCGAATGATGTCGAGCCTTCAGTTGGAACCGGATTCTGTGGGGCTGAAAGAAGGTGAACTGGTTTTTGGAAAAGAATTGTCAGAAAGAAAAAAGAAAAGGAAAAAGCTTTCCCGGCAGTTATCTGAAGATTTGTCGCGTTCGATGCTTCCTTCCGGCGAAGCGGATGCCGGAGAACCAGCATTCAGAAAAAGGTCTTTTTCTGTAGGAGAAAGTTCCTCTGAAAAAGCAGAGTTGCCGGCGCCAGTCCCTCTCGCTGAAGTGCTTGAACTGCCTGCGGCAGAATCACAAGCGGAAGCAAAACAAACGGCTTCAATTGCGGAAGAGGCCGAGGAAAAAGCAAAGGCTTTGCATAAGAAAAAGCGAAAAAGAAAGGGAAGCATGAGTAAAGTAAAAGCGGAGGAGGGAGCGCAAATGCTTAATGAACATTACTTGGAGGAGCAGTTCAAGTTTTTGGACATTAGAGAAGAGATGGGGGGAAAGAAATATTCGGATTTGTCTGAGGAACTTCGAAAAAGGGTTCATGATATGCAAAAGCTATTTGAAAGCCGGATGTCTGAAACGGTGATTATGTCGATAGTTGACCGCTATACAACTGACAAGGCTGAGTGGGAGCGATACTCTTCCCGGCTAAGAGCCGAAGCGTGCTTATCGCGGCCGGGGGGGCATTTGCCGTCTCTGCAACCGCTTCTGGACCGGGCCGAAAGCCTGATTATTCCTAGAGTTAATCAGTTGGAGCTGGTACGTTTCCTGCCGGAGACTTTTTACATAAATTTTAAAAATTCTACCGATGTGTTGGCTTTCAATTTTTGTTTTAAACTGTCATATACTTCTGCAAGTATCCAGCTGACCGAACTGAAAATCACCGAATTGGTGGACTATACACAAATGATTTTATTTGCTGTATTTCATGTGTGTGGAGTGGAAGTATTAAAAATGTTTTGTCAGCTTTTGTCGCAGGAAGTTAAGAAAATTTGGGATGCGATACCTGAAGAAAATATGCTTGTAAGTTCCAAGGGGAGTGCTACTATTTCTGTTGAGCTTCTGGATGAGGAGTTTAGAAGGCGGGAGCAATACTGGGCGGGCCATATGGCGAACATAGAGCCGAGGTTTGAGGAGGCGCTTGCTATTCTTCATTTTGCAATCGGTTTGACTGAAAGCCGGAAAAAGCAGTTTTCGGAATATGCGTTGCGCAAGCTCGGGGAAAGGAAAGAGGGTGATATGCCGGCACTTGACGAATTAAGGCAAGTTTTCAATACTTTTTCAGCAGATGAAAGTCCATCGGGAGGGGTATCGGCTTCGCCATAAAGCCGGTTTTAATTTGCGTTGCTAGACAAAACCTGAGGGATTTGTCGTTTTTGAATTTCGATTAAAAAAAACCCGCTCAGCTGAACGGGTTTTTTTCTTAAGAGTTAATTTCTATCTCGTCGCCGTATTTGGAATGAAACCTGAATTCGGTAATCGGCAGCGACGAATCAATTTCGAGCCGTACCCACTTAAGGTATTTCAAAAACCATTGCACGCGCCGGGAAATGAACCCTTTGGTATAATAGGCGTGCAAAAACGGATGCAGCGAAATCACAATGTTTTTCTCATTCTGCTTTGCCAGAATGTAATCTAAATCTCTCTCCAATTGATCAGTGACCGTAATGGAAGCCTGAATTTTTCCGGTTCCGTTGCATGTCGGACACTTCTCCTTGGTTTTGATGTTGAGCTCCGGTCTTACTCGTTGCCGGGTGATCTGCATCAAGCCAAATTTGGTAAGCGGTAAGATCGTGAATTTGGAGCGATCGTTTTTCATCTCCTCTTTCATTCGCTCGAAAAGCATGCGCTTGTTCTCCGGGGCCTTCATATCGATGAAATCGATGATGATGATGCCTCCCATGTCGCGGAGACGCAGCTGGCGAGCAACTTCTTGCGCGGCGTCGAGGTTTACTTTTAGCGCGGTGGTTTCCTGATTGTCTTCGGCGTTGGACTTGTTGCCACTGTTTACATCGATGACGTGTAGGGCTTCCGTATGCTCGATGATCAGATAACCGCCGTTGCGCAGCGTTACGGACTGGCCAAAGGAGGCCTTGAGCTGCTTCTCGATGCCAAAATTTTCAAAGATCTTAGCTTTACCGGTGTAATGCTTGACGATTTTTTCTTTCTCGGGAGCGATCGTTTTTATGTAGGAGTTTATCTCCTCATAAGTGTCAGGATCGTCCGCATGAATTGCGTCGAAGGATTCGCTTAACACGTCCCGAAGGATCGATGAAGCCCTTCCCATTTCTCCAATAACTTTCTCTTTCGGCTTGGCAGTACGCAGTGCCTTGATTCCTTTTTCCCACTTGCTTAGCAGATCGCGCAGATCGCGATCGAGTTCGGCAACTTCTTTTCCACCCGCTACAGTGCGGATAATTACTCCGAAATTTTCGGGTTTGATAGAAGTAATGAGTCGGTTAAGCCTTTTTCGTTCATCCTTGCTGGTGATTTTCTTGGAAATGCTCACCGTGTTGGAAAACGGAACCAGCACCAGGTAACGGCCGGCTACAGAAAGTTCACACGAAAGTCGAGGACCTTTGGTCGATATAGGTTCTTTGACAACCTGGACGAGGATTTGTTGCCCTTTGGCAAGCACTTGGTTTATTTTGCCAAGTTTGTTGATGTCGGGTTCGGATTTGAAATTGGCCAGCTTATAAGACACGTTTTTTTTGGTCATTGCCATTTTCGTGTACTTATTTAGCGACTGCACCTGAGGACCGAGGTCCAGGTAGTGCAAAAAGGCGTCTTTCTCGTACCCAATATCGATAAAAGCTGCATTGAGCCCCTGCACAATTTTGCGAACCGTGCCCAGGTATACATCTCCTACCTGAAACTTGCTTCTTTCCTCCTGCTGGTGGAATTCGACAAGCTGCTTGTCTTTTAAAAGAGCAATTCGACAATCGTTGGGAGAACCATTGATAATTAGTTCGTTACTCAAAACTCTCTAATATATTAATGATAATCCGGTAGATTACCTAATAAATAAAATAGAGGCTGAACACGTTTGCCCAGCCTGAAGATTTTCTTCAATTACGAAGAAGTTAAATTACTTCTTCTTGTGTCTGTTTTTTCTAAGACGTTTCTTTCTTTTATGAGTAGAAATCTTATGTCTTTTTCTTTTTTTTCCGCAAGGCATAACTCTGCTTTTTTAAATGTTACAACTATTTATTTTAAATTTTTCTGAGATACTTATCCGCTTCTTTTTGAACGACAGGATCAGCACTCATGTTTTTTACAAGCTCAAACTGCTTTTTGGCCAGTTGTTTTTTTCCGCTTTCAAAGTAGCAAACTCCCAGAAAATACCGGGCCTGCAAGTGGGCCGGTTGCAGTGATACCAACTTGCTGAACCGTTCAATGCCGTTATTGTACTTTCCGGACTGAACGGACAGCATTCCCATATTGTAAAGCGCTTCCGGGTGTTCGGAGTCTGCTTGCAGAACCTCACGGAGTTTCAGCGCCGCTTGCATAGGTTGATCCGAAACCGTATAGGTCATGGCCAGTCTGGCTTTCGCCCCCAGCGAGTCGGGAGCTTGTTCCAGCGCTTTTTCAAAATACTGGCGCGCTTTTGCGCCGGCTTCATGAGCCTGCTGGGCGCTGAAGGCTGTCGAGAACGCCTGATAGTAAGCGTTGCCCGCGGCCAGCAGATCTTCCAGTTCCGCAGGTGTTGGCATCCTTAGTTCGGCAAACCGCGCGGCCTGGTGGAATTCGCTGTGCTTTCGGTAAAGATTGAACAACGAATCCGCAAATTTAAGCTTTTCATTTGGATTTTGCGAATTTTCGTACTGCTTCTTTAAGTTTTCAATCACAGCCAGTTCCTGTTCCGGGATCAGACTGTGATGTCCAGGCGCAGAGGGTGTTGTTTCCCGGTCGGACACTTTTTCAGAAGCAGTTTTTTCTTCAAGGGGCTGCGGGTCGTTCTGAACAACATATTTGGGCAATAGACTAATGACCAAAACCATCGCCAATCCGATTCCCCAAAGCTTTACCTTATTCCTACTCATTGAAAATCCATTTTAGAACAATCGTTTTTCGATTAGCAGTGAACCGTGTCCTTTATCTTCTCAACAAAAACTTTTGAAGGTTTGAATGCAGGCACGTAGTGTTCATCAATAACAATTGCCGTGTTTTTGGAAATATTTCTAGCTACTTTCCTAGCACGCTTCTTATTGATAAAACTGCCAAACCCTCTCACGTAAATGTTGTGTCCATCAGCCATAGAATCCTTCACTACATTGAAGAAAGCTTCGACCGTTTCTTGAACGTCCGCTTTATCGATTCCCGTTTTATCCGCAATTTGCGTAATTACCTCCGCTTTTGTCACGTTTATAAATATTTAGGTGTAAAAATTCTTAAAATTCTAGTAACCAACTATTTTTGAGGGCACAAAAATAACTTACGCATTTCAATTTTAAAAAAAAAACCGTCATTAATCATTGAGAGAACACAAACAAATTCAACACCTCGCTAGTGCGGAGACAGATTTTTTTTCTTTGAAGATAGAAAAATGGTACGGAGAAAACAAACGCAACCTTCCTTGGCGAGAAACTAAGTCTGCATACAGAATCTGGCTGTCAGAAATCATTCTGCAGCAAACCCGGGTAGCGCAGGGACTTCCTTACTATCAGAGGTTTATAGAGGTTTTTCCCAGTGTCAATGACTTGGCCGAAGCTACCGAGGAGCAAGTGCTTCGATTGTGGCAGGGGCTTGGATACTACTCGCGGGGTAGGAATCTGTTGGCTTGTGCCCGGAAGATCGTCAGAGAATACCACGGAGAGTTCCCGTCCAGCTATAGTGAGCTGCAAAAGCTGCCGGGAATCGGCAGGTACACGGCAGCGGCCATTGTTTCTTTTGCTTTCGGAAAGGCTGTGCCTGCTATCGACGGGAACGCTTTTCGGGTGCTCTCAAGAGTTTTTGGGATAAAGAACGATATTGCCCAGGGCAAGAGTTTCCGCGTGTTTTTCGATTGGGCCAAGAAATTGATGCATCCGCGGGATCCGGCTCTGTTCAATCAGGCGCTAATGGAGTTTGGCGCTACATGGTGCACTCATAAAAATCCGAGATGCGGCGATTGCCCGTTTCTGAATGAGTGCTATGCATTCCGAAACAAGGCGCAGGGCCACTTGCCGGTCAAGGGTAAAAAGACAAAAGTAACGGACCGTTATCTGCACTACATCATTTTTCAGGCGGGCGAGCAGCGGTTTTTAAAGAAGCGATCCGGAAAAGGCATTTGGCAAGGTCTTTATGAATTCTACTGCGTGGAAACATCCGGACGGACGTCTTGGAACGAGCTTGAGGATCCGTTGTTGCGCCATGTAATGGAGGAGGAAGGCGGCGTGCTGGGACAGGAATCTGCTGAACTGAAACATGTTTTGAGCCATCAGCGTTTATTTGCGGTGTTTTGCACGGTAAAGCTGAACGGCTGTTCGGAAAGCTTGCGGCGTATTTTTGCTGAAAATGAATTGGAGGCTTTTGACGAAGAACAAATTCACGGTCTGCCCAAACCTGTACTTATCGGCAATTATTTTCAAAACCAGCTGAGTGAGCAGGAAGTGTTTGTGGAAAATTGATCAGGCGGCTCTGAAAACCATTTGCTAAGAAAGAAAAATAATAGTATATTCTGTAATCCAGTAAAAATAAAACAAACTATGAACGGCGTAAACAAAGTGATTTTAATCGGAAATCTGGGAAGAGATCCCGAGATCCGGTATTTGGAAAACGGGTCGGCGGTTTGCACGATTCGAATCGCGACAACGGAAAGTTATGTGGACCGTGCCTCGGGTGAAAGAAAAGATGCGACCGAATGGCATTCCGTAACTCTCTGGCGTGGACTGGCCGAAATTGCCAACAAGTACCTGACGAAGGGAAGCCAAGTGTATATCGAAGGAAAGCTTGCTACGCGCAATTACCAGGATCAGCAGGGCCAAACCCGGTATATTACAGAAGTAGTGGCGCAGAATATGACAATGCTGGGAGGTCCGCGCAAGGAAAATGCACAGCGCGGTCAAACGGCTTCGACACCGCCTATGGGAGAGCCGGCTGGCAGAATTCCTAATCCTCCTTCAGCTGTTGAAGAGCCAGCTTCCGAATTGTCATCTCAGGGCGAAGCTGACGATCTTCCGTTTTAACGAATTAGAAGCACCTGGTCTGCAGTATGATAGGTGCTCTTTTTCTTTGGAAGAATAATAATAAGCAAAAATATTTGTTTCCTTTCCGAGAATTTCAAAACTTGAGTTTTGCAGCATTCAGCTGTTTCTGATGTTTCACCTATTTCGAAGATTTTGGAGTTAGCAGTAGACGATCCTTTACCCGAGCAGTTCTTTTTCTCAGCCATCATTCAATCAGATTGGATTTTTTATTCGGCGAACAGCTTAGTTTTTTTGTTGCTTTTGTCTTTGTCTTTTTTAGTGTCAGGTTCTGAGGTGGCCTTTTTTTCGCTGACCTCCGATCAAATTGACCAGTGCCGGCAGTCGGAGATTGCCAAAGATCGCCAGGTGTGCCAGCTGCTGTCGCATCCTAAGAAACTGCTTGCTACAATTCTTATTTTCAATAACTTCGTGAATATTGCCATAATCAGTCTTTCGACGATTATTACGTGGAAGCTGACCGGCACCAAGAATCCACAGGGAATTTTTGTGGCAACGCTTTCGGGGATTGTTACTTTTGCCATTTTGTTTTTCGGCGAGGTTATTCCAAAAAACTACGCGTTAAAGAACAGTATGGGTTTTGCCAGGCTGATGGGACATCCTTTGGCTTTTGCCTCTTCAATATTTTCGCCCTTGTCGTGGGTGCTGATGAGCCTGAGCAACGTGATTGAGAAGCGCGTGGAGAAGAAGGGCTACGAGGTGTCTATTGATGAGCTGAACTATGCGCTGGACATTACTTCTAAAGACAGTACGCAGGAAGAACAGGAAATTCTGAAAGGCATAGTTAATTTCGGAACCCTGACGGTCAAGCAAGTTATGCGTTCGCGCCATGACATAACCGCTTTTGAATCTGATATGGACTTCGGGCAGCTTCTTAAAGAAGTAAGCAAATGCAATTATTCGCGTATTCCGATATATTCAGAGACAATAGATAGAATTGACGGCATTCTGTATGCCAAGGACTTGTTGCCCCACATTTCTGATAAGGAAGATTATGATTGGAAATCCTTATTGCGCAAAGGGTATTACGTTCCTGAAAGCAAAAAAATTGACAGCCTTCTTAAAGAATTTCAAAACAAGCGTGTGCATTTGGCTATTGTGGTTGACGAGTATGGCGGGACGGCTGGCTTGATAACTTTGGAAGATATCATTGAGGAAATCGTAGGGGAGATTAATGATGAGTTTGATGTTCCGGAAGATGTTGGCTACAATCAGATTGATGAGCATACTTATGTGTTTGAGGCAAAAATTTCCATCAATGATTTTTGCAAAGTGCTGGGCCGCGACATTTCGGATTTCGAGCAAGTAAAAGGAGAGAGTGAATCGCTGGGCGGATTGCTGCTGGAGCTCAACCACAACATGCCTTCTACAGGCATGCAGATTTTCTACAAAGACATGGTCTTTACTGTTGTGGTAGCCGACAAGAAACGGATCAAGAAAGTGCGGGTGCAGGTCAAACCTTAGAAACCGACTGGTTTTTTTCCAACCTTTTTTAATATCTTTCGGAAGTTTTTTTTAGAAAAATGAATGGAACTTCAATGATAGTCTGTATCCTTGCATAGGGAGCGCTGATAGATTTTGAAGTTGCTTTTAGTCTTTGAAAGCCATTTAGAACAGATGAAATTAAAAGCTATACTATATTCGGGGCTTGTTTTGGCGCTGTTGTGTTCGTGCGTGAAAAAAAATTATATCCCTAAGCCTAAGGGATATAACCGCATTGATATGCCTCCGCACGCTTATCATTTGTCGCCTGACACGCTTCCATACCAGTTTCAGATGTCCGATTATGCTGTGTTGAGAGATGACAGCTCTTCTTTTGATGAAAAATACTGGTCGCGCATTGTGTATCCGGCATACGACTGCAGCGTTGAGCTGACCTACTATGAGTTGAACAACAACAGAAAATTTTTGCGCGAGCTTGTGAAAGATGCTTATACGCTTACGTCCAGGCACCAGATTAAGGCGACCGGAATTGAGGAGGCCGTCATAAAGACGCCGTCCGGGAAGACGGCGACACTTCTGGAAGTTGAGGGCGAGGTGCCTTCGCAGCTTCAGTTTTTTATCACCGATTCGTCGAGAAATTATCTGAGGGGTGCATTGTATTTTAAAACAGCCTTGAAAAACGACTCGCTGGCCCCCGTTATCCGTTACATGAAAGAAGATATTCTTCAGATGCTCAATACCACGGAATGGATAACTCCTCGTACATCCCGGAAGTAATCAGACGGTTTCGCAAAGGCTATGCATGCAGTTCTGGACGCAAAAATTGAATACCTGGAAGGCTTTGGTCCCAGAAAGGTTTCCCTCCTTAACAAAGAGCTGGGGATTTTCACCTACAGCGAGTTGTTGCAGTATTTTCCCTTCCGGCACGAAGACCGGACTCAGTTTCATCAAATCTCACAGCTTCACGCGGGAATGCCGTATATTCAGCTGAAAGGCAAGTTTCGGCGTTTGGAAGTGGTGGGAGAAGACAAGAAACAGCGCTTGGTGGGGCAGTTTGAGGACGGAACCGGAACGATTGAGCTGGTATGGTTCAAAGGGGTGAAATGGATGAAGCAGCGGCTGGCTCAGGGACCTGCATATGTGGTTTTCGGGAAGCCCAGTGTTTTTAACGGGAAATTCAGTATTTCACACCCTGAGATAGACGAGGCGGATGCAAAGAAGGAGGGTGCGCCATCGCTGCAGCCGGTTTATCAGACCACAGAGCGCATGAAGAACGGGTACCTGGACAGCAAAGCGCTGAGCAAGGCAATGCACCGCGTGCTTAAAAAAACTTTGCCTCATATTCCCGAGAACCTCCCGGATTTTATTAGAGAAAGATACAAGCTGATTGGGAGAAGGGAAGCGTTTTATCAGATTCATTTCCCGAAATCGCTCGAGTGGCTGCAGGCCGCAAAAACCCGCTTGAAGTTCGAGGAGCTGTTTTTTATTCAACTCAAACTTATTCAGAATAAGATTTGCCGGCAGGAGGCCCACCCGGGAATTGTGTGCAGCCGTACGGAATTGCTTACCGAGTTTTACAACAGGCATTTGCCCTTTGATCTTACGGGCGCGCAGAAGAAAGTAATCCGGGAAGTGTATGATGATATGCGGCGTGGCAAGCAGATGAATCGTCTGGTGCAGGGCGATGTGGGAAGCGGAAAAACAATAGTTGCGTTTATATGCATGTTGCTGGCGGTGAATGCCGGAAAGCAGGCGGCCTTAATGGCGCCGACGGAGATACTGGCTATTCAGCATTTAAAGGGACTTGAGGAATTTACCGGGAAAATGAATTTGAGCATGGCGCTTCTTACTGGTTCTACCCGGAAAAAGGCGCGGGAGAAGATACACCAAGACCTGCAGTCTGGCGAGCTTGATATATTGGTCGGAACACATGCTTTGCTGGAAGACACCGTTCAATTTCAGAGTTTGGGGCTGGCGGTTATTGACGAACAGCACCGGTTTGGCGTGGCGCAGCGTGCCCGATTGTGGACAAAAAACAGGGATTTTTATCCGCATATGCTGGTGATGACGGCCACACCCATTCCGAGGACCTTGGCAATGACGCTTTATGGCGACTTAGATGTATCTGTTATTGATGAACTCCCCGCCGGGCGCAAGCCGATTCAGACTAGCCATCTTTACGATGCTCACCGCCTGAAGATTAACAGTTTTGTTAGAAGGGAAATAGAAAAAGGCCGCCAGGTGTATATTGTTTATCCGCTGATTGACGAGAATGAAAAGCTGGGACTAAAAGATCTGATGGACGGTTACGAAAGCGCCTGCCGGGCTTTTCCGGAATATCCTATAAGCATCGTGCATGGAAAGATGAAGCCTGAGGCTAAGGATTATGAGATGATGCGGTTTGCCAAGGGCGAAACAAAGATAATGGTAGCAACCACGGTGATCGAAGTGGGCGTGAATGTGCCGAATGCTTCTGTGATGATAATCGAAAATGCCGAGCGTTTTGGACTGGCCCAGCTTCATCAGCTCAGAGGGCGTGTGGGCAGAGGATCTGAGCAGTCCTATTGTCTGCTGGTTACCAGCGACAAACTCAGCAAAGAAGGCAAGATACGCATGGAAACGATGGTGCGCACGAACAACGGCTTCGAGATTGCCGATACGGATTTGAAACTTCGGGGCCCGGGGGATGTAAGCGGCACCAGGCAAAGCGGGGTGCTGGACTTGAAAGTCGCAGATCTTGCCCAGGATCAGGAAATATTGAAGTCGGCCCGCACTCTTGCCGGTAATATTCTAAAAAAAGACCCCACGCTGAGCCATGAGGTCTTGTTGCCTGTTCGGCAGTTTATGCAAAAGGATAAAAAAAGCGGTTTGCAGTGGGGTAATATTTCTTAAGGAGACTTTAAAAAGCTGTTTTTGGGTTTTGATATGGTATTAAGTCTGGCTGGTGCCGTAGTTGGGCTGCTTTGCATAGTTCCTTTGAAATTATAGACAAGCGTGTCAGATCGGTCAGTTAAGATATATTGTATTTCCAGTTCTTTGGTTGACTTGTTGAAGGCGCCGTCAATAATATTACCGTACAGAGCTCGGGGGTATCCTTGCACGTCGATTCTCAGCGGTCCGTTAGATCCTTGAATTGTGAAGACGGTGTCAGCGAAGTTAAGCTCCAGTATTTCGACATCGTTGTGGGTAAAGGAGGATGTTATTGAAATCCGCGAAACGTACTCGTCCTCTATATTGAATTCCAGAAGATTTTTATCCATCCGTTCGAATGGAAGCGTGCCGGCCAGTGATTGGTTGCCGCCGGAAGTTAAGTCAGTAATATTGAGTTCGCCCAAATAAACACCGGCCACTTCCGTAGCCCAGTCAGGCGTTTCTTTGATTTCGTCGTCGTCGTTGCCGCAGGTCTGAAAAAGGAATATAAAAACCAGTAATATCCCCCAAATCGAAAACCGTTTTATTGATGCCATAATTCTATAAGTTTTTGATGTAGAAAAACAGTGTCAATTATGATACTACTAGTTTTCAAGAAAGAAGGGCTTCAGGTATTTTAGGTACATAAGTACCTGTGCAAAAATAAACAGGTGTTTTTCCTTTATTGCCAGCCGGGACAAGTCCTGAAAGCTTGGCCGCAGGTCTGAGAGTAGTTCCTGACACTTTACTATTTTTAGAATTTTGTTTTTGAAAGAAAAGCATTCAGCAGATCCTATTGCATTCCTGTGTGCCTTTTTGTCTGAATGCCAGGCTCTTTTTCTGTGAATTCCAGATTTTCGAAATTTTCTGTTCCCCGGCAATACCATCTAAAGGAGGCCTCCAGTGTTGCTGTTTTTATTTCTGGCAATTCGTAGGAAAGACCGTGCTTTTTTTTGAGTCCCATTTCTTTGCGCAGTGGATTTTCTACATGCTGAAGGTTGTAGGCCTTTTGGTTGATACCTAGGTATATGCCTTTAGAGGCTCGCCCGGCGCTGGAGAGTAGGTTCGCGAAGTGAAGCACAGGCGGGGCCAATGAATATTCTTCTTCTTGGTTCGGCGTGTTTTGTTCATATTCGTCCGGTGAAACTTTGGAAAGGTAGTGTTCATGTCCCAGGCCGTAGGGAAAACCAGCG
This sequence comes from Cytophagales bacterium, assembly GCA_022360875.1. Lineage (GTDB taxonomy): Bacteria > Bacteroidota > Bacteroidia > Cytophagales > Cyclobacteriaceae > JAKSBZ01. The sequence continues at coordinate 7,394 of JAKSBZ010000323.1, read as the reverse complement.
ATGGATTTTCCATGTGGTGCCGCGCTTTCTTTTGAATGTCTGAATGCGTCGGGCGTGTATTTAAGATGATAACTTACTTTGGAGGGATCAAAATAATTTTGTTTAAAAGGATTGTCTATAGGCTGCAGCAGTATTCCTGTATCTTCAAAAAGCCTGTCTATTTTCTCCTGACTAATTTCTTCTTCCACTCCTTCGCCTTTCATTAATTCTCTCCAGGTAGGAGGAAGTCGGCAGAAATATGGTTTGCTTACAAATTCTCTTTGGTAGGCATCGCGTTCGGAATCACTGGCCGGAACAATGAGCTTGGATAGCAGATCCTGCCCTGTGGGAAGGGCAAGCAATTGAGCATAAAGGGAAAGCACTTTTTTTCTAAACCAGGCCCGGTGAAGCTCTTTTTTTGTGAGCGTTGTTGGCAGATCTTCATCGGAATCAGAAGATTTTTCGGAAGCTTGATAGTCAGCTGATTCTTCAGGCAGGGCAGGAAGGAAGGCAGCTGCTCCAGTCCATTTTGAAGTTGGGCCAGAAGCCAGGATGGCTTTTTTTCTCCGGTGTTTTGGCCTTTTTTTGTGATAGATAAGGCGAAGCTCTTCACCTTCGTTAATGAATAAATCCTGATACACTGAGTCGATTTCCCAAGGCTGCATGCCCTGTTCCCGGTATTCGTCATATATGGAAATGGGAAAATCGCCAACTCTTTCTGAATATTCGGGAGCTTCTTTTGCCTTTTGCACTCTTTTTTTTCGAATTGTCGCCATTTCAATGCTAGCTTCCCTTGGGCTGTCTTTAAGCTCAGTTTCCGGAGCTTTGGAAATAGGGCTGGGCAGATCTGATTTTTCCGATTCAACTGTTGGGGGTCTTACGGGCAAAGGCATGTCCACGGAGAGTTTTCTTTCTCTCACATTAACTTCAACAAGAGTGATAAACTCCTTAGGTTCGGCAATTGTGATGAATTTATCCATCAGCAGTTTTTCCCATACCAGTTGAGTGTGTTTATCGGCTTCTTTTCCGATTTGGTTTTCTTCTTCGGAAGGCATCCAAAGCGGAAAACCGTGACGTGCCAGTACTTCGATGAGTTCTTGGTGTTCTTCGTCAATTTCGTTTAACAAGCGGATTTTCAGGGCGAAATCTTCCGGCAGTCGCCCTTTGCGGTGGCGGGCGCTTTTTGGATCGTTTCCAGCCAGAACAGGTTCGGCTCTGTCCCAGTTGTGAATAATTTTGCGCAGCCGGTGCAGGACGGCAAAGCAGGAGTATAAGTGAATTTTAAATTCCTTCAGATCAAGGTCAAATTTTTTTTGCAGGGATTTACAAAACCTTTCTTTGAGTACGACTTGAGCGACTGCCTCTTTTTTTTCATCCGGCGTGCCGGAATAATCAAGGCTTCTGAGCCGTTCTTGGCTTTCCTGAAGAGCTATTCGCGATTCTAATGCTGTCTTTTTGCTCCCTTCAAAAGGTCTTTGTTCTATGATGTTTTTTAATATAAATCGGTGGTTTTCGTAAACCCTCAGTTCGTCATTAATTTTTAGGTAAAATACATTGTCTTTATTTTGGCTCTTATAAAGCTTTTTAAAAAGGGAAGCATTCATTAGTGTTTGAATCGGAGCATTCGAAAGCCTTACAGGCGGAGGGCTTTGTTTTAAGAGCGCATGAGCGCCGCTTTTTTTTGTACAGCGGGAATTTTCATAAGTGCGAAAATGAGTAATCAGGCTCATTGGCATCTTTAGGTGAAATCCTAATATTCAGCTCAATGGGGTACGCCCGCTGAGCGTGAAGAAAACAGCTGAAAGAAGCAATGGTTAGCGGACGCCTCCGTAGGTTTTGTACACAGACATGTCTAGAATGTCAGCTTGTTTGCTGCAGGCAAAATATATCACATCGGCAATTTGTTCGGGGGTGACCCATTGCGAATAGTCGGCTTCGGGCATGCTTTTCCGGTTTGCTTTAGTGTCTATTACACTTGGAATCACCGCAGAGCAGCGCACGTTATAAGGTTTTCCGTATTCATTCAGTATTTCAGCAAAGTTCATTACCATTCCTTTGGAAAGCGAATAGGCTAAGTGCGGAAAAGCTTCATTTATTTCGACAGACACTTTGGAGCCAATAAAAACCATGTGTCCGCTTTTAGCTTTTTTCATGAGCTCAAAGCAGTGTTTGGCCAGAAAAAAACAGGATTTAAAATTAAGGTTCACCATTTTGTCAATCTGGCTTTCGTCGGTCTCTTCGAGCGCGCCCCCGGCATATCCTCCTACTATCATTACCACATTGTCTACGGATTTGTGGTCGGCGCCAATGCGGGCAGTGCAGGCTTTTACGGAGGATTCCGAAAGCAGGTTCATGGGCAAAGTCAGGAGCGAATCCGGGTAGCCGCAAATTTCCAGCAATTGTTGTTCTTGCTCAGGAATGCCTTCCTGGGTGAGGGCAATTACACAATGCCCTTCAGCGATGAATTTTTTTGTTACAGAGATTCCCATGCCTCCGGCAGCTCCTGAAATAATAGTGACTGGTTTCATATGATATGTAGTTGGTTTAACCTGAAAAAGAAGTTTCTTCGTGTCGGGTTAATTTCATAAATAAGCATGCCAGATTCAGGAGAAAAAGGGTATGGAAAAATTGCTTGCACCTGCTTTCTGAAAAGCTGCGTGACAGCAGGGTTGAATGGAATGATAAGGTTTGAGCGTTTAACTGCGGGTTGCTTAGCCAGAGAGGGAATGAATAAGATAAAAAAAGCCACAGGAAGCGGCTTTTTTTATTGTTCAGTATGATGTTTACAGAAATTCTTCTCAGAGATTCTCTTTGTATTCTTTTATTCCTTTTTTAAGAAATTTCACAAAGTTCGATGCATTCAGGTCGTAAGCTTTGGGCTTGACCATAAGTTCGCCGTCTGAATTGAGCAGACAGTAGTAGGGCTGCGCGTTGTTTTTATACTTTCCGATTTGGTAATCCGCATTTTGCTTGCCTATTGTTTTCTTTATTTTATTGTCATAGCTCGAGCGGTACCACTGGTTTTGCGGAAGTTCGGTTTTGTCGTCAACGTACAAAGCAAGAACGACATACTCGTTCTTTAGTATTTTCAGCACTTCGGGGTCGGACCATACGCGGGCTTCCATTTCGCGGCAGTTTACGCAGCCGTGGCCGGTGAAGTCCAGAAATATTGGTTTATTCTGCGCTTTAGAGCATTCGATGGCTTGGTCAAGATCGAAGTATCCCTGAATTCCGTACGGCAAATGCAGAAAATCAGCGTACTTCGCTTCTTCACAGCCTTTTATTTCAGTTTCCTGCGCCGTATTGTTTTTGTATTTTATTGCGCCAAGCAAATCGAAATCGTGCGTGGCCATAGGCGGCAGGTAACCTGACAGCGCTTTAAGCGGAGCGCCCCAAAGACCTGGGATAAGGTAGATGACAAAGGTGAAGGTGATTGTCGCCATTAGCACCCGGAATACAGAAAGCTTCTCGGTTTTGGAGTCGTGGGGCAGCATAATTTTTCCCAGGAAATAAAGCCCCAGTATGGCGAAAATCGCAATCCAGATGGCAAGATAAACATCTCTGTCGAGGAGGCCCCAGTGATAAGCCTGGTCGGCTACCGACAAAAATTTGAATCCGAGAGCTAGTTCAACAAATCCCAGCGTGACTTTTACCGAGTTCAGCCATCCGCCCGACTTAGGCAAATTGTTGAGCCATTCGGGGAAAATGGCAAATAGCGTAAACGGGATGGCGAAAGCCGCTCCGAATCCCAGCATTCCGATGATAGGCTTCAGTTTGATTCCTCCCTGGGCCGATTCCACTAGCAAGCTTCCCACAATAGGTCCGGTGCATGAGAAGGAAACCAAAACAATGGTGAATCCCATAAACAAAGCTCCGTAGTACCCTCCTTTGTCGGCTTCTTTGTCTACTTTATTGACAATGCTGCTTGGCAGCGTGATTTCGAAGAGTCCCAGGAAAGAAAGCGCGAAAATCAGGAAAATGGCAAAAAAGAGCACGTTGGGTATCCAGGAAGTGCTAAGCCAGTTGTTGAATTCAGGCCCTAAGAATGAGGCGACCAGTGTGCCCGAAACAGTGTACAGCACGATAATCGACAAGCCGAACACCAATGCCTTGCTGATGGCTTCTGATCTGCTTTTTGACTGGCTCGAAAAGAAAGTGACGGTCATTGGTATCATCGGGAATACGCATGGCGTAAAAAGCGCGGTCAGGCCAGCCAGAAAGGCTGCGATGAAGAACAGCAGCAAAGACTGCTTGCTTTTTTCCGGCTCCAGAAGTTTTTCTTCTTTTGCGCTTCTGCTGTAGACTTTTACCGGAATTCCGTCGTCCGTTTTTGCGACTGACGGAGTTGTCTGGCTTTGCGCCGGGTTTTTCCCTTTTGCATTCAGGCTGAAAACAAAGTCTTTTTCAAACGGTATGCATTGGCCGTTTTCATCCGAGCAGACTTGCCCTTCTACAATTCCTTTGATTTTAGGGTTGTCTTTCAGAACTTTTACTTTCTGAATGAATTTTCCTTCTTTCTTGAAATAGGTGTATTCGCCTCCCCACAGATCGTCGTATTTTTTTTTCGGGTTGACTGGAACAACCTTCCCGATCAGTTCGTAGGTGTCGTTCAGGTCGAATTTGAAGGTGGTGACCATCGGGCCCAGTTCCGGGTCGAAGTCGGAAGAATACAGATACCATTTGGGTTCAATCTTCGCTGTAAAAATCAGTTTGACTTCTTCACCGGCTTTTGCGGTTTGGGGTTCTGTGCTGAAGCTCCAGTGCGATGGGTTTTGAATTTGCGCCTGAAGATTCAGCGCTCCCGTAAGCAAAAGCAGTACGTAGAATAGTGTCCGTTTCATCAATTTATAATGGTTTGTTATTGCTCGGATGCAGTTTCCAGGATAATCATATTTTTTGTGTTTGCTAAGCTGATTATCAGGAGAGATTTATTTGGTTTTGTTTTTCTTCGATGCTAGGCTGAGTGAGAGTTTTTTTTCGAAGGGTATGCACTTTTCGTTGTTGTCCGAGCATACCTGTCCTGTCACGATCACTTTGATTACAGGTTTGTCTTTCAGAATTTTCACTTTCTGAATGAATTTTCCCTCTTTCTTGAAATAAGTGTATTCGCCTCCCCAGAGGGCATCGTATTTTTTCTTTGGGTTAATCGGAACGACTTCCCCAACTAGTTCACAGGTGTTGTTGGACTCGAATTTGAAAGCTGTGACCATCGGCCCAAGCTCCGGGTCGAAGTCCGAAGAATATAAATACCACTTAGGTTCAATCTTCACATTAAAAACTAATTCGATAGTTTCACCGGCCCTTGCGGCTTCGGGGTTTGCACTGATGCTCCACTGCGACGGATCCTGAGTCTGTGCCTTGAGGTTCAGAGCTCCGGCAAGCAAAAACATCACAAAGAATAGTATTCGTTTCATTTGTTTGTATTTTGTTTATTCACAAAGTTTTTTTTGCGTGGCGGTTTTGTTCCGGGGAGCGGCTGCGCAATCTTTAGGGCAACCCCTTTGAATACGCATAGTTCTCGTAAGGGTTAAGCGAAAGCCGCTGCGGTTTTGGTGGGCAACTCTTTTTTAAAAAATAATTGAAAACTTCTTGCTTAAATCTAATTAAAGAAATGCTATTTTCATATTTAATTGTTTTTTTATTTTAAAAAAGAGAAGCGGCTTATCGCCGCTTCTGCAAGGTAAATTAGTTTTTTATTTTTTCAGTGCAGCAAAACGATGGTGGAATTGCACGATGGTTTCTATGCCTTTGAAGTAATTGAATACTCCGTAGCTTTCGTTTGGCGAGTGAATAGCGTCTTCGTCCAGTCCGAAGCCTAAAAGGATGGAGTCGAGTCCCAGCACTTTCTGGAACATGGCAACAATCGGAATGCTGCCGCCATCGCGTGTAGGAATCGGCGCTTTGCCCCAGGCGTCTTCGAAAGCCTGGCTGGCGGCTTGATAGCCAACGGAATCAGTCGGAACGACAACGCCTTCTCCTCCGTGGTGCGGCGTCACTTTCACTTTTACTGAATCCGGTGCGATGGATTCAAAATGTTTCTGGAAAAGCTCGGTAATCTCGCCGCTCAGCTGGTTTGGCACCAGGCGCATCGAGATTTTGGCATAGGCTTTCGAAGGCAGCACTGTTTTGGCGCCTTCACCTATGTATCCGCCCCAGATACCGTTTACGTCCAGCGAAGGGCGTATGCCAGTTCTTTCCAGTGTCGTGAAGCCTTTTTCCCCCTGTATATCGTCAATGTCGAGTTCGGATTTGTACTGTTCCAAATCAAAAGGGGCCTTGTTCAGCGCTTCACGCTCCTGTGCGTTCAGTTCGGCCACTTTGTCGTAAAATCCCGGCACGGTGATGTGCTTGTTTTCGTCGTGCAGCGAAGCAATCATGTCGCAAAGCACATTGATGGGGTTGGCCACCGCACCGCCGTAGATGCCTGAGTGAAGATCGCGGTTTGGTCCGGTAACTTCTACTTCCACATAGCTGAGTCCGCGCAAGCCCACCGTGATGGAAGGATGCTCGTTCGAAATGATGCCTGTGTCAGAGATCAGCACCAGGTCAGCTTTCAGCTTTTCCGTGTTTTCTTTTACAAAAATTGCCAGGTTCGGAGAGCCTACTTCTTCCTCTCCTTCAATCATAAATTTCAAGTTGCAGGGAGCGCCCCCCTGATCGTTCATGATTTCCAGCGCTTTGATGTGCATGTAGGCCTGTCCTTTGTCGTCGCAGGCGCCGCGCGCGTAAATGCGTTCGTTTTTGATTACCGGACTGAACGGGTCGTTGTCCCATAGTTCGTACGGGTCGGCGGGCTGCACGTCATAGTGTCCGTAAACCAAAACGGTCGGCAATTCAGGACTGATGTTTTTTTCTGCGTAAACAATCGGATGACCTGCCGTCTGGCAAATTTCGGCAAAGTCAGCGCCGGCTTTTATCAGAGATTCTTTAACAAAACCTGCCGCTTGCTGCACGTCGTTTTTGAATTTGCTGTCGGCGCTTACTGAAGGGATTCGGAGCAGGTCGAAAAGCTCGTTGAGAAAACGGTCTTTGTTTTCTTCGATGTAATTTCTGGTTTTTTCAAGGGGATTGTTTATCATATGTGCAATGGTTTCAGTTAAAAATGCTTGTCTTTCAAAAATACAAATAATTACTTAGTACTCGGCATTTCCTCTTTTAATTTCCAAAGCGCAAGCGTACAGTGCATTCGCTTTTTGCTGAAAGAGTGTCGGCAGAGTCTGCATGAGAAGTTTTTTTGATGAGGGGGCATTCGGATTTGCCTGCAGCGGAGCGTTTGAAATTCGCCGAATAAAAAACAATCGAAAGGTACGGAAAGCCATCGCGGGAAGTTAAAAGAGCAGGCAGCGAGTAAGCCCTTGAAGTTCAGGCGAATTGTGGCTGAAGGGGCGTGCGGCGCCGGAAATGTTCTGAAAAAG
>JAKSBZ010000332.1 GCA_022360875.1 Cytophagales bacterium | reverse complement strand
TGTCGAATTGCATGTTGTGCATTGGCCGCTGAATGCGGAAGCGCCCTTTCGGTTTCGACTGTCGGACAAGATTCGGTGCTATGACCGCAGCGGGATGGCAGAGGAATCTTTGGAGCATCTGGCGGAAGAGATGCAGCCTCACCATATTTTGGTAAGCGGATGGATAGACAAGGGCTATTTGGCCTTGTGTAAGAAATGGAAAGGACGCGTGCCGGTAATCGGAACCATGGATACGCCCTGGATGGGAATCTTGCGCCAGCGGATCGCTTGCTTGGCCAGTCCATGGACGGTTAGGAAGTGGTTTGATATGATGTGGGTGACAGGCGCTCCTCAGCGAGAATATGCGCATCGCTTGGGCTTTGATGAGAATGCAGTTTTTACTGGCTTCTATTCGGCGGATACGTCTTTGTTTGGACAGCAATTTCATTCTATAGGGAAGAGTGAGGCAAAGCCTTTTCCGAAGCGCTTCCTGTATGCTGGGCGTTATGCAGAAGAAAAGGGATTGGCTGAGCTTTGGCGGGCTTTTATGTTATTGGATGATCCTGAATGGGAATTATTGTGCTTGGGAACAGGCGAGCTGGAAGCCGAAAAGCCGAATCATCCGAGGATCGGGCATGCGGGTTTTGTGCAGCCGCAGGATATGGAAGACTATTTAAAGCATGGGGGCATATTTGTTTTGCCCTCCCGAAGCGAGCCCTGGGGCGTGGTGGTGCAGGAGTTTGCCTCGGCGGGTTTTCCTTTGCTTTGTTCGGATCAGGTGGGTGCGGCGAGTCAGTTTTTGGAAGAAGGGAAAAATGGATTTATTTTTAAGGCAGGCAGTCTGAAAGGACTGCAAGCGGTTTTGAAACGGTTTATGCAGGAATCGGATGCGCATCTGTGGGAAATGGGAAGGGCAAGCCATATTTTGGGTATGAGTCAAACGCCTGCAAAGTGGGTAAAAACGCTGGAAAAGATTCTGGAGAAAGGCGAAGAAATCGTGTAAATCGTATGGCAAAGTAAGCTTATTTATGTGCGGAATCAACGGAATTTTTTATAAAAAAGCACGGGAGGAAGAAAACCTGAGTCAGGTTGTTCGGAAGATGAACGGCGCGTTGTCGCATCGCGGGCCTGATGCGGAAGGGTGCTTTGCGGAAGGGTGCGTGGCGCTGGGACACCGGCGTTTGTCGATCATCGATCTTTCTGAGGAAGGCCGGCAGCCGATGCACAGTGCCTGCGGACGTTACGTGATGGTTTTTAACGGCGAAATTTATAATTATCCGGAGCTCAGGGAGGAACTGAAGGAATATCCTTTTTCCACTCAGACCGATTCGGAAGTTTTGCTGGCGGCTTATGTGCAATGGGCCGAGCGGTGTTTGGAGAAACTGAACGGCATGTTTGCTTTTGCAATTTGGGAACGGAAAGCGCAACGTCTATTTTTGGCCCGGGACCGGATGGGCATTAAACCGCTGTACTATTTTGAAGACGAGGAAAAGCTGGTGTTCAGTTCCGAAATTCGTTCGCTGCTGGCTTCCGGCGAGGTGCCGAAGCGTTTGTGCCGGCGGCAGTTGTCGGATTACCTTCGCTATCAAACTGTTCACGCGCCTGAGACGATGGTGGAGGGCGTGAAAATGCATGCGCCTGCCTCTTACACGTTTTGGGAGCGCTCGGGCAAGAGGAGTACAGAGGCGTACTGGTTAATTAGTAGTTCTTCGCGTTCGATCGTATCTAGCAGAGAAGAGGCAAGACAGGGGGTTAAGGAGCTCTTTTACGATTCCGTGCACAGGCGCATGCAAGCCGATGTGCCTTTCGGCGCGTTTCTTTCGGGGGGCATCGATTCAAGTGCGATTGTCGGAGCGATGGCGCGTTCGTCTGACCGGCAGGTGATGAGCTTTACGGTGAATTTTGAGGAGAAAGCTTTCAGCGAAGCCCGATATGCGCGAAAAGTTGCTCGGCTTTTCGGAACGGCTCATGAAGAGGTATTGATTCGGCCGCAGGAACTGTTGGAGCTATTGCCGCAGGCGCTGCAGGCCATGGATCATCCGAGCGGCGATGGAATCAACAGTTTTGTGCTTTCCGGAGCGATTAAGCGCGCGGGTGTCACGATGGCGCTTACGGGGCTGGGCGGCGACGAGCTCTTTGCGGGCTATCCCGTATTCAAACGCATGAAGCAGGCGCAGAGGCTTCGATGGTTTTGGGAGCTGCCTGTTTTTCTTAGAGAAAAAGCGGCTAAAGGACTTGGAGTGTGGAAGAAAGGCGTTCAGTCGGATAAGCTTCAGGCTTTGTTGCGGCTTCCGCATTTTTCGGAGGCTCATCTGTATGCGCAAGCCCGGCAGCTGATGATCGAAAGCCAGCTGGAAGAGCTGCTGGGAGATGAATGTGCGTCCAACCGGGTGATTGAAGAGACTAAGGCCATTTTTGATGGTTCACCGGGGCTGTTCAGTCAGCTGACGCAGGCGGAGACACAAACGTATATGCGAAACGTGCTTTTGCGCGATGCCGACCAGATGAGCATGGCGCACGGTTTGGAGCTTCGGGTGCCATTCCTGGACCACCGTCTGGTTGAGCTGGCGATGTCTCTGTCTGACGAGTGGAAATTCCCGCACCGGCCGAAGCAGTTGTTGGTGGATAGCTTGGGTGGTTTGTTGCCTGATGAAGTGGTCAGCCGTCCGAAAATGGGTTTTGTATTTCCTTGGGCGCAGTGGCTCAGGGGAGATCTTCGGGCATTCGGCACGCAGTGCATAAGGTATTTGGAAGAGCG
>JAKSBZ010000331.1 GCA_022360875.1 Cytophagales bacterium | reverse complement strand
GAACGCCGCATACTTTACGGCATAGTTATGTGGCTCATTTGCTGGAAAATGGGATGAACCTGCGTTATATTCAACATTTTCTAGGGCATTATTCGAGTCGGACGACGGAAATTTACACCCATATAACTGAAGCAGGAATTAATCATATTAAAAAACCTTTGGATGAATTTGAAATGCGATGATTATGTGTAATATTTATATTGAAAGATTAAATTTTTAACCCAAACCAGAAGCCGAGTATATAGAAAATAAATGGAATTTGGTTTATTGGGGTGTTATCACCAATTAAAACAACTATCCTAAATATAAATAAATATCACATTGATTATGGAAAAAAAAATCTTGACATTATTGATTTGCTTGACTTTGGTAAGCTCTGTCTACGCACAAATTCCAGATAAAGCATTTGACTTATGCAACTCATTAAGTGGACTATGGTATGATGGGGAAACTGACAAAGCTATAGAATCATCGGTAGAATTATATCGCTTATATCCTCCGATGTTTATTGATAGGATTCACAATGCTTTAGCTCAGCATGTTGAAGCCGATTCAAACCAATATACTTTAAAGTATCTTAAGCAATTATACAATAGAAATAATAACGAAATAAATGGAATAATTGCGCCTATTTATCTATGGAGCAGAGCGGTAAATTCAAAAGACAAACCGGAATTAGAATCAATTACAAAAGAGCTAAATTCACTTTTAGGGGACAGCTCCAACTATGAAGCCCGAACAGAAAGATATTGTCTTCTAATTATAAAGGAATTGGTTAATAAAAACTCGATTGATAATAAAACTACAGAAGAGCTGATAAGAAAAAGTATTAGAAATATTGAGACCTATTCTTTTCTTGTTGATATTCCAACAAATCAAGAGGAATCTGAAAAACGGGCGTGGAATAGATATATCTTAGCTTGCAATTACGACTGTCTTTATTCAAAAATAAACAATAAGGAAGAATACCTGAGACTAGCTTCAGAATATAGCCCTGACCTGAATGATAGATTAAATAAAAGGGGGTATGCCTATGATGCCAGTCTATTAAATGAGAATACAGAAGAGTTTGGGTTTAAACCTAAATATTTTAAATATCTTTCAAATGCCAATCGTGAAAAAGAAGCTTTGGATTTAATGAGTGAAGTGGCTTTTGCAAAACCATCAAGAAAAATCATCAAATTCCTGCAAGAGTATTTTGTGAAAAGTAAAGTAGGGGGGGAGTTTGAAACATACTGGGAAAACTACATTCATAAAAGAGGAAAAGCTGTTCCGAATGTTACAATAAAATTTGAAAATGAAGACCTCGATTTTTCTCAAAAAACTGGCAGCTGGATATATATTGATGTATGGGGAACTTGGTGCAGACCTTGTCGCAAGGAGTTGCCAGATTTACAATCATTCTATTTAGCTAATCAAGAGTCTCAAAATTCAAATCTTAAGATTTATACCTTTTCGGTTAATTCTCAAAATTTATCGGATTTCATGTCTGATAACAAATATACATTTCCCGTTAGCGAGATTGATAAAAAGACTAATGGCTTGTTTGAAGTATCAGGGTATCCAACTAAGATTTTAATTACTCCTGGTGGTAATTATATTAAGATTCCGTATGGTGTAGATTGGAAAATGTACATTAAAAATTATACGCTGATGAATTAATAGCCGGCGGTAACAATGTATAAAAATAATAGCCAATAGAGTAGTAAATTAAAGGGCTGTAGTCTGCTTCAATTTTTGTATAAACAGAGAAGTGCTACGCATTCGGCTACTATTCTTATATGCAAGAGTCAAGACCTTATCTAACGAAATGGTCTAAATCATAACGAACTATAGCCAATCAAACAGAATGAATTTTGGTCAAAAAAACCGGGACTAAACCCGGCTTTCTAATTTTTTCAGTTTGCTGTTTTTCAATGCTGCTTGGCCGCGCGGTGTTATTCCCATTCAATCGTGGCAGGCGGCTTCGAGCTGATGTCGTACACCACGCGGTTCACGCCTTTCACCCGGTTGATGATCTCGTTGGAAACGTCGGCCAGGAAATCGTAAGGCAAATGCATCCAGTCTGCCGTCATGCCGTCCACCGAGCTCACCGCGCGCAGCGCCACCACGCTTTCGTAGGTGCGCTCGTCGCCCATCACGCCCACCGACTGCACCGGCAGCAGCATGGCGCCGGCCTGCCAAACGTCTTCGTACAGCCCGCTGTTCTTAAGCCCCTGGATGAATATGTGATCCACTTCCTGCAGCGCCTTCACCTTCTCGGCGGTTACGTCGCTCAAAATCCGGATGCCCAGCCCCGGTCCCGGGAACGGATGGCGGTTCAGGATGTTCGGGTCAATCTCCAGCGATCTGCCCACGCGGCGGACTTCGTCCTTGAACAGCGTGTTCAGCGGCTCAACCACCTGCAGCTTCAT
>JAKSBZ010000391.1 GCA_022360875.1 Cytophagales bacterium | reverse complement strand
CGACAGGCCTGTCTTTAGCTTAGCCGCGGCAACAATAACGCTTAATGAAGATCATGGAAATTATACCTTTGCTGATTTCCTTATTGAGATGGATCTAGGAGCATATGAAACGGAGCAGCAAGTTGAGGAAATTGTTGTATCTGAAGTGAGCACTGGAAATAATTTGTTGTTTGCATCAGTTCCTTCTATCACTAATGCGGGGGATTTGTCTTTTGCCCTTCAGCCAAATCAGAGCGGAGAGTCAGTATTTTCAGTTGTGCTAAAAGATAACGGAGGGACGGAGAATGGTGGAATCAATACTTCGGCTGAAGTGTTTTTTACCGTTGTGGTGAATGAAGTTAATGACAAGCCCAGCTTTGAACTCGAGAGTGAAATACTTACCGTTTTAGAGGATCAGTTATTTCAAACGGTTAGTAATTTTGTCAAAAACATTGACTGGGGAGAAAATGAAAATCAGCAAGTGGAAGATTTTTTGGTTGTTGTCGATAACCCCGGTCTTTTTACTGTTTTGCCTGATATAGACCTCAACGGGGAACTGAATTATCAGCTGAAGTCTGATTACAATGGCTCTTCCGGGGTAACGGTCAGGTTAATGGATTCGGGGGGAACTGAAAACGGCGGCCAAAATATTTCAGACAGCAATGCTTTTTCGGTCAATGTACTTTCCGTTAACGATCTGCCGAGTTTTGAGCTTTCCAAAACAGAGTTTTTGCTGGAAGAAGACGAGGAATTCAATTCTTTGCCAGGTTTTGTTACTTCTGTTGATTTCGGGGCTTTTAACGAAACTGAACAGCAGGTGAGTGAATTTTTGCTGAATGCAAGCAATACTTCTTTGTTCAGGGATCTTCCTAATGTAACAATAGAAGGCACTTTGTTGATGACATTAGAGGAAAACCAGTTTGGTTCTTCGGTTGTGCAGATTCAAATGCGGGACAACGGGGGAGTTGAAAACGGCGGCATGGATTTGTCGGCAGTGAAGACTTTCAGTATTACCGTGTTGGCAAAAGCAGATGCACCGTCGATTAGCCCGGCGTTGACTTTTGAAGATCAGATGAGTTATGGAGGACTCGTAGTGCACAAGCATCCGGGAGATGGGAATGAGGTGAATTTTATTAAGGTTACCGGAATCACAAACGGCAGGTTATACAGGAGTGACGGAGTAACGGAGGTTCAGAATGGGGAATTTGTGCCGATTTTGGCGGCTTCTCAGGGTTTCCGTTTTATGCCGTCGCCTGATTTTTTCGGAGAAGCATATTTCTATATTCAGTCATCCCTGATTAACAGTGGCGGTGGACAGAGTTCTGAAAAAGTGAAGGCGCAGGTTGTTGTACAGCCTGTTGCTGATATGCCTTTTGTAAGTTCTAGTGCAACAGAGGAAGATATGCCTACAGTGGACGGTTTGGAAGTAAGCCGGAATGAAGTTGACGGCAGTGAAGTGACACATTTTCAAATTTCAAATATTTTCGGAGGAAGGCTTTACTTGAAAACACAGCCCGGAGTCCCTTTGCAGGAGAATGTTTTCCTGGAATATGAACAGGCTTCGATAGGATTCTTATTTGTGCCGAGTCCGGATTTTTACGGTGAAGCGTCTTTTCAGGTTCAGGCGTCTGTGGCGGCCAATTCGAGCGGGTTGGGTGGTGAAAAAGTGACAGCTGTTGTTTCGGTTAGTCCGGTGGCGGACACGCCGCAAATATCTGATGCAACGACTAAGGAGGATCAAATGAATACCGCGGGTTTGGTGCCTGTCAGAAATGGTGTGGACGGAGATGAGGTGGCTTTTCTGCGCGTAAGCCAGATCACTAACGGACGTCTTTTTACTTTCGATGGAAGTCGCCAACTTTTTGACAGCCAGTTTGTCGCTTTTTCTGAAGTAATGCAAGGCTTTAAGTTCTTGCCGGCTGAAAATTATTTTGGGAGCGGATCTTTTGTCGTTCAGGCTTCTATTACAGATGAAGAGAGCGGTTTGGGAGGAGATATTGCCGTTGCAAATATTTTTATTGAGCCAGTTAATGATGCTCCGGCATTTGTGAAAGGCGGCGACATCTCAGTTCGGGAGGATGAGCAGGAGCAGGTTGTTCCGTGGGCGACAGAAATTAGTCCTGGTCCGGACAACGAGTCTACACAGTCAGTCAGGTTTGAGGTCAGCACTGACAAACCGGAATTATTCGAAATTCAGCCGGAAATGTCGCCCGCAGGGGAGATTCGTTTTCAGCCTAAAGCGGATCAGTTTGGTGAAGCAGTCGTATCGGTTACAATTATTGATGACGGCGCGGCCAATGCCGGCAATCAAAATACAGGGAATACCGAACGGTTGACGATTGCCATTCTTTCAGTCAATGATGCACCGAATTTTGTTTCGGGAGGGAATGTGTTGCTGAATGAGGATCATGGAACTTATTTGCAGTCAGATTGGGCCGCGGGTATTTCTTCCGGTCCGGAAAATGAAAGCGGACAAGAGCTGGAATTTATGGTTAGCACCTCTAACGACAGTTTTTTTGATGAACTGCCCGCGGTGGATCCTGTGACGGGAGATCTGAGTTTCAGGGTTAAAGCCGATCTTAACGGAATCGTTCAGCTAACGCTGGCTCTGAAAGATAACGGAGGCACGGAAGAGGGAGGAGTTGATGTGTCGCCTTCCGAGCAGTTCAGCATAGAAGTACGTTCTGTGAATGATGCTCCGGATTTTGGCATGCTGTCCGAAGCTTTGATAGAAGAAAGCTCCGGAGCTCATCGGTTCGAAAACTGGCTGACACATATCAGCGCAGGGCCTCCGGACGAGGTGGAGCAGAATTTGAATTTTCAGCTGACAGTGCCGGATCCAAGTCTGTTTGCCAGCCTTCCTGAGTTGACGGCGGAGGGCCTTCTTACTTTTGAATTGAAAAATCAGGTGAACGGGACAATTCCAGTGAGTGTGGAGCTTAAAGATGACGGAGGAACGGAATTGGGAGGAAAAGACGAAAGCCCGGTTCAAACCTTTGATATCCGGATTATTAAGATCAACAATGCACCGTCTTTTGTTTCCGGTGACGATGTAGTTGTTTTGGAGGATGCAGGCGGTCAGGTTGTGCATTGGGCAAGCAATCTTGCCGATGGGGATGAAGGCAATCAGCTTCTTCATTTTGAAGTAACTACAAACAAGCCAGAGCTATTTTCAAATATGCCGTCGTTAACCTCTGATGGTGTGTTGTTTTTTACGCCGAATCCTCAGGCAAACGGAGTGGCTTCGATAACAGTTATTTTGAAAGACAACGGAGGAACTGAGCTGGGAGGAATTGATCAGAGCGATCCGGTGACTTTTTCAATAGAGATAATATCCATAAATGATGCGCCTTCTTTTGAGCATGGAGGCGATATAGTGATGAGCGAGGATGCTCCGCTGCTGTCGATTCCTTGGGCGACAAATCTATCGGACGGAGACGAAGGGAGCCAATTGCTGTATTTCGAAGTGTCCAGTGATAATCCGTCATTGTTTGAATCGCCGGCAGCAATAGACGGCTCGGGCTACCTTACGGTGGCACTGGCACCGAATGCTTTTGGAGAGGCTGCCATGACAGTCATTTTAAAAGACAACGGGGGAACAGACAATGGAGGCGTTGATCAGTCGGAAGTGGTTCATTTTAAGATCACTGTCAATTCTGTGGATGATCCGCCTGAGATATCTTCTTTCGAGGACATTGTTTTAGATGCCGGAGATCCGGTTCCTTCGCTGCGTTTTATTATTTCAGATGTCGATACGCCGCTGGATGAACTGGAATTGAGTGTTTCTGTTGACGGTACGCTGCTTGTTAATGAGGATTCTGTTTTTATTAAAGGGACTGGGAATGTACGGCATCTTGTGATGAAGCTTATTCCCGGGATTAAGGGAACTGCCGAGGTAACTGTTGAGTTGAGCGACGATGGAAGTACTGTCAGCGCAGCTTTTGAATTGGAAGTACTTTACAAAGAACTGGCCCTTGATATTCCGAATATTTTTACACCAAATAATGACGGCTTTAACGACACCTGGAATATTATAAATATTGGACTTTACGAGTCGAGCACGGTATGGGTTTATACGCTTGAGGGAAAGCTTATCCATAAGCAATCGGGTTACAACTATGAGAGCGAGTGGTCAGCGGAAGGTGTGGAAAGCGGGACATATTTGTACAGGATTGAATTAAATACGGGCAAGCGCTATTCAGGCAAACTGAAAATTATCAGATAATAATGATGAAGTATATTTTAGGAGCGGTCTTGTGTTTATTGTTTTGTTTTTTTCCTAAAAAGAATAAAGCACAGAGTGCGATAACGCTTAGGCAATACTATCACGTTCCGCATCAGATCAATCCGGCTTTTGCAGGAATAGAAGACTACTGGTCTTTTCATGCGGGTTATCGGCGGGTGCAGCTTCCCGAGGCAAACACCAGTCAGACAATGTTTTTGGCCGCCAATTTGACTTTTCCGTATCAGCGAGGCAAAACTCCCTATATGAATTCCAACAGCCTGATGAGCAGCAAGCCGGATTTGCAGGCAAAGCTGCAGCAGCTTGTGGCAAACCGGGTTATTTCGGTCAGGAGCGGTCTGGGGATTAGTTTGCAGCAGCAGAGGATAGAAATGAGCGAATATGTGCGCACCGAAGCGCAGCTGGCTTATGGTGTGCATGTGCCGATAAACAGAAAGCTCTCCGTTTCGGGAGGGATAATGGGTTCGCTGCTTGCTGACCGGATGGACATGGACAGCTATCATATTCGGGAAGTTACTGATCCGAGATACCTGGAATTGGTAAAACGAGACGGAAAATCGAATTTGGGCGCTTTACAGGCAGGAGTATCGCTGCAGGGACTTTTGTATTACTTGGGTTATTCTTTTGGAACAGAGATTAAGGCTTGGGGATTTAGTGATAATGACCAGAAAATGCATCACAAGCACATATTTTCCGCGGGATTCAAATGGCCGGTAAATCAGTGGCTGACTTGGTATAATTCTGCATTTGCAATGCTGGGAACGAGGGACGATTCCTATGTTTTTTTCTCGAGGGTGGATATATTGAACCGTTTTCGCGTGGGAGGCATGTATTCGCCGGAAGAGCACGCAAGTGTGCTTGCGGCTGTTTATTTTCATCCTGTGAAACTGGATTACTCTTATTCAACGCCTTTGGCTAACGAAGTAGGAACTGTTCCGGATGTGAGGATGCATGAAATTACCTTGACATATTTTTTATTCAGAAGTGATTTCGGCTCAAGATATTTTTGGTAAATGTGAAACCTCTGTTTTTATTTAAAGTGTATCAGACTCGCGGACGATTGGCTTAAGAGGATAGAATCTGATTTTTTTTTGAAAATTATGTGAAACAAAGAGGCATCCATGACAATCGGTCTTAACACAAACGAAAGGCTTGATTGCAATGGATGTTCCATCTGACCATTGAAAAGTTATTAATAACAAATGAAAAAAGCAGCACTCATTTTACTGTTGTTGGCGGGAACGCAGACACTTTTTGGTCAGATTAAACCGAAATTAATTAAACAGATAAAAGGACTGGACTCAAGCTGCGAGGAGCTTCGGCCGGTTATGTCATGGGATGGTAGATATCTTTTTTTCAGCAGAACATTGTGTAAAGGACAGAGAAGCCAGGAAATATGGGGGGTGGATTTTGCCGATTCGATTGGGAAACGTACGATGAAGCTTGTCGGAGGTTTAAACAATAACGAAAACAATGCTGTAGTGGGAGCATCGGATTCCGGCAGTGAAATTTTTGTTATGGATGTTTACCCCGCCGATCGTTTTGGGAGATCGAAGGGTATTCGCCGGGCGCGGCTCAATGAAAACGGAGCATGGGAACTTGGCGAAAGGCTGATGGATTTCAAAGAAATTCTCAGTAAGAAAAGGCTTCGAGGTTATGTGGGAGCCTTTGCGCATTCTTCCGCGAAAGCCGTTTTGCTGACCCTGCCGAATAAGTCTAATCAGCTGGACTTGTATGTAACTTACAAAGATGAAGTTGGTGTGTGGTCTTCTCCGAAAAATCTCGGACCGCATATCAACACGGCCGGGAACGAATTTGCTGCTTTTGTCTCTGACGATGGAAGAATGCTCTATTTTTCTTCAGACGGGCACAGCGGCGCAGAGGGAGTTGATATTTACAAGTGCCGCCGCTTGGGGAATTGGGAAGAGTGGTCGGTGCCACTGAACATGGGAGCGCCTTACAATACGGAACATTTTGACGGTTATTATTTCAGCCGCGGGAATAGTGAGTTTTTGGTCAGCAATCGAAATGGCCGCATGAGCGATATATTTCAGGTTTTTGAAAAAAGTTTCCAGAAAGGCAATCAAGAATTGCCTGATTCTGCCGGGTATAATGAGACGGCGAAGAGAACAGATCTTGAACCGATTACAATTTATTTTAATGCAAATGATCGCTCTCTTTCGGAAGAACATTTAGCCGAACTTAGCAGCCATATTATTGGTGCGGACCCTTCGGCCTTTGCGGTGTATGTGGTGGGCTATGCGGACAATGCGGCGAATGAAGTGCTTAACACGGCATTATCTACAGCGCGTGCTGAGTGGGTGGCGGGTTTTCTGAAATCCAAAGGATTTGTTGTGCGGCAAGTGTACGGCAAAGGCTCGTATGATCGCTCCCGGACTCATGTGCAGCTGAACAACCGGGTTGAGGTCAGTTTTCATTTTCTTTAGCCAGCGACAGGATTTTCTTTTGGTGTTTTTTTGAGCAATATCTGGTTGCAGAAAGGAAAAGGCTCATAAGGCTTTTTGTCCCTAGGCAAACAGGTAAATATGTTGGTTTGGATGTGCTTAAATCTTCCGTGGCTGTAAAGTTGAAGGCCAATAAGACCGTCGTCGCAACCGGAAGCCATAGGCATGTCAGCAGGATAACCGATGGACTGCAACACGTCTTTTCGGACAGAAAGGGCGTGGGCTCTTAAGCGAAGGACGCGGGACATGCCGCGAGACAGTGGGTACAACCGGGATGCGGCTATTTTTATCCGGTTTCGAATCGCGAGCCATGGGCTTATCCTGAAGGTATCTTGGTAGCATTTGGCAGTGGAAAAACAGCAAACAAGCTTTTTGTCAAAAAAGAAAGGTAGACACATTTTGTCGATGTAGGAAGGCTCGTATAGTGTGTCCGGATCCATTGTGCAGACTATCTTTCCTCTAGCCAAGTCAAGCCCTTTTTGCCTGGCATGTGAAATCCCCTGTTTTTTTTCATTAATAATATTGGCTCCCAGACATGTGAGAATCTCAAGTGTTGTATTGTCTGCGTTGTTGTTCACGAAAATCACCTCGTAGGGAAGCAGCGTTTGTTGACGGCTGAGCGAAAGCAAGTGCGCAAGCAGCGTGTCACCGGCTTTATAAACAGGGATCACAAGCGATATCAATGGTTTTTGCACGAATGACAGCAATCTGAAATATTCGGCGAGTCTTTCATTTGATTCTGCATCCGAGTGTTCGATTCTAAGCCCGTAATATTTTTTAAACGAGTTGATGTTCATTTTCAGATAAAAGATTTGTTGATATGATATATAGCAATGGTCGTGAACCTGCAGTTCAAAATAAAAAAACGAATGGACTAAAACAGTATTGAAGTCAAATGTTTTGCTGTAAACTTTGCTTATTGAAAGAATACGCCGGAAATAATTTTTGAAAGCTTGGTTTAAAAGGTGACGGAATAGCACCCAAAGTGCCCGGCATTATTGGCAGCTGTTGAGCACACATTATAAAAAGCACGGGGATACAGATTAGCTGGCGGGTTTGAAAAGCGTTTGGGTGAAAGCATTTACTTCTTTTACCAGTAAATCATAGGCTTGTCGATGAGCGGTTTCAGAAGATATGTTTTCCTTTTGAAGGATGCCAGTAAAGTTGAGTCCTAGAGCTGTTCGTTCTGTTTGGTTCAGTGTTGATGAGCCAAAAAAACCAGCAACCGGGGTCTGGAATTCACGCGCAAGGAGACTGACTCCGTGCACCCACTTTCCCTCAAGGGTTTGTTTGTCCAGTTTTCCTTCTCCTGTCAGTATCCAGTCAGCCCACTGCGATTTTTTCTTGATATCCAGCAGTTCTGAGACCAATGAAAACCCTGAATGCAGTTCTGCATTTGCAAGTCCTGCGAGGCCTCCGCCTGCTCCTCCTGCAGCGCCTGCTCCTTCAATGGTTAGTATGTCGTTTCCATTGAAGTGTTTGATTTTGTTTGCAAAATGATTTAGACCTTCATCCAGTTTCCGGACATCTTCCGGACTTGCGCCTTTTTGAGGAGAATAGACGTATGCTGCTCCGTCTTTTCCAGTCAGCGGATTTTTCACATCACAGGCAATTTGCAGAGAGAATTGGCCGATGGGCGAATGCCTGTCGCATTCTATGTTGGCAATGTTGCTGAGGTTTTTTCCTGTTGGGTTAAGAAGATAGCCGGCTGAATCAAAAAAAGAATAGCCTAAAGCTGTCAGTATTCCCATGCCGCCGTCGTTTGAAGCGCTGCCGCCTATTCCCAGAATGACTCGTTTGGCACCTTTGTTAAGCGCGTGGGCGATCTGCCGCCCGGTGCCGAAGGTTGAGCTTTCCAGGCAATTGTATTCAGAAGGCTTGAGCAGCTGAAGCCCTGATGCTTGAGCTAGTTCCACCACAGCGGTTTGTGTACTGTGCTGGTATAAGTAAGGTGCTTTTATCGAGCGGAAAAGCGGATCTTTTGTGCGGATTGTTACACACTCGAAGGAAGAATTCTGGGCAAAGACTTTTAAAAATCCTTCTCCTCCGTCTGAAGCCTGAACAGATTTGATCACGGCTTTGGGATCAAACGACAAAAGAGCTGTTTTCATTGCATGTGCAGCTTCTGATGCTGAAAGTGAGTTTTTGAATTTGTCGGGAAGCAAGAGGTATTTCATGAAAAGGGAGTCTTTTTAAAAATAGGTCTTACTAGTTATTTCGCAAAAGGGGGAAAAAGGTTTTTTATTAAGAAAAAAGCCTTACCTGCCGGAAGAAATACAGCAAAAAAATCCGATATTCAAGATAATCTCGGTTGAGATGCTGTTATTGGCCGCAAGGTAAAGTTAATTGATCAGCTGAGATTTTGAGTCCATATTATTGTGAAATTTTTGAATATATGAAGCTATACACTACCGTATTGTCTATAGCCGGTTCCGATTCCAGCGGGGGTGCGGGAATTCAGGCAGATTTGAAGACATTTTCTGCACTGGAGTGCTATGGCACTTCGGTAATAACCGCCGCAACGGCCCAAAATACTTTGGGGGTAAAAGACATTCATCCAATTCCGGTGGAAAATATCGCCGCTCAAATTGATGCGGTGTTGTCTGATATTGGCGCTGATGCCATAAAGATCGGTATGCTTTACAGCGCCGAGACAATTAGACTTGTTGCGCAAAAGCTACGGGAATATGATGCGATGAACGTGGTGCTAGATCCTGTAATGG
>JAKSBZ010000102.1 GCA_022360875.1 Cytophagales bacterium | reverse complement strand
TACCTTCAGACGGGCATCATATCCCCACTTTTCCAAAAAATGTTCGTAAAGCACCGGCCGAAGGCTTGTCGCCCCCATTCCTTCAACTCGATAATCCGGATTCCCCAAAGCCACATCGGCTACGTGATAATCATCCCAGGGAGGATACCAGCCCAAGTTAGTTCCAAACAAAAACTTGTTGTATTCTGGCACCCTGTCGTTTGCTGTTTTGCTTTGGCCGTAACCATACTGCGCAATAACTGAAGCAGCAACAATACATATGGCTGAAAAGATATTTTTGTAAATTGACTTCAAACCCGGTTCAGTGGCTGGCTGTTTCTTGGTATCCGAGTTTGGGAACTCCATTTTCTTGCAACTGTAATAAAAAGCTGGGAACATAGCTTACATATGAAATCATGAACACTAAAATATATGAGTGTTGCTGTAAACAACTCTAACATTAATTCCATTATTGCCTAAAACGTTCCTAAAAGGGATGTCCAAATCCAGCAAAAAGCGGCTAAATACAAGTCACTAGTCCAACTTATCGACTTCCTTAACACACGCCTCACCAACATCACTCCAACAGACATCCCCTACACGCACTCTTACCAAACGCAAAGTAGGCAATCCAACAGCCGCAGTCATTTTTCGTACCTGACGGTTTTTTCCCTCCCTGACTGTTACAGACATCCAGCTGGTAGGCCCATGGCGTTCATCGCGAATCTTTCGCTCCCGATCGGGAAAATCCGGCACATCATTCAGCACGCTGACCTCGCAGGGAAGCGTTTGATACTTTTTTCCTTTAATCCCAATTTCCACTCCCTCGCTCAAACGAGCCGCATGCTCTTCAGTAGCATCACCGTCAACCTGCACATAATACTCTTTCTCAACCGTTTTTCGGCGCATCCGCTCGCTGACCTTTCCGTCGGTGGTAAGCAACAGCAAACCTTCGGAGTCTGCATCCAAACGCCCGATAGCCATCGTTCCTTCCGGAAATTCCGCCATTTCGCCCAGCAGTGCCTTTTTTTTCCGTGTTTCCGGTTTAAACTGGCTCAACATACCGTAAGGTTTAAATACAATAAAATGCCTGTGCATCGCTCCTCTCATCTAACTTAATATCAACCCGTAATATAAATCCGATCTGCCTGAAACCCAAACAATGCCGGGCACAAACCATTTTCCTTTTCCGAAACAAAAATAAAATGATCGCATATCGCTCACGGTTCCTCTTCAAAAAAATGCCATAAAAAAAGCCATGCTTCCGCATGGCTCACTCAAAGTATATCTTCACAGAATGAATTACGCCAACTTAACGTCAACGGCATTCAGACCTTTGCGTCCTTCTTCTAATTCAAATACTACTTCGTCTCCTTCTCTGATTTCATCTCTTGTTCCTGAGATGTGAACAAAGTATTCCTTACCAGACTCGCTGTCGATGATAAATCCGTAACCTTTGTCATCATTGAAGAATTTTACTTTACCTTGATACATTGTATTAATTGTTATTATGAAAATTAAACTTCAACAAAGAAACAATAAGTTTTTGTTAATACGGCATGTTTGTCCTTTTTTCTCTAAAAAAAATAAAAGGAAAAACTGCAGGTTCTCTCAAAAAAAAGCATTTATAAGAAAATCAAGTCTAAAAAACACTAATCCAGACCAGACCCAAGCCTCAGTTCCTCTTTCTTCAAACTCGAAAGTTTTCTGTAAAAATTGAACTGATAACTGACTCCGAGTGATATCTTAGACTGAAAATTCGTCTCATTTTCAGACAACAGCGACTTATCCTCCAAACGGTATAGCTGAGTGTAGTTTGCCTGAATACACAAATAGCCCAATCTGGCTGAAAGCCCCAAAGTAGTGCTGAGGTAAGTATGGTCTTCCTGTGAGCTGAATCCCTTCAGCATTCCTGCAGAAAGCCTCAGCGTCTCGAAAAAATATGCGCCTCCCTCCAGCTGATAGTAAAAATTCTTTTTTATCACCTCCCGGTTCAGCGTCTGGTCCTTCAAATTAACCCTAAACGATCCCGCATCCAAAAACAGTCCAACAAGCAATGCAGAAGAGAAATCATTCCCGTTGCGGAAGTTTCTTCTTATTTTCAGCTTCCGAAACAGGCCCGCCGTAAACATCGGATTCCACGATGAGCGCTGCAGCGTATCCAGATTCAAGCTGGATGTCTTCAGCAAGTGAGTGTACGCTCCCGCGCCAAGCCTGAGACAATACTTGAAAGGCACTTTTTTCAGTGCCTGCTTCTTCCGGTGAAGAAAATGTTCATGTTTGATTTCCTGTCTCAGCCGCACAGCCTGGTTAGCCTTCGGAGCCAATTCTTCGGCTTTCTCGACCAGACGAAAGGCCTCTTCGTACTGTTTCCGGGCCAGCTCGATTCTGGCCTGGTTTATTAAACGAGCATATTCCAGCCTTTTCTCTTCCTCGCGAATTTCCGCAGCCAGCTTGCTGTATTCCGAAGACAGCGAATTAAAGCCCGCCAAATTCACACGGTAAAATTTCTTCAGCTTATTCATCACTTCCTCTGCTTTAGCCATGCTGCGGTTGCGCATGTGTCGCTTTAGCTCATCGGCCAGCTCTTTGAAATACTTTTTTTCAATTTGCTCTTTTAGCAAAAAAGCCTCTGAAGTGTTGTAATAAGTCAGCGATTCATTAACGGTATCCAATGCCGCTGGACAATCAAGCGAGAGAAACAGTCCTTTGGCTTGAAAATAAAGTTCGTCAGCACGCGCTTTTTTGGCCTGTACGATCCCTTTTTGCGCCCTTTCCGACAGCGGGTCCTGGTATGCGGCCGACTGGAAGGCTGCCAAAGCGCCAAGATAATCCTTATTCGCCAATGCTTCCTCTCCCTTGCTGAGCAGCTTGTACAGCTCCTTGCCTGCAAAAAAATTCCGGAAACTCTTTTGCTGCTTCATGAGTCTGCCCATATCCTTGTTAATCGCACCGGTTGGCGACATACCGCACAAACGAACAACCTGCTCCTGCCGCTCGAGCTTCACCAGAACTACTCTCAGTTCTTCCAAATCATGAAACACCCGTTCCCGCAGGTTTCTTTTCTTCTCATACTCCGCCGACTTCTCATACTCCCTCTTCACTTCTTCCAATCCCTGCAGCAACATATCTCCGTCTTTGCAGGCCTGTTCCATTCGCTGCCGGTAAAACTGTCCCAGCTCCCACTTCAGCACATAAGCAAGCGCGTAGTTTCTCTTTTCTCTTTTGCTTGAATAAAACAACGTGTTGACACCGGACAGGTCGATATCGGTGCGAACCGACGTTTTTTCCCTGTAGGAACTCTGCATCTCCTCTCCTTCTTCTTCCAAGACAAACTGAGAGCTCACGGAAATATGAGAAAGAATCTGCAAAGAAAGCTCCTCCTTGGCCTGCTGCAAAAGAAGCGGCCGGTCTCGCTCCAATGACTTCCGGACATAAGGTCCCGAGGCGACCGCCTTAAAATACCGATCTGCAGGATAGCTCCTTTCTCTAGCTTCCTTGTGTCGCCACTCACCCTGGCCAGTCTGAGCCAACAGCTGGCCAGCCGAAAACAGGTAAACTATTAAAAAAACGAAAACAGCACGTTTAAACATAGGATAAATATTAACACGAAAAATTCCCGCTCCATCCCGTCTTCACTTTGTATTCGCCGACCAATCCGTCAAAATGGCGGATTGGTCTCACCAGTCAAAATTGTATTTGGCTTTGGAAAAATGCTTCACGTCCAGAAGGCGTACATCCGCCTTGTCACCGTACTCTCTGATGTACCATTCAACGCAGAAATTCTTGGCCAGCCGCGAGGCTTCTCCCGCCCGTATTTCCTTAACATATTTTCTTTCCTGGGCGTTGTCGGACTCCTCAAACAAAAAAGTGAACACTTCTATGTCGCTGGCCTCCATGCGCTGCTCATAGCGCAGCAGCAACTCCTTTCTGTGCAAATCAAACGCATGGGAAATCTCCTCTCTCTGGCCTTTTCTTTGGTCTCGGATCTGTTTGGCCCGGATTCTTTCCAGCCTTTCCTCCTGAACTTTTCTGGAAATTCTGAAATCTTCCTCATAATAAGACTCCTGCAGCGCTTTGATCAAATACGCAGATATATTTTTAATATCTGGCCTCTTGGTGAGCAACTCCAGGTAGAACTGCACGCGCTCTTCGGTGTATTTTCCGACCAGCCTCTCGTAAACCTTCTGCGGAATTGCTCCGGAAACCGGGCTGGTCTCGGAGGCTTCTCTTTTAATAGTTTTCCTGCTCTGCAAAACCTTCGTCGGCCCTACGCCCGACTGCACCTTAAAATGAATCCGCACCACTTTTCTGCCTTCTTTAATCGGAGAATAGCTCAGATTCAAGTCCGAAGTCTCGTTGATTTCCTTCACGCAGGGTTTCAGCACCTCCCTGTTAAAGCGCCCGTACTGCTTGTAGTATTCCGAATCGCCCAGGTACAGAATATCCCGCAGAAGACCGAAATCAATAATCCGGCTGCCAATTTTCGCGTATTGCTTGCAAAGCTCGTACAAGCGTATTGAGTGCGCCTTTCTGAATTTGTAGACATTCTGCACAAAATAGCTTGTGTAGTTGCCCTTCAGATTAAGCAAAAAAGGCATGGCATGCACTGAAAACTCAACCGAGACATAATCTTTCCCCCGCTCCTTCCTTACTCTAGATATAAAGTTTATCGACTCCCACTCCTGATCATCAGACTTAATGTCTATGGATGTCTTGGCCAGCTTCGACAACTCTTCTCTTACCTGGCGATACTGAGCTCCTTTTAAAGACACGCCTTCCTCCAAACCCAGCGCTTCGGATATCTTCACCCTGTAGGTCGTGAATTCATCATCCGTCGCTTTGATCTGAGAAATCGCAAGAATAATGGCGCGCTGCTGGGTAAGTGTAAAATTCTGCCGGGAATTCACCAGCTTATTCGCCTTGCGAATCATTCGCCCTTTGGACTTGTCGGCCTCTTTGTTAATCCTGTACAGAGTTGGCTCCTCTTGTATCTGCATCACTGTTTTAATATTTCACCGTTTTTAAAATCTTACTTTTAATATCTTTCCGTCCCCTTACCTGAAAGCTTCAATTTATTCCGGAAATACAACTACAATATTGCGATAATGAAGCGTTCATTGCACATCATCATCCGCAAAAAGGGGGGAAATATTGACAACACAAGCACTTATAAGTGTCATATTCATAATTATACTAAAAAGCATCCAACTTCCATAAAAAAGAATTTAATATCTTACCGTTTCTTAAGCTTCTTTTAATATTTCTCCACCCAGTTTTTAATAATTAGCCGTTTCTGAGCATCTCACTTAATATTTCTCCGTTCTGAGTTTAATATATTACCGCTTCAAATTTAATATTTCTCCGTTCTTATCTTAATATCCCTCCGTCTGCTGATTAATATCTCTCCGTTTTTTAAAAAGTTATCAACATGCACATCACTGTATATCAGGAAGTTATGAAGGTAATTCATTTTAGAAAACTTTAAAATTTAAAAATAAATAAAAAACAACAAAAGGAGTTATGATTTATCATATTATTTTTCTTTTCAACAAGAAATAATAATATTTTGAAATCTTGACATAATAATCAAATCCAATCATTGAAACAACTCACATCTGCGGAAACATGTATAAAATCATTGACAAACAATCAATGTTCTTTGTCTTAACAAAAAAGTTGTTTTAAATTCAAGACAAATTAATTTTTATGAGCTCACAAGACAAAATTAAAGCTTTTTTGAAAGAGCGTGATGCAATTTCAATTTCCTCCATCGAAAAAGAATCTGGCTTGCCAGCTACTCTTTTATCAAAGTTTTTAAAAGGCAACCGTCCTTTAAATACATCACATCTGAAAAAAATAATTCCGATTTTAGAAAAATACGGCTACGAAGGTGTTCAGGACGGCTGTAAAATAATAGCAGTAGTAAATCATAAAGGCGGGGTTTCTAAAACAACCAGCACACAAAACATCGGAGCATGTCTTGCCAATTTTGGATACAGCGTTTTATTGGTTGACCTTGACTCCCAAGCCAACCTTACGGAAAATTGCGGAATTGAAGCAGAAGGAAATTTGTTTGACAAAAGCGGAAGCACTCCAGTTAATATCCGTGAGAATTTAGATATTATTCCCTGTGATCTTTTTCTGCATGACAA
Source organism: Cytophagales bacterium (assembly GCA_022360875.1). Classification (GTDB taxonomy): domain Bacteria; phylum Bacteroidota; class Bacteroidia; order Cytophagales; family Cyclobacteriaceae; genus JAKSBZ01. The sequence goes on along the minus strand of JAKSBZ010000102.1, from coordinate 6,632 downwards.
AGAAAACGAACTGCGCCAGGATCTGGACCAATGGTATAAGGTAAAAAAGAGGCTTGATCCTTTGCGAGTGAACTATGATTTCATTCTGATTGATACAGCTCCGAATTTGCTTTATTTTACCACTAATGCTATGGTGGCCGCAGATGAAATTTTAATCCCGACTCAGGCTCAAAAAAACAGTGCCGGCGGCATCGGCCGGATTATGGAATATCTGGACCAGATCAATGAGCAGTTAACGCAAAACAAGCGGATTATGGGAATTGCGATAACTCAGTATTCCGCTTTGCAAAAAGCCCAGGAAATTGTGGAAGAGAATATTCAGGACAGTCTCGGGGATTTGGTTTTCGATCAGGTAATTCCATTGAACAGCGCCGTTCAGCAGGCTAATCTGCTGAACCAGGATATTTTCGAATACCAGCCCAAAAGCAAGGCGGCGCAGGCATACCAAAAATTGACCAAAGAAATACTAAGACGATATTAAAATGGCCCAACTCAGCAAAAACGCACTGAAAAGCAAACTCGGTCCGGCAAGTCTTGTCCGCAAAAAAACAGAAATTCCCAAAGAACACAGGCTTAGAGCAAACGAAGCGCGCTTTGTTGTGCTGGATGAGCTTCGTTCTTATCTGCCTCAGCTTTCCAAACAAGAAAAGCTCAAGCTTGAGGACCTGCTTCTGAAAGAGGGAATACGAGACCACCTGCTGGTTTGGAAAAGGGAAGAGGAACAAGATGTGCTTTTGGACGGCCACAACAGACTTGCCATCGCTGAAAAGCACGGGCTGGATTTTCCGGTCAAGTACATGACTTTTTCTGACTTGCAGGAAGTGAAACAGTACATGCTCGACCTTCAGCTTGGAAAACGGAATTTGGTAAAATGGCAGGTGTCATACTTACGCGGATTTCAGTACGCACAGCTGAAGCAGCAGAAGGGGGGAGACAGAAGACAGTCTGAGGGAAAAGGACTTTCGACGAGCGAACAGCTGGCCCGCCAGTATGGTGTGGGGCCGCGAACTATTGAACGTGACTACAACTTTTATGTCGGAGTAAATGCCTTGCCGGAAGAAGTCAACATACGTCTGATGCAGCGCAGGATCAGAATATCCAAGCAGTTTGTGGAAGCGATCGGGACAGATGTGCTGAAAGATCCGGACAAGCAGAAGCTGAAAAATCTCACACATTTTTTGGCGGGAAAAATTTCTTTGGAAGAAGGTAATTTCCATGACGGAGACGATGAGTGGCTGTTAAATTTCCAAAAAGCAAAGCTGGAAACTTCTCTTGAGCAGGAACCAGAACTTTCGCAGTTCAGACAGAAAGAACTGAACAAGGTAAAGCGGATGATCAGGAACTCTGACTTAAAGAGAAGAATGGAGCTTGCAAAAATTTACGCCGATTGCCTTGATCTGCTCGAAAAAAGCATTTAATCTTTTCAGAGTTTGTGGACTCACTTATACCAATCCGTCAAAATGACGGATTGGTATTAATCAACAACATTTTTTCCTGGCGTATTTTTTTCGAATGCGGCCTTATTTTTTTCTGCTTTAATGGTGGTTTTGCAAAACCAAAGCAGTTATTTTGTCAACTGCCATGCGTATCTTTTACAAACAATAAATTTTTATGATGACAGATATTGAGTTTGCGCGCGCCGTAGAACTTAAACCGATCCAAGAAATTGCCGGCAATTTAGGCATTGAAGACAAGCACTTGTATCCTTACGGCCATCACATGGCCAAGGTTCCTTGCGAACTTATCGACGAGCGTAAAGTTCAGTCAGGTAATCTGATTCTGGTAACTGCCATAACGCCCACCAAGTCTGGAAACGGTAAAACATTAACTTCAGTCGGGCTGGCTCTAGGGCTTAGCAAGATAGGAAAGAAGACGATCGTTGCGCTGAGGGAACCGTCTTTGGGCCCCTGTTTCGGCATGAAAGGCGGAGCCGCCGGAGGCGGACGTTCCCAAGTGCTGCCAATGGAGAACATTAACCTGCACTTTACCGGCGATTTCCACGCTGTGACTTCCGCCCACAATATGATCAGTGCTATGCTGGACAATTATCAGTTCCAGAAAAGAGACACCGACCAGCAGCTCAAGGAAATTGTATGGAAGCGCGTGCTTGACGTAAATGACCGCGCATTGCGGCAGATTGTAACCGGATTGGGCGGAAGCGCCAACGGCATAACCAGCGAATCAGGCTTTGATATTACGCCTGCCTCAGAGATAATGGCGATTCTGTGCCTTGCAGCGGATTTTGATGACCTGCGGAGCCGAATTGAAAACATTACATTGGGATATACTTTCACCAATGAGGCGTTTACGGTAAAAGATCTTGGAATTGCCGGTGCGGTTTGCTCGCTGCTTAAGGATGCGATGAATCCGAATTTGGTTCAGACCTCCGAAAATACCCCGGCATTAATACATGGCGGACCGTTTGCCAACATTGCGCATGGATGCAACTCGGTGGTTGCGACAAAGACTGCCCTGTCGCTGGGCGATTATGTGATAACAGAAGCGGGATTCGGCGCTGATTTAGGCGCAGAGAAGTTTTTTAATATCAAGTGTCGTGCAGCGGGACTGAATCCGAAAGCGACAGTGCTGATTGCGACTACTCAGGCGCTGAAATATCATGGCGGCGTACCGTTTGACCAGATCAAGTTGCCTAATGCTGAAGGACTGGAAAACGGCTTCAAGAATCTTGACAAGCACATCGAAAACTTGCAGCAATTCGGACAGAAGGTAATTGTTACAATCAACAAGTTCGTGTCCGATGCTCAGGAAGAACTGGACTTGATAAAAGCACACTGTTTGGCCAGGGGAGTAGCCTGTGTGGAGCATGATGCTTTTTTGAACGGCGGAAACGGCGCTGTAGGCTTGGCCGAAACCCTGGTTGATGTGGTGGAAAACGATCCGTCCGGACCGCTGGCGTTTACATACGAAGAGTCAGACAGCGTATTGGAAAAACTGGAGAAAATTGCCCGTAATGTTTACGGTGCCGACGGCGTGGTTTTGATTGGCCGTGCCAAGAGGAAATTCAGACAGCTTGAGCAACTGGGCAAGGCCCATTTGCCGGTTTGCGTTGCTAAGACCCAGTATTCTTTCACTGACAATCCGAAGGCAATCGGTGTAACGAAAGGATTCCATTTAAAAATCGATGATTTGATTCTCAATTCAGGAGCTGGTTTTATTGTGGCAAAATCAGGATCAATCATGCGCATGCCTGGTTTGCCGAAGGTTCCCGCGGCAATGCATATTGACGTTGTGGACGGGGAAATCGAAGGGTTGAGTTAACCGAATAGATCAACATGCTTTAAACAAAACCGCATAGGTTAATAAGTTTATAAATCTGTTGGAAAGCATGCCGTTTTGCAAAAGGACGGTGCTTTTTGGCAGATTTTTTTTTATTGATGCGGGTAAGCGTGTTAATCAGTCGTAGTACTGCTCAACAATGGACCGTGTGATATTGGTAATTCTATTGCTTAAATGTTTGACTGTTTTGGACTCTATAAGCAGAATCTTACTTTCATTCTCGGAGGAAAGCCGGTGATTCATTCCTTTTTTGACGATATACAAATCTCCCGCACTAAGCAAAGAGCTTTCTTCGTTTTCGATTTCCAGCATAAGCTCTCCTTCAAGTATGTACAGCATTTTGTCTTCGTGTTTATGGTAATGCCAGGGGTGGCTGTGTCCTTTTATTTTCGCAATTTTTATGTAGGCATCATTAACTTCTCCGATAATCTTTGGTGCGAAATAGTCGTTAATTGATTGAAATTCGTCGCGTATTTGCATGTTGCCTTGGGTTATGTGGTTAATGTCAGGTTGTAAAGCCCATAAAAAAAAGCAGGGCAGGAAATGAATATATTAAAACGAATTATGGGAAAGGCCTGTATTAAAGGCAATTTCTTACGGAATAGGGAATTTTTATTTTTTTGAATTTATGAAGAAGGGAGCATTAAAAGTAAAAGCAGGCGTGTGCCTGCTTTCGGTTGGATTAAAACGAGTTTGGGGTTCTGTGCCTATTGCCACGGGCTGAACCAGTTTCTGTGTATTGCAGCTTATTTTGTTTTCTTAACGAATTTTGTCAGAATAACAATGTGCTGGCCGTCTACTTTGCCTTCAATTTGTTCAGCATTATCGTATACCAGAGAGATATTGCGCACTGCGGCGCCTCTTTTTGCCACCAGGCTCGATCCTTTAACTTGCAGGTCTTTGGTTAGGACAACGCTGTCGCCGGCCTGAAGCACTACGCCGTTGCAGTCCTTGTGAACGATCTGTTCTTCGCCGCTTTCGCTTTCAGCATCCTGTTGGGCCCATTCAAGCGTCTCCTCGTCAAGATAAAGCATATCCAGCAAGTCCTGCGGCCATCCTTCGTGACGCAGGCGTGTCAGCATTCTCCAGGCCATTACCTGAACAGCGGGGACTTCGCTCCACATACTGTCGTTCAGGCATCTCCAGTGGTTCGGATCCATTTTGTCGGAGTGCTCGATTTGGTCTATGCAAGTTGGGCAAGCATAGATGGACTGCTCGGCGTTGTTTTCGGAACCAGGAGGCACGGAATACACTTTCAAGGAATGTTCTGAGCCGCAAAGCTCGCATTTTCCACCGCTTCTATTTTCCAGTTGCTTCTGAATGCTCATATTTTTTTTGTTTTGCCCAGTAAATCAAAGGGCGATTTTATATTAGTAAAAGAGGATGTCAGGCTTCGGTTTTATGTTATTCAGAAAAGCGAAGCCTGACAAAACGCAAAGGTATTGTAAAGGAAATTAATTACCGCAGGCTGTGCCAAAATTTGGCAGTCATTATGGAATTTTTGGTTTTTATTTTTCTCCATGCCTAGTGTTTGATGACAGATTAATGCAAAAATCCTATGTGCGGCGTGTCCATTATTTTAATAATGTGTTTTTCCCTTCCATTTAAAACTCGTAATTGTAGATGGTTGTGAAAAAATCTGAGAAAATAATTAAAAAATTCAAATAAATTCAAATAAGCCTAATTATACTTCCTTCTATTATAAGCGTAAGAGTTAATCACCTGTTAGCTAATTGTATTTTTCTGATGCTGTAAATTTATCATTAGAATGATCATATTTAAAGCTGTGTATAATAATTCCTCTGTTGAAGCTTCTGGGGAACTTTGTTGTGTATAAAAATACAATTTCTCATCTTTAACCTGTAATTGTATAGCGCCGGCATAATATAACAATAATAATTTAACGCAAGTTTTAGAATCAGTAGAATAATACCCTATGAGAGTTGTCGATATCATTCAGAGAAAAAGAGACGGGCAGGAGCTGACCGATCACCAGATTGCCGCTTTGCTGGACAAGTATTTAAAAGGAAGCGTGCCTGACTACCAGGTTGCCGCTTTTTTAATGGCAGTGTATTTTCGCGGAATGACTGACGCTGAGCTGAAGACGTTTACCGAGAAAATGATGCATTCCGGAGATATCATTAAGTTTGAAGGAGTTAAAAAATTTTTGGTGGACAAGCACAGCACAGGCGGTGTGGGCGACAAGGTAACCATTGCTCTGGCTCCGCTGTTGGCGGCTTTCGACATTGGCACGGCTAAGCTTTCAGGAAAAGGCTTGGGCCATACAGGAGGAACAATCGATAAGCTTGAATCGATTCCGGGTTTTGTGTTTCCAGAAACGCGCGAGGAGCTGGTTAGCCAGGTGAACCAGACCGGTGTGGGCATTATGGGGTATTCGGAGAATATCGTGCCGCTGGACAAGCGTCTGTATTCGCTGCGCGACGTGACGGCAACAGTTTCGAGCATTCCGCTGATTGCCAGTTCGATTATGAGCAAGAAGCTGGCAGTATATGCCGACGGTATTATGCTTGACGTGAAAGTGGGCGCCGGAGCTTTTATGAAGACGATTGAGGAAGCGCGCGAGCTTGCCGAAACCATGCTGGGCATCGGAAAAAATTTCGATCGCAAAATGGTGGTGCATTTGACAAACATGGACCAGCCGCTGGGCTGCGCTGTGGGAAATGCGCTGGAGGTTATCGAAGCAATCGAAACGCTTAAAGGAAAGGGCCCGAAAGAATTCACGGATCTGATTCTTCATCTGACCGGAACGGCGCTTTACATCAAGGGCAATGCGAAATCGATTGAAGAGGGTGCTGAAATGGCTTCTCATATGATTAGAACTGGAGAGCCATTGGACAAAATGAAGCAGTTTATTAAAGCCAACGGAGGAGACGAGCGCATTGTGAATGACTACAGCTTGTTGCCAACGGCTTCGGACCAGGTGGATGTAATTGCTAAAAAAGCCGGTTTTGTACGCAAAATCGAAGCTGAGGAAATCGGTAAAGCGGCAATGATTCTGGGCGCCGGAAGAGCGACCAAGGAGTCGGAGCTCGATTACGCGGTTGGTTTGGTTCTCAACAAAAAAGTTGGCGACGAAGTCAGAGTAGGCGAGGTGCTGGCTACATTGTATTACAACGCAGCCGACAACCTGGAAGATTCGATTAAAAAAGTAGAAAAGGCTTACGATTTTTCTTCAGAAAAAGTTGAAAGCCAGTCAGTAGTTTTGGATACAATTAAAGGATTTTAATTCGCGGGCTCAGGGCATGGCTCTTGAATTTGCGCCGCGGAATAAAAGTCGAGTACATTAATGCTGCCCTTGCTTAAACTTGTGATAT